>CAMARB010000030.1 GCA_945860355.1 Chthoniobacter flavus | reverse complement strand
GGGGTCTGGCATCCAACACAAACGTCGAGCCCTGAAAGGGCGCCCCAACCGCGACGCACCCTTTGACGCGCCCCTTCAGCGGAGCTCACCGGCAGGCCGGACTCTGTAAGTGGGAAGTTGGCAAAAAAAGCGAGAGGAACCCGCGTGCTGGGCATCGATCCGATGCCGGAGGCATCCCAGAAAGTAGCCGACGGTTGAGCGAAGCGACACCGCCGGAAGGCAGCCCCCCCGGTACGGCACCCCGGCAGGGCGTGCCAGAGACCACCCTGGGAACAAATCCTCTGCCACCCCTCTGCGGGGTGGGCTGTTTTTGGGACCGCGATCCGGGGGTGTCGCTTTGCTCCACCCCCGGCTACTCTCTCTGTTCCCTCCGGGAACAATGCCCTTCCGCCAGCCCCGACTTGCGTTCAAAATGAGATACTTGCGACGTAACTTCCCGATGAGGGCTTCGCTCGTTTCACCTCCTCCTGTTTCCCGGGGCGCTGCCGGGCTACCCTATTTCGCCCCGTTGGGGCTCAAGATCACCCCTCACCCCTCACCCCTCACCCCTCACCACGCAGGCCCCGGAGCGCCTCCGCCATGTCCGGCGCGTTGAACGCGTAGGTACCCACCACCAAGGTGTCGGCCCCTTTGCTTGCCGCCATCGCTCCCGTCTTGCCGTTGATCCCCCCATCGACCTGGATCCGGTAGTTCAAACCGCGCCGGGCCCGGGCCCGAGCCGCGGCCTCCACCTTCTCCAGCATGTCGGGCATGAACGGCTGGCCGCCGAAACCGGGCTCCACGGTCATCACCAGCACCAGATCCCCTTGGTCCAGGTGCGGTTCAAGCGCCTCAAAAGGCGTGCCCGGCTTGAGTGACAGCCCGACGCCCACACCCGCGGCGCGAATCTCCGCCAAAGTGTCGCCCACGGAATGATCCGACTCCACGTGAACGGTGATGTGGCTGGCGGCCGGAAGATACCGCGGAAAATAGTGGTCGGGACGGCTCACCATCAAATGCACGTCGAGCGGGATGCTGGAGGCCTTGCGAGCGGCCTCCACAAACGCCGAGCCGAAGGAGATGTTGTCCACGAAGTGGCCATCCATCACATCCAAGTGGAGCCAGTCGGCGCCCGCCGACTGGGCCCGGCGGACCTCTTCATGGAGTCGGCCAAAATCGCAGGCCAGAATGGAAGGGGCGAGGATCAGGGGATGCATGATTTCGGGCAAAACGTTGGAAAGCTTGGATTCAGCGGCCCTGAGGGGCGCTGGAGCCTGATAGGCCAAAGCCCGGCGGCTTTCAACCCCCAAGGGAATCCTCAAGAGCCAAGGCCGCGGGATTCCGGCCAGCCCCGCGCAGGGAGGCCCTTGGGATATAACACACCCCGCGCCACCGCAGGGGGGGGAACATCGGACTCCCCTCCCTCCCCCGGCTCAGAGCAGCCAACTCGCCAAACTAAAGTAGAGAAGCAAAGTGCCCACGTCGGTCACCGCCAGCGTAATCGGGCCCGCCGCAATTTTCGGGTCCCATTTGAGGGCATGCAGGAGTGAGGGGATGGTCAGCCCGGCCAGACAGGCGATGATCACCGAGCCGGCCACGCTGAGGCTGATGACCAGAGCCGACATCAAAGCGCGTTGCCAGACCGCCACGATCAGAAACACCACCCCCCCGCATCCGCCGCCCAAGAGCAACGCGGAGAGAAACTCGCGCCGCGCCGCCTGCAGGTACCAACGCCGCGTGGGCTGGCTGGTATGCAGGAACTGAAGGGTCAACGTCATGGACTGGATGCTCACCGACTCCGCCAGGGCCAGCACCAGCGCGAGGAAAAACGCCACCACCAGGGCGCGCGCCAGGGTTTCCTCGTAAAGCCCGGCCAGAAACGCTCCCGCAGTGCCGCTGGCGATCGTGGCCAGCAACCACGGAAACCGGATCTTAAACGCCTTCCACGGCGAAGCGCCCCGCACTTGGGAGACCCGGAAGCCAATCGCCTCAAACACGTTGTCCACCTCCTGAGGCTCGCCCAAATCGAGCACTTCCTGGGTGAACACGCCGATGTCCACCACCCCGAGAACCCGCCGGCGCTCGTCCACCACAGGCAGCGCGAAAAATTTGTGGAGCACAAATATGTCGCAGGCGTCCATCAGGGTCGCGGTCTGGGGAATGGCGACCACCCGGCGGATCATGAGATCGGCCAGGGCGGTCTCGGGCTGGGCGGTCAGAATCCGCCGTGTCGGGAGCACACCGGCCAGGCGTTCGTCCTCGTCCACCACATAGAAATACACGATGCGCTCCCCGATCCCCTTCTCCCGAATGACCTGGAGAGCGCTACCCACCGTCATCCCCATCTGGAGAAGAGGGAATTCTTTGTGCGCGTAATCCAGAACGGATTGTTGGAGATGCTCAGAGTGGTCCAAGAGAACCAAGAGTTACCCGGAAACCCGGGAGCCTGACCAGAGGGAACATCTCAGCGCGCAGGGCTCACGCATCTAAAAAAGCGCGAGGAACCCGCGTGCGGGGCTCGCTCCGATGCCGTAGGCATCCCAGAAAGTAACCGACGGTTGAGCGAAGCGACACCGCCGGAAGGCAGCCCTCCCCGGGGAGGCACCCCGGCAGGGCGTGCCAGAGACCACCCGGGGAACAAATCCTCTGCCACCCCTCTGCGGGGTGGGCTGTTTTTGGGACCGCGTTCCGGTGATGTCGCTGCGCTCTACCTCCGTATACTTTCTCTGTTCCCTCCGGGAACAATCCACTCCGTCTTTTCTCGCACTCTGAGACCTTGTGAGTCTCCTCCCCCCCGCGAGGCTGAATTTTGGATGAGTGAGCCCTTTCTCAGCGCGGGATCGCGCCGGGAGGGGACGCTGGGGGCGACGTCGGGAGAAGGGATGAGGGAAGAGGAGGAGGCTGAGGCGGCGCGCTGCGCGAGTCGACCAGGGCCCAAAGCGCCAGGGCAACACCCGCCACGGCGATGGCGCAAAGGATCTTCCGCGCCAAAGACGGACCGCCGGGCGGTGGATCGGGAGAAAATAAAGCGACCATCGGGGGGTGCGAAGGGCGTGGCCCGATCAAACAAAGGCAGCCCTTCCAAGGGGCGCCGTTCGCCGGTTGCCGCCGGGGTTATCCCTCGACCAGGGTGTCGATTTTCTCGGCCAAATCAAAATCCAGCTCGGTCACCCCTCCTTCGCTCCGGGTCGAGAGCAGCACCCGCACCTTGTTGAACCGGACGTCCAAGTCGGGGTGATGATTGTCCTCCTCGGCGATCTCCGCCACGCTGTTGACGAAATCGATCGCCTCGGAGAAATCATCAAACTCGAAGGTGCGTTCGATGTGTTTCTTCTCGTGGTCCCACTCGGGCACACGTTTGAGGGACTCTTTGACTTCCTGGGTGTTGAGCAAATCGGACATGGGAATGGATGGACTCGGTTCGGACAGCGGGCAGAGCTATCAGCGGCGGGCCACCTTTCAAACCGCAATTTCAGGGGGAGGCGGCAACCTCCCCTCTCCCGTTGCGATGGATGGCCCCAACGGCCCGCCGGTTTCCATCCCGGGGCCGCCCCAAAGGGTTGGACCGCTGGCCTTTCAAAAAAACATCGCCCTTGTCGGTCCAGATGGCCGTGTGTAGATAACGGCCCCTCTGAATTCTCTTCCGGAGATTGAAACCCGATCGCGATCTCCCCCGGGGAACCGTTCCAACCTTTCAACGCCTCACCTTTAACCGTCTCAACCATGGGCAGACTCTACAACAACATCGTCGAAACCGTCGGGCGCACCCCGCTGGTTAAACTCAACCGGGTCACCGCCGGCCTCGAAGCCACCATCGCACTCAAATGCGAGTTCTTTAACCCGCTCGGCAGCGTCAAGGACCGGATCGGCATGGCCATGATCGAGGCCGCCGAAAAGAGCGGAGTGCTCACCCCCGAAACGGTGATCGTCGAGCCGACCAGCGGCAACACCGGCATCGCCCTGGCTTTTGTGGCGGCCGCCAAAGGCTACAAAATCATCCTCACCATGCCCGAGACGATGTCTCTGGAACGCCGCACGCTGCTGGCGATGCTGGGCGCCAAACTGGTGCTCACCCCGGGCAGCGAAGGCATGAAAGGCGCCATCGCACGGGCCGAGGAGCTGGTCAAAAACACGCCCAACGCCTGGATGCCCCAGCAGTTCAACAACCCGGCCAACCCGGAAATCCACCGCAACACCACCGCCGAGGAAATCTGGGACGACACGGATGGCAAAGTGGACATCCTGGTGGCATCCGTGGGCACCGGCGGCACCGTCACCGGCTGCTGCGAAGTGCTCAAACCGCGCCGGCCCGGTTTCCAAGCCATCGCCGTGGAGCCCAAAGATTCGCCCGTCATCAGCCAGACCCTTTCCGGGCAGCCGATCAAACCCGGACCGCACAAGATCCAGGGCACCGGGGCGGGGTTCGTGCCGAACAACCTGCATCTCAAGGACGAAGCCGGCAACCCGCAGATCCTGGAGTGCGTGCAAGTCAGCAACGACGACGCATTCGCCATGGCCCGACGCCTGGCCAAGGAGGAAGGCCTCCTGGCGGGGATCAGCACCGGCGCCAACGTGCACGCGGCCATCGAAGTGGCCAAACGCCCCGAAAACCGCGGCAAACTCATCGTGACCGTGGCCTGTTCCACCGGGGAACGTTACCTCTCCACCGCGCTGGCGGCTGAAGCCAAGGCGGAAGTCGGCGGTTAATTCACCCGCAGACATCTCTTTTCGCGGGCGCGTTCTCTCTCATGGGAACGCGCCCGCTTTTTTATTTGGAGGGGCGCACTTTGCGATCCTCCTCCGCTCCCCCGCCCCACGCCACCCGCTTGTTGCCTTGTGGCCTCGGAGTTTTGGGCGCAATTTCCCCCCGGTTTATGCCCTCCCCACGCGCCCTCCTCCCCCTGGCCTGCCTGGGCCTCGCCGCCGTCCACGCCGCCGAACCCGTGGGATTCGAAGACCCGCG
This sequence comes from Chthoniobacter flavus, assembly GCA_945860355.1. Classification (GTDB taxonomy): domain Bacteria; phylum Verrucomicrobiota; class Verrucomicrobiia; order Chthoniobacterales; family Chthoniobacteraceae; genus CAIURC01. The sequence continues at coordinate 21,073 of CAMARB010000030.1, read as the reverse complement.
CCACGGCTATTTTACCCAGCCTCCCCGCGATCCGTTCTCCCTTTTCACCCAGGCTTTGGCGTCAGGCGCAGACTCTCTTTCCACCGACAACGAGCAAACTCTGCTCCTGGGGCTTCTGAGCAAGCTCAAGATCCCGGCCAGCTCCCAGATGCTGGTTTTTTCCGCCACCAGCTTTCAGACCGGGCTGATCTCAGCGAGGAACCCACGGGCGATCTATTTCAACGAAGACACCTACCTGGGGCACGTGCCGGGTGGCCGGGTGGAAATCATCAGCATCGACCCGGATTTGGGGGCCGTTTTTTATCTGCTCGACCGACCTGCGCCGGGCCGACCGATCGGGTTCGCACGCTCCGAACGGTGCATGAACTGCCATGCACCCAAGCGCACCGGCGGTTTTCCGGGGTTGGTGGTCGAGTCGATGATTCCCGGGCCCTCGGGAGGCGGAGAACGCTCCTACCGCGGGGATTTGTCCGGACACGCCCTCCCGTTTTTTGAGCGATTCGGGGGCTGGCATGTGACCGGTGAGGGCAAGGGTTTCCCCCACCAAGGCAACCTGCTCATCGACCTGACCCGCGCGGGGCGGCAGGAGATCCCGGTGCCACCGGGCACACTTTTTGACTGGCGGCGGTATCCGGCAAAAACCAGCGACGTGCTGGCGCACGTCCTTCACGAGCATCAGGTGGGGTTCATCAACCGCTGTGTGGAAGCCACCTACCGCACCCGCCGCCTCGAGGCCAACGACCCGCAAGTGCAGGCCCAGGCGGCGATCCTCCTGCGTTACCTCCTTTTTGCGGAGGAAGCCCCGTTGCCGCCCGGTGGATTGGACGGCGATCCCGGGTTCAAAGCGGATTTTCTGGCGACGCGCCGGGCGCTTGGAACCGGTCCGTCGCTCAAGGACTTCGATCTGCGAACCCGCATGTTCCGGTATCGCTGCAGCTACATGATTTACTCCCAGGCGTTTGCCGGACTGCCACCCGCGCTCAAACAGACGCTGCTCCGCCGGCTTGAGGAGGTCCTCACCCGGCAGGTCCCGGGGTACGATTATCTGCCCGCGGCGGAGCGACAAACCATCCGTGAAATCCTCCGCGCCACGTTGCCCGGCTTGCCCCCGGAATGGGGGCGGATCTGAAGGTGGATTCCGCTCAAAGCCCCTGGATATCGACCAGCTGGAGGCCCGGTTGCAGATAGTTCACGGAGCCTATGGGCGATGACCAGAGCACCTTTCCCCGCGTGAGCAGAGTCTGGTAAAACGCCCGCATCTGACCGCTCTGAGGATCGGCGTTCCGGGAGAGATCCAGGTAACGTGCGTAAGTGCGCCCGCAGATGGCGATGTGGGTAACTCCCAGGGCGCGCAGCTCCGCGATGCTGCCCATTTGGCCCACCTCTTTCTTGCCGCTCACCAGCCGTTGACTCAGGGCCGTTCCCCCCGCGTGCTGCCAGAGTCGCAGATCCGGCAAATTGACGGCGGCATCGGCGGCCAGCACGGCGTTCGCAGGCAGCTCAGAGCGGATCCAATCAATCAAACGCGCCCGGTCATCCTGCAGGAAACTGCGGTCGAGAACCCACAGGGTGCGGACCTGGAAAAAGAGCGCCACGGCGAGCAGGACCGCCCCGATGGGCACGCCGAAACTCCGGAAACGCGGGCGGTCGCGGAACGCCTCAATCCAACGCGCAAGCCCCGCCACCGCCAAAAAAACAAAGGCGAGAGCGACGGGCAGATGATAACGGAAAGCCGCTTTGGGCACGCAACTGAAGATCGCGAACTGGAGGAGGGCGGTTGCGCCAAGCACCCACTCCGCCGGGGTGATTTTCCGCGGCATCCGAACCGCGGCGGCGACCCAGAGCAGGGAGATCAGAGGCAATGCCCACCCGCCATAAAGCGTCTGCGTGAGGAGATAAAAGCCGTGAGGGACCCGACGCCCGACGCCATGCGCGGCCCCCGAGAGTTTTGAGGATTCCTCCTGGATCCGTTCGAGCACCGCCGCCGGATTGAGGATTCCCTGCAAATTGAGCAGGAACAGACCACCGGCGAACGAGGCGAACCAAGCCATCAGCCGACTTCCTTGGGAACCGGGAGGCGCTTTTTTCCACACCATCCACACCCACACCGGCAGGTAGGCGAACCCGACGTATTTCCCTGAAGCAGCGATGGCGCAAGCCACGGCGAGCAGATGCATGCGGCGGGTGGAGGGGCTTTGAGAGAATGCGTTCAAAGCCAAGCAGACGAGTGCGATCCCCGCCATGAGCCACGGATCCTCCTTAAAATAATGGGCGAGGTCGTAAAGGAGCGGCTGGGTGAGCACGAGCAAACCCACGGAACAACCAGCCACCATCCCAAACGTCTGAAAAGCCAGGCAGGCCAAGGTCGCGGCCGTCAGCGCGCACATCGCGGCCGTTGCCCAGCGCCCCAGTTCGCAAATCTTTTGCGGCAGCTTGCGGTCGGCCCCGGAGAAGGCGACATGCCGCGCGGCGTCCACGACCGAAAGCATCAGCATCGGATGGGTAAAACTGCGCTTGTGCCGAATGATTTGCTGCACCTTCCCGGGCTCGTCCGGGTGGTAGTAGAAGGGGAAGTCGTTGTGACGCCCGAACAACGCAATCCCCGAAAAGAAGACGCAGCAAAAGAGCAGGATTACCGGGCGAGCCGCGAACATAGGGCCGCGATAGGTAGCGGCTCCCCGGCGGGCAATCAAGCCGCCGGCAGACCTCGGGATGCGCTGTGCCCGGATCTCTTATCCACCCCGCGATCGAACCCCTATTTTTGCAGCATACGCAGGGAGGATGCGTATCGCTCCGCCTCGGGCCGGATCCGCTGGGAAGCGGCCTCCCAGCTGCGATGGATGCCCCCTTCAAAAAACTCCCTCCGATGCTGGGTATCGCGCTGTGCGTGATCGGGGTTCGACAACGTTGCGGCATCCCTTTTGGAGCGGTTGGCCGCGAGGCGTTTGGCGTGCTCTTCGCGCTCGGAGAGAGCCGTCAGAAGAACCGAGGAGAGGGAAAGCCCCGCTGTGCTGACGGCTCTCTCCTTCTCGGTAGAGGCCCGGGCCTGCTGATCCCGCAACCGGCGCTGAATCTCGAGGAGTTCCCGGGAGGAAACCCCGGGGTCCCCCTCGTCGAGCGGAGAAAAAATCCGGCCCTGATGGATCTCCACCAATCCAGAGAGCTGCTTCACAGGGGCCGTGACCGATCCAGCCTTCTGGCGCTCGAACCAGAAATACCCGCCCGCAACACAGAGAGCCAGGATGAGTGTCAATTTAAAGAAACGCATGGTTTTGGGTGACAACGTTTCAGCAGAAAAGGCAGTCTGTTGCGCGTCCTTTTTTCACGCGTTTCTGCCTCGGCGGCGGGGGCGTGACCGGCGCGGCGGGGTGCACAGCCGGATTCTAATGGCTGTGAATGAGCTGGCGGATTTGTGTGAGAGAGGACTCGAGGCCGTTGAGCGAACGTAATCTTCCCTGCTTATCCAAAAGCCAAACAGTCGGCAGCGCGTTGATCCCCAACCCCCTCACCAACGGGCTTTCCCAACCGCGCCCGTCGCAGAGAATCGTCCATGCGCGGGCTTGCTGGGTTTTCCACTGAGCCACCGCCTCAGGCGCCGAATCCAAACTCACCCCCACCATCCGCACGGCGGCCGGGGGCAACTGCGCCAGATCCCGCTTGAGGGCTTCGATCGACTCCATGGAGGGAATCGACCATTGGGCGAAGAACACCAGCACCACGGGACTGCCTTTGAGCGAGGCGATTTCGAAGTTCGCCCCTTCCACGGTGACGCCGGACAGCGCAACGGGCTGGCCCAAAGAATCCACACGCTTGAGGTCGTCGGAAATGCGCTCCTTCAACTGCGGATCCCTGGCCCCCACCAAGGCCTCGGTCAGAAGCCGTTTCATGGTGCCGGGCTGCAGCTCGTAGAGTTTCGCTAGCTCCACAAGCACGGGAGCGATCCGCCGTTCCCCGGGATACTCGCGCTGGAATCGACGGGCCGACTCCATGAGTCTGTCGCGTTTCTCCGGAGTGGGTTTCCCCATGGTCCGCATCAGAAACGTGACCTGCGCAAAAGCCACTTCCACCCGCTGCTCGGGCTTGGCGACAGGGACGAGCTGATCAAGGATCTGGCGGGCTTCTCCCACGGCCTTGGTGTTGCCCTGCACGTCTCCTCGAATCTGCAGGAGACGCGACAGGCGCAGGCACCCTTCAAACGCGTGAGCGTCTTCGGGATGCTCTTTTAAAAAGTGCCTCAGGCTGCGCTCCTGACGATCCAGCTGTTCCAAAGCCAGCGCCCTCGCTTCCTGCGCCGTGCGCGGCTGGGAGGGAGGCCCGGCATCCAGCGCCACAACCTCCGCCCAGTCCTGATCGGGGGAACCGGCCTCCAGGAGATGCACCCAGCCCAAAAACAGGAGAGCTCCGGAAAACCAGGGGAAATAAAAGCGTGGCATCGACACAGGCCGGACGGTGGGGAGATGGGCCCCGGCCGGAGGGGGGAGATTTTGGTTCCGGCCGGGGCGAAAGCAAAGCCCGTTTTGAAACAGAGCCTACGGTTTGGGGAGCTTTTCCAGCGCCTCGATGAAGGCCTGGGGACCTCCCGGCATGTATCCCAGTTTGCCAATCTCTTTACCCGCGGCGTTGAAAATCAAGACCGTGGGATAACCCCTGATGCTGTATTTCTCGGCCAAGGCTTTGTTCTTGGCCTGCTGCTCCTTGGATTGGGCTTTTGTCTGCGGGAAATCCACTTCCACCAACACCAGGTTCTTCGCGGCGTATTCCTTGAACTCGGGTTGAGAGAACACCTCGCGGTCCAGTTTCACGCACCACCCGCACCAATCGGAGCCGGTGAAATCCACGAGCACCCTTTTTTTCTCCGCCTTCGCCTTGGCGAGGCCGTCTTTAAAATCCTCGCTCCAACCGTCCTTCGCAAACAGCGAGGACCCGAGAGCCATCACAGCCAGAGTGAACACAACAGCGGGTTTCATCATAGGATTTTGAGTTTAGCGGACAGAACGTCGAACTGCTCCTCTTCATTCGTGGAATTTTTGGTTTTGCGCGGGTGCTTTCTCCCGGAAAGCGCAGATGGCCAATGACAAGGGGCTTCATGGCCGGTCCCGGGGCAGGATCCGGGTGAACACGGGGCGATGGTCGCTGGCCTGCTCCCAGTCGGCCGACCGGTAGACCTCGGATTTATCGCGCAAAACCTCCGGCAACAAACCCGGCGCCACCAACAGGTAGTCAATTCGGGAGTAGAGATCGGCCGCACGCCAATAATGCGTCCAGCGATCCCCCCAGCGATCCTTGGCCCAGAGATCGGCGAGGTAGCCGGGACTGCCCCGGGGGCCTTGGAGCTCTTGCAAGGCGGGCTCGTTCTTGAGGGCGTTGAAGTCGCCGTAACACAGGAGATTACAGGACGGCTCCGCCCGCAGGATACCCTCCACGTGTTGCCTCAAAAGCCGGGCTTCATGTCGGCGGATCAATGCCTCCCCTTCGGGCACCGGGAGCTTGGACTTGAGATGCGCGCCCACGAGCCGGAGTCGGTAAGCCGCACCCACCTGGAGGGTGACATCCAAAAAGCCGCGTCGGACTTTCTCGGGGCGCCCATTGAGCACATAAGCCACCTCGGGAAGCGATTGCCGCTCCACAATGGGATACCGGCTCAGAAGGGCAAGATGCCGGGCGTCGTCCGGGCCATGAACATATTCAAAGCTGGAATACCCCAAACCCGCCGCCTCCAGCCGCCGCTTGAAGTCGTCAAACTGTTCCGGAGCCCCCATTTCGCAGACTCCCAAAACGTCCGGGTCAATCTCGCGAATCACCCGGATGAGAACGGCGATTTGTTGTTCCGCCTTGGGTTTCACTCGGGGGCCGGGCAGTTCGCCCGCATCGACCGCGCCGTAGTTTTCAAGGTTGTAATGGCAAAACACGAGGGGTGCGCCCGGATCACGCGGGGGCGCAGCCTCGGTGGCCGGAAACCACAGGACCAAGCCCGCCGAGAGCACCCACAGAATTCGCCGCATCGCAAATGAAACGGGATTGGAGGGCAACTGCGCGTGTTTCACTCCGCGTCTGTACACGAAAAAACAGGCCCGCCGATCAAGGCGAGCCTGTTAACTAAAACTTTAAAGTGGCGGCGGAGCCAGAAGGCTCAGAGCGTTGGAGGGAATCCCCCCCGCCCACCGGTTAGCTGTGCGTGGGTTTGATGGGATTGCCGTGTTCGTCGTGGTCCAGAGGGTGAACGTTCTGGGCGACTTCTTCCCGGTGAGAATCGTGGGCGTGGTTCTGGTCCAAATGTTTGGGTGCCTCGGGCGGAACCGGCCGCGTCACCTCGCGCTCAAACTCATCCTTGGCTTTGCTGAACTCGCGGACGGCTTGGCCCATGCCTCGGGCCAACTCCGGCAATTTTTTCGCCCCGAACAACAGCAGCACAATTCCCAAAATGATGACGAGATCCGGACCAGCAAGGTTGAAGAGGGAGGCGAGGGTGGTCATAAGGGTTTATTTTTGAAGTAACACCCATCCTGGGAAGATGCAACGGGCATTATGTCAACCCACAACACCCCCCGGTTGTTAGGCTCCTTCCGGCGGGGAATCCCCCCTCCCACTAGGGAGCGAGCCCTGCGGCGACCGTCGGCCCGGGTAAACCCCAAGCCTGCCATTTCTCCGCGTATTGATCCCGGGGGAGCAGGACGTAATGGGGCATTTTTTCGGGACGCAACCAACGGATCAGCGGCACCAAATCCGCCTCGGCCAGGGTGGTGCATCCCGCGCTGGGTTTGTCCGGCCCCCGGCGGATATGGAAAAAGATGGCGCTCCCCGCACCCGGCGCGGGGGGATCGGAGTTGTGCCGGATTTCCACCAGCCACCGGTAGGCGAAATCGTGGAGGCGCATGCGCTGTTTCTCAAACCATGCGGGAGCTTGGCCCGGATCCGGGATCCTGACATGCCGGTTGTAATGGGGCGACTGGACGTCGTCGACCCAGGCGTCCGCCGCCGTGACGGTGTGGAAGGGGTAATCGGCGCCCTGGGGCAGTTGCCGATCGTAGGTGTAGATGGTGCCCAAGGCGAACACCCCCGCGGGCGAGCGGCCGTCCCGCTCCGCCTTGCTGCGCCCAGGCTCCTGAGCCCCGAGAACACCGCGGCCCCAGGCCAGCCCGTTTCTGCCGTAGAGCACGGCAAACGGCCCCGCTACCGGCCGCCACCCGGCGCCTTCCCGCTCAAAACACTGGAGCCGCCCCCGGGTCGATTCCCAGGACGGCGCCACACTCACGATGAGTTGCCGGACCCCGGCGGGAAGCCCTTGGGCACGGGCGTCGGCCCCGAAAACCAGAAGCCCCAGAACCCCGGACTTGATAACGAGGCGGGTTGTTTTGATTTTGGCTGTCTTGAAAACCCTCCAGCGACTCGTTGCGGTGCTCTTCATTCTCGGAGCGGTGTTTCTCGTGTACTGGCCAGCCCAGCGCAACGGTTTTGTCTGGGACGACACGGCGCTGGTTTTGCGCGATCCCCTGATCCGCAGCTGGCGGCTGATTCCCGAATCCTTCCGGCATTTCCTTTTCCTGGACGCCACCGGCTCGGACTTCTATCGCCCGCTCCAACGGCTCACCTTCCTTGCGGACTACGCCGCATGGGGGGTCAACCCGAGGGGGTATCATCTCACCAACATCTACCTGCATCTGGCGGCGTCGGTTGCCCTGTATTTTCTGGCCGCCACTGTGCTTCCGACCCGGCGTCGCCCCCTCTACGCCCTCGCTTTGGCCGTTCTTTGGGCGGTGCACCCCATGCACACCTCTGCGGTGACCTACATCGCGGGCCGAGCAGACCCTCTCGCCGCGCTCTTAGGGTTCTCCGCGCTGGCCCTCGCCTGCCAGGCCCTGCGGACTCCCGAGGGGCGTCGCCGGTCCTGGCTGGAATGGGCGGCCGCACTCGGGTTCCTGGGGGCGTTGCTTTCCAAGGAAAGCGGTCTTTTTGCCCCAGCCCTCTGGATAGGCGTTCTCGTCGCAAAACAAGCTCCCCGGAAAACCTGGATCCGCTGGGCCCTCCTAGTCACCGCCGTGTTCGCCATCTACGGCACCCTGCGGTTCAGCGCGCAAAAACTCGCGCCTCCCGACCGCCGGGACGCGCCGGCGGAATCCCGCGGGGTTCTTGCGGCGCGCTCATGGGCCGAGTCCCTGCAGGTTTTCGCATGGCCCGACGGGTTGCACATGGAACGATCGGTTGCCGCGCCCGCCCATCCCACCCCCGGCGAAATCCAGTCGCTCGGCGTGAAAACCCTCCTGGGCTTGGCCCTGGCGGCCGCATTCTCTGTCTGGGCGGCCTGGGGCTGGCGTAACCGACGCCCATCGGCGCTGGCTCTGGGCGCCCTGGCGGCAACCTTTCTGCCTTGCAGCAACCTCCTGCGCTTAAACGCCACGTTCGCGGAACACTGGTTCTACATCCCCAGCGCTTTTCTGCTCCTGGCGGTCGCCGCGTCCTGGGATCCGCTTTTTTCGCGGCTTGGGAAAAAATGGGAAATTTCAGCCGCTCTGCTGCTGGCAGGTTGGGGAGTTTTCCTCGGCACAATCACACGGGCCCAACAAATCTACTGGATGGACCCCCGGACGTTTCTCACGAAAACCCTGGAACGCGGCGGCGAAACCGCCCGGATCCATGTGAACCTGGGCAACCTGGAAATCTCCGAGAAACGGCTGGATCAGGCCGCTGCGGAATTTGACCGAGCACTCGACTTGGAACCCGGGCTTCCGTTCGCGCTGATGGGAAGGGCCTACGTGGAAGCCCGCCGTGGCAACAACACCCAGGCCTTGGCGCTGCTCGAAAAAGGGGGACGCGATCCTTTTTTCAAACCCGACTGCCTGCTTCTGGAGGCGGCAATGGCCGCCCCGCGCTCGTCGGCCCAGGCGCTGGATCTCCTGGAGAAGGCGGCGACGCTGGCGCCCGACCGCTGGCCGATCCGCCGCCGGCACCTGGAGGCCCTTGAGAAGAGCGGTCAGCGCGAGGAGACCATCCGCCGGTTGCGGCTGGAACTCGCGGCCGAGCCGTTCCGGGCGGAAACGTGGAGCTGGCTGGGGGACATGCTGGCCCAAACGCGGAAAACCGAGGAGTCCCAGGCCGCGTTCCAGCGCGCGACGGAGCTCGACGTGCACGACAACGAATCCAGAGAGCGGATTGGCATCATCCGGCGCATCCAGCGGCAGCAGCAGGCGACGGGGAGTCCCTAGGGATCGACGCAAAGACAGCAGCGCGGCGCTGGACTCTGCGTTGTCGGCAAAGATATTGGTGAGATCGCCAACCCATGACACCCAAACCAGACAGCGCCCTTCTCATTGTCGGCCACGGCTCGACGGTGAACCCCGATTCGAGCACCCCCAACCTGGAGCGGGCCGATGAGATCGCCCTCAAACAGCTCTTTGGCGAGGTGCACTGCGTGTTTTGGAAAGAGGAACCCAGCATGCGCCAGGTCCTCCACCTGATCGACCGCGACGACATCTACGTGGTGCCCAATTTCATCAGTGAAGGTTATTTCACCCGCACCGTGATTCCCCGCGAACTGGAGCTCACGGGGCCGGTCACCCAGCGCGACGGACGCACCTTCAAATACTGCGAACCCGTGGGCAACCACGCACGGATGACCGAACTGCTGATGCGCCGGGCCGCGGAAGTGGCACCCGGCGTCCCGCCCTCGGAAACCACGCTCTTCATCGTGGGGCACGGGACGAACCTCAACGACAACTCGGCGGCTGCCGCCAAACGCGAGGTGGAGAAGATTGGGCAGGCGGGGGGCTACGCAGAAGTGTTCACCAGTTACATGGAGGAGGAGCCGCTCATCTCCAAGTGGGACCAATGGGCCACGCAACCCAACGTCGTGGTGGTCCCCTTCTTCATCTCGGACGGACTCCACAGCTACCAGGACATCCCCGTGCTTCTGGGGATTGAGCAGGAAATCACCGAGGCGGCCAGTCAGCGCAGTGTTTTCCGGAACAACCCCTACCATCTCCGAGGCCGCACCCTTTACTACTCCAGCGCCATCGGCACCGAACCCCTCTTCGCGGAAGTGATCCTCGACCAGGTCGCGGCATTTGATCAAACCCACCCTGCATGAAACGCAACCTCAACGCAGCCCTGGAAGCCTGGCTTGAGCAGGGTTTTCGTCAGATCGGCCAGATCGTCATCCAGCCGCAGGAGAACGGCTACACGCTCACCCACGAGGCGGACACGGACCGCACGGACTTGACGCCTTACACCCGGCCCGCCGACGCGCGCGCGCTGTCGACTCTGGATGAACACGGCGTTTTTCGCCCCCTCAAAACCGCCCCCACTCTCAAGCGCGGCTGGAAACTCTCCGTGCCGGATTTGGCACAACTCCGGCTGACTTTGGATGCGTTTTACCCCGCCATGCTCGGCAGTTTTTTTAGTTATCAAACCGGCCAACTCCCCGCGGTCCCGCTGCGGGAGACCCTCAACCGGCAGAGCGGCATGTACGCGGTCACAAAGAAACTCACCGACACGCAGGCCAACGTGCTCGTGGGAGAGTCCTGCAACTCGCAGAGCGGCTGCCTCAAGCTTGTTCTTTGGAGAATCTCGGAGGAAACCCCCGTCACCTCCCTGCCACCCTCAGAGCTCGACCCCGCGCAATCCCCGCAGTCCAACCGCCGCATCCCTTTGTTGTGCGCGGAAGCCTGCAACCTGCTCGTGGCCAAAGCCCGCGAGGTGGTCAAAAGATCAGCGCCCCCGGGATGATATTGAAGGCCCGCGCAGTCGTGACGATGGACTCCGCGCCCATCCCCGACGGAGCGCTTTCCATTCGCGAAAACCAGATTTTGGCCGTCGGCTCGCTGGAGGCGGTCACGGCGCTGGATCCCGGGCCGGTGCACGATCTGGGCGAGCAGGTGCTGCTGCCCGGGCTCATCAACGCGCACTGTCATCTCGACTACACGATGATGCGGAACGCGATTGCGTCTCCGAAGAACTTCACGGCGTGGGTCCAGCGCATCAACGCCATCAAACGCAGCCTGGATTCGGAGGACTACCTTAGGGCGATCCAACAGGGCTTCGCGCAACTCGCCAAATGGGGCACCACCAGCGTGTGCAACATCGAGGCGTTCCCGGAGCTCATGCCCCGGATGCCCGAGGAACCCATCCGCACCTGGTGGTTCTACGAGATGATCGATGTGCGCCACCGGATCACCACCGACGATGTGGTCGCAGGCGCTCTCCTTTTTTTCGAACACCGCGCCACCTCCCTCGGCGGCTTTGGCCTGAGCCCGCACGCGCCTTACACCGCCTCCCAATCCCTTTACAAGCTGGCGAACGATTGCGCGGCGGCGATGACCATGCCGCTCACCACGCACCTGGCGGAGTCCAGCGACGAGTTCGCGATGTTCCGGCGCGGCGCGGGCCCCCTGTATGACCTGCTCCAGTCCCTGCAACGCCCGATGGAGGACTGCGGCGCGATGACCCCGTTCGAACTTCTCTGGAAAAGCGGGGCGATCAATGCGAGTTGGATCCTGGCACACATGAACGAGCTGATCGAAGACGACTTTGCGCTCCTGGCCAGCCTGCCGCCCGGAGGCGCCCCGCACATTGTCCACTGCCCCGGAAGCCACCGCTATTTCGGCCACGCCCCCTTCCCTTTCCGCCGCCTCCACGACCTAGGCGTGAACCTCTGCGTGGGCACCGACAGCCTGGCGAGCACCGATTCCCTGAGCCTGCTGGGCGAACTGCGGCGGCTTCGCCTGGCCGAACCCTGGCTTTCCTGCGAGGACCTGCTGCGTTGTGTCACGGTCCACCCCGCCCGCGCCCTGCAACGCGAGGGAATGCTTGGTCAGATCAAAAAAGGGGCGCTGGCGGACCTCATCGCGCTGCCGTTCCACGGCCCGATGGAGTCGGTTTACGAGGAGATCGTAGAATTCAAGGCCCCTGTTCCCTGGATGATGATCGATGGCAAAACCCTTCTATAAAACCCTCTGGGGCTTGGCCGGGGTCGGCATGCTCGGGCTCGGCGCCGACGCCGTGGCCGCCTCGAAAAAACGCCACCCATCGCCAAATGCCGCGCCTGCGGCGACGGCGCAATCCAAGGCGGCACCCGCCGGGAACAACCCGGCCGAGGACGCGATGGGGCTCCATGCCCGAGGCGCCATCGTCATCGACGCTTACAGCGGCCAGACGCTGTATGAAAAGAACGCGGACACCCCGCAGTTCCCGGCCAGCACCACCAAGGTGATGACGGCCCTGCTCGTGATCGAATCCGGAAGCCTGGACCAGGAAGTGGAGATCACGCAGGAAGACAGCAGGGTGAGTGAGAGCAGCCTCGAGATCAAACCCGGGGAGCGATTCAGCCGCCAGCAGATGCTCTACGGATTGATGCTCAAGAGCGCCAATGACGTGGCCCACGCGCTCGGCCGGGACAACGCGGGCAGCGTCAAGGCGTTCGCGGAAAAAATGACCCTCCGCGCTCAGGAACTCGGCGCCACATCCACCCGGTTCGTCAATCCCCACGGGCTGCACCATATCGAGCACTACACCACGCCCCGGGATCTCGCTCTCATTGCGCGCTGCGCCATGCAACAGCCTCTTTTCCGGCGGATCGCCGCCACGCGCAAACACCCCTGGGTCACCAGCGCCACGGTCCGCGAACTCAGCAACCACAACCGGCTCCTGGCGAGGTTTCCAGGATGCACCGGCGTCAAGACAGGCTACACCAATCCCGCTCAACAGGTGCTCGTCAGCGCCGCTCTCCGGAACCATCGCGAGGTGATTTCCGTGGTCATGCACACCGATAAACCGGGCATCTGGGACGACAGCATCCAACTCCTGACATTCGGCCTCGAGAACGAGCCCGCCTCGGAAGCTCCCGGCACGTCGCCTTAACTCCAGGGCCCCGGAAGAAACAACCGCGCTCGGCTCTCTTTTCACCGAGGCAGGGCGCACCAGAGCGCCAAGGCGTGGGCCCCCAATCCGGGTGTCAGCGCGCCCGCTTTTGATGACCAGAGCGCCGGTGCTAAGTGCCCGGAATAGTGGGGTGTGAAGTTACCATCGGACGAATTTGAGAAACTTTCGCTGCGTTTTCCCTCGACATGGGACCAAGTTCGCTCTCAGTTTTGAAACAATCTCAGTTCCGCGAATCCACCCCTCACCCCCCTTTCCCATGGCCCGCATTCTCATCATCGACGACGATCCCGCAATGGTCTCCGTCATCTCGGATATTTGCCAGGAACGCGGACACCAAACCGTGGCCTGCAATTCGGGCCAGAAAGCCATCGAAAATCTGGTGACTCACGCGCCGCAGTTGGTCATCTCCGATCTGAAAATGGACAAGATCGGCGGACTCGACATCCTGCGCGAGTGCCGGGAGTTGCTGCCGCAAACGCCGGTGATTCTGATCACCGCGTACGCCAAGGTGGAGAGCGCCCTCGAAGCCATGAAACTGGGCGCTTACGACTACATCACCAAACCGTTCAAGGTGGATGAACTCCAGCTCACCATTCAACGGGCCTTGGACAACCAAAGCCTGGTGCGCGAGAACCGCAACCTGCGGCAACTCGTCAAAGAAAAATACCGGTTCGAAAGCATCATCGGGACGAGCTCCAAGATGCAGTCCATTTATGACCTGATCGCCAAGGTCGCCGACACGGACTCCACCATTCTCATTCAGGGGGAAAGCGGCACCGGCAAGGAACTCGTGGCCCGGGCCCTTCATTTTAACAGCAACCGGCAACATCAGCCTTTTGTGGCGATCAACTGCTCCGCCCTGCCGGAGAACCTGCTGGAGAGCGAACTCTTCGGTCACAAAAAAGGCTCATTCACCGGAGCCGTTCAGGACAAGATCGGCCTGTTTGAGGAGGCTGAATTGGGGACGATCTTTCTCGACGAGGTCAACTCGATGGCCCCGGCTCTCCAGACCAAACTTCTACGGGTGCTCCAGGAACGGCATATCCGCCGCGTCGGCGACACCAAGAGCACACCGATCAACGTGCGCGTGCTCGCAGCCACCAACGAGGGACTGCTTGAGAAAACCAAGAACGGCAACTTCCGCGAAGACCTTTATTACCGGCTGGCCGTGATCCCGGTGGAAATGCCGCCGCTCCGCGAGCGCACCGAAGACATCCCGCTGCTCGTCGCGCACTTCCTCCAGAAAAACTCCGCGCAGACCAGCACCGAAGCCAAGAAGATCGACCCGAAAGCCCTCGAAATTCTTCAGTCCTACCGGTGGCCGGGCAACGTGCGGGAGCTTGAGAACGCGATCGAACGCGCCTGCGCTCTCTGCGATGACGGCCTGATCCGCGTGGCGGATCTTCCGCCTCAAGCCCTTCGGAACAGCGGCGTGGTTCCCACCGAGCAGACGGCCCCCATGCCGGTGGGCCAGACCCTGGACGAATACATCCGCGAACAGGAGCGCCGGTACATCGAGGAGACCATCAAGCTCAACTCGGGGAACCGCGAGCGCGCCGCCAAGATGCTCGATATCAGCATGGCAACGCTCTACCGCAAACTAGAGCTCAAGCGCACTGCGGCGGCGGAGAAGGTTTAGCCTCGCTCCACAGCGTGGGCGACTGAGTAGGCCCGACGGATACGCGCCTTAAATCACGTCCAACGGGCTAACACCTGGCGCTCAGAGAGGCCGATCCCCAGCTCTGGCCCTGCGAGCGCAGGCCAAGCTGCCGACAGGCTCAGGATCTTTTCGTGAGAATCCGGATCTGAGTCGCCTGCTTGCGCATTTCCTCCAACCTCAGGAGAAGCGCAGCCTGGCGCTCCAGCAGTGACGTGTTATCAGCCTTGAGAGCCTCCAGCTCCTGCACGGGGGTCTTGGGCGCGCCGCCCCCTTGCGAACTTCCATCACCCGCCAGCCCCAAGCTGACGAACGCCACGAGAATTCCCGTCTTGAGAGCTTTCATGGCGACACCTTCCCGCCTCCTCGGGCGGAATAAATCCTGGCCAGACGCAGGTCCTCGGCAATGGCGGCAACCGCAGCCTCCAGCTGGTTCTGATTGTCGACGAGTTTGGCCTGCTGCGCCTTGAGATCGGCCACCAGAGCACGCAGAGCGGCAGACTCCAGATTGTCCTGGGCGTGACTCGGCGGCGCCGGCACGAGCCAGGCGAGGAGGGCAAGCGCCCCGAGAGCCAGGACGGGAAGAGACGGGAGCTTCATGGGATCACCGCGTGCAGCGAAAACAATGCCGCCGCGGACATTAATAAACTACCTCGAAAATTGGCGTGAATAATGCTTGCATCAAAGGGGAAACGGGACCTAGGGTTTTCTCCCATGGCTGGATTATCCCAAACCCAGAACCTCTCTCAGACGCAGGTTCTCGCTCCGCAACTTCAGCAGAGCCTTCAGATCCTGCAGGTTCCCATGCTCGAGCTCCGCAATCTCATCCAGCAGGAGATTGAGACCAATCCGACCATCGAAATCGAATCCACGGAGCCCACGATCGAGGATAAACAGCGCGAACAGGACGAGTTCCAGGAGGAGTTCGATCGGCTCGCCAAACTCGACGAGGAATGGCGCGATTACATGGCGCAGAACTCCACGTACTCCTCTCGCTCCTCGGAGGAGGAGGAACGCCGCCAGTTCTTCTTCGACTCCCTGGTCAAAGAGGAAACCCTCCAGCAACACTTGCTCGAACAGGCCCAAAGCAGCGAGCTCAGCGCCAACGACCAGACCATCGCCGAGTTGATCATCGGCAACATCGACGACCGCGGGTTTCTCCAGTCTTCTCCGGAGGAAATCGCCGCCAACACGGGCATGGACACGGCGGACCTGGAACGGGTTCTCGAGATGGTTCAAACTTTTCATCCGGTGGGCGTCGCCGCGCGCGACCTGCGCGAGTGCCTGCTCATCCAGCTCCGCCGACTCGGCAAAGAACAAAGCATCGAGTTCCGCATCGTGGAACGGCACCTGGAAGACCTCGGCAAACATCGCTTTCCGGAAATCGCCCGGCGCCTGAGCACCACGCCCGAACAAGTCCAGAGGGCCGCCAATTTCATCGCCACGCTCGACCCCAAGCCGGGCCAGATCTTCACCTCCGACCCCAACAGCTACGTGCTGCCCGACGTCACGGTGGAGAAAATCCTCGGCGAATGGATGATCTCCCTCAATGGCGACCAGATCCCGCATCTGCGCATCAGCAACACTTACAAGGATCTGATGGCCAAGGACGGCAACGGCTCCGAGGTGAAGGACTACATCCGCGACAAAATCCGCAGCGGCAAGTTTCTGATCAAAAGCATTCACCAGCGCCAGCAGACCATCTCCAACATCGCCCACGAGATCATCGCTCGCCAGAAGGAGTTCCTTGATTTCGGCCCCAGCTCGCTCAAGCCGCTCACCATGGTGCAGATTGCGGACGCGGTGGGCGTGCATGAAACGACGGTGAGCCGGGCCATTTCGGGGAAATACATGGCCACACCGCACGGGGTGTTTGAGATGAAGTATTTCTTCACCCCGGGCTATCAAACGGCCGCCGGGGAATCCATGAGCAACACCAGCGTCAAAGGCGCCATCGCCGAGCTGGTGAAGTCCGAGGACACCAGGAATCCTTTGAGCGACAAAGAGATCGTCGAGATTCTCAGCGAACGCGGCATCCCCATTGCCCGGCGCACGGTGGCCAAGTACCGCACCGAGCTCAACATTCTGCCCAGCAACATGCGGAAGCAGTACTGAGCGGAGGCCTCGGCACTTCCCTTTCGATCGACCCCGCTCCGTCGCCTCACCCTGCGGCGACTATTCCCCCGTGAAACCGGCGCACGAAACCCGGCACGGCGCCCGTCCCGGAAACAGCCCGGACGCCCCGTCGGCAGACCCGCTGGTGGAGTTCCTCGCCCGGCTCATGGACAGCAGATTCCGGGTGCCCGGGACCTCGCTGCGTTTCGGATTGGATCCTCTTCTGGGGCTGATTCCGGGTTTGGGCGACAGCGCCTCGGCCGTGGTGTCGGTTCTCCTCATCCTCAAGAGCGCGAGACACGGGCTGCCCCGCGTGGTGATGATTCGGATGGCGGTGAACGTCCTCCTCAACGCGGCCATCGGCGCAATCCCCGTCGCAGGGGACCTGTTCTCTTTCTGGTTTAAGGCCAACCAGATCAACTATCAGCTCCTGCAAAAACATGCCGGCCCCCGTCGCCGGTCCACGGTCGCCGACTGGATTTTTCTCCTCGGTCTGAGCCTCGCCCTCTGCCTGATCCTCGCCCTGGTTTTCGTGGCGATCGCCATGCTTCTCTCAAAGCTTCGGGGCGCCTTGTTTCCATCCGCCTAAGAGAACGGTTTTCACCGGGCAACGGCTTTGAGCCGGCGGCGCTCAATCGGGCACGTTATCGAGGAAAGAGAGCATTTTATCGAACCGGCTCTTCACGGTGGTCTCCTCCACCGGCGCGTTGAGGATCTGGGAAACGTCGTGATGCTCCACCAGGTCGGCGGGCAGCTCTTTGATGAAACTGCTCACGAAACACGGGGCGGTGCTTCCGTATTTGATCCGGTTCCGGCACCACGTCAGAGCCAGCGACACCTGGGCGCGGGTGATCCCCACGTAGAGCAGACGGCGCTCCTCATCCACCGTGCCTTCGACCTTGGAGCGGTCGTGAGGCAGCAACCCTTCCTCCAAGCCGATGAGGTAAACGTGGGGGAACTCCAGGCCCTTGGCCGCGTGCAGGGTGATAAGAGTGACCCCCTGCCCGGCTTCCTTCTGCTCGTCCTCCTGCTGTTCCTGGCGCAGCATCATGTCGTCGAGGAACCCGCGCAGCCCCTTGTCCGAGCGCGCCTGGTTTTCATCAAACCAACGGATCATCTCCAGCACCTTGCTTTCGCGCTTGATGGCCTCCTCGGGGGTTTTGCAGGTGCGCTTGAGTTCCTCAAGATAGCCGGTCTCCCCGATGAACTCCCGAAGCACGGCGGGCTGATTAGCCAGGGGCTCGTGCAGCTTGGTCTCGAACCCATCCAGCAAACCCACAAACGCATCGATCGCTTCCTGGGCCCGCTTGGAAATGCTCCCCCGAAACTCCGGATTCTGCAGCGCCGCAAACACGCTGCTTTGCGCGTGGACGCTGAACTCCGTGGCGCGCTCCACCAGGGTCGCCCCGATCCCCCGCGCCGGCGTGTTGATGATCCGCAGCAGGGACACGTCGTCATCCGCGTTGAGCAGGCAACTCGCGTATGCCAGGAAATCCTTGATCTCGCGGGCGTCAAAAAAACTCTTCCCGCCCACCACCCGGTAAGGAATCCGCAGTTCTCGGAGATGATGTTCGATCGACCGGGACTGGGCGTTCATGCGGTAAAGCACCGCAAACGACTCAAACTTGACCGACTCGGTCACCGCCCGCTGCGCAATCTCGTTGGCGATGAACTCGGCCTCCTGACGATCGTCGGGCATCTGCACGATCCGCACCTTTGAGCCGCCATCGCGGGCGCTCCAGAGGGATTTGGGCCGGCGCCGCGGATTGTTTTTAATCAGGGTGTTGGCGGTGCCGAGGATGGTGTTGGTGGAGCGATAATTCTGCTCGAGTTTGACCACCACCGGGTTGGGGAAATGCTGCTCGAACTCCAGGATGTTGGACACCTCGGCCCCGCGCCAGCCGTAGATGGACTGGTCGTCGTCCCCCACGACCGCCACGTTGGGCGGACGGCCCGTCGGGTTTTGCTCCGGCTTAGCCAGCAAAGACACCAGCTCGAGCTGAAGCCGGTTGGTGTCCTGAAACTCGTCGACCATCAGGTAATTGAACCGCTGGTTCCACCGGTCGCGCACCGCCGGGTGTTCGTTGAGGAGCTTGACGGTGAGCAGCAGCAGATCGTCAAAGTCCACCGCGTTGAGCGTTTTGAGCTCGGCCTGGTAACGGGCGAACACCGCGCCAACCAGGGTCTTGTCGTCTTCCGGCGCCGACCAACCGTTGTTTTTCGCCTTGCTGATCAGGCTCTTGGCGAGCCCCGGCTCCAGCTTTTCATCGCGAGCCGCCGTGCGGGTGATGATTTTTTTGATCAGCCCCGTCGTGTCACCCTCGTCGTAAATCGAGAAGTTCTTCTTGTACCCGAGCTTGTCGATGTCCTGCCGGAGGATCCGCATACAAAGGGCGTGAAAGGTGGACATGGTCACCTTCCGGGCCTGCGCCGGGTCGATGAGCCCCGCGAGGCGTTCCCGCATTTCGTTGGCCGCCTTGTTGGTGAAAGTCACCGCCAGAATGGCCCCGGGTTCCACCCCCTGGGCGATGAGATAGGCCACGCGCGCCGTGATCACCCGGGTCTTGCCCGTGCCCGCCCCGGCCAAAATCAAGAGCGGCCCCTCCGTGGTTTTTACGGCGAGCTCCTGGGCGGGGTTCAGATCGAAGAGTCGAAAGCCAGACATGAAAAGGCCCACACGATGGCGTCCCTGCCCGGAGGTTCAAGGGCGCGCTCCGAAAAATTTGCGGCGCGCGCTTTGGGCTTGCCAGAGGGCCGCCCGGCACTCCCCGGGAGGCTCTCAGCTAAACCCGGCGGGCAACAATCACGCTGCGATCCGCGGCGGTGGGCTGGCATTCGATCCAGTCAAATCCCGTGGCATTGAGGAAAGTGCGCATCTCCCCCTGGGAATAACACTTGCCCTCCGTGGAATGCATGAGCAGCGCGGAGTATTGCGCCACCGGCAACGGACCGGTTTTGGCCGCGTTCAAGTGCGCGTCGTGAACGATCAAAAGCCCGCCCGGGGCAAGGGCGCGATGGCTTTTTGCCAGGAGCTCCACCACCACCGACTCCTCCCAGTCATGCAAAACGTTGGAAAAGAGGTGGACATCCGCGCCGCCCGGCAGCTCCTCGGAAAAGAAATCCCCGGCCACCACCTCCACCCGGTCGCCAAACCCCTGGCGTGCCACCGATTCCCGGGCGATCCGGTCCACCGGCGGTTTTTCGAACACCGTGGCCCTCAGCCCCGGATTAGACGCGAGCAGAGAACAGGAGTAGATGCCGGAGCCGCCCGCGATATCCAGCAGCGTGTGGCTCTCTGAGAGATCCACTTTTTTGGCCAGAGCCTGTCCCAAAAAGACCCCGCGACAATCCATGGCCGCCGTGAACTGAAGGGCGAACTCCGGTCTTTCCATCGCCTGGGCCCAGGCCGCCGCGTCGTATCCGCCCCAGTTGGCCGGTTTGCCCGTGCGCAGCACCTTGACCATGTCGAGAGTGGTGGGGCGCTCTTTGAGCGACGCGTAATAGGGCGCAAGATTCCAAGGCGAACCCGCCACCAGATGTTCCCGGGCCCGGAGGGTCGCATGGAAACAGCCGCCCGATTGGGTGACCAAACCCATCGCGGTGAACAGCGTGAGCATGACATCCGCCGGGCGCTGATGGATTTGGAAATGGGCGCAAATGGCCCCCAGCGTCGAGGGATGATCCGCGAGCCAAGTGAAGAAATCGAGATGGACGACACCGGCCGCGAGGAGGTCGACGCCGCAGAGCCCGTCCCGCATGCGGTAGAGTTCGGTGGGATCCGTTGCGGGGACTTCGGTGAGAGCGCTCATGAGGGGGAGAGAATCCGACACCGCGCCTCGGAGGTCCAACCTAGAAAGATCCTGGGGGCTGGGATCGCGTCACGAAAATGCCGTGGAACAAAGCTTCTTTCCCCGACGCACTCGGGCTAGACAAAAACTCCCGCAATGAAACTCATCGCCTCCCTCTCCGCATTTCTTGCCATGGCTTTGCTCTCCATCTCCGCCCCCGCCGCCGACGCCCCCCTGCGCCACGTGGTGCACTTCAAATTCAAACCCCAAGCCGACCAGACCCAGGTGCAAAAGGTGGTCGACGAATTCGCGGCGCTCCGCGGCAAAATCCCCGGGATCGAAGCCCTGGAATACGGCACCAACGTGAGTCCCGAGGGACTCGACCAGGGCTACACCCACTGCTGGATCCTGACTTTCAAGAATGCCGCCGACCGCGACGCGTATCTTGTGCACCCGGATCACAAGACGTTTGTGGACTTGGTCAAACCGCTGCTTGAGGGGGCTTTGGTTGTCGACTTTTTCGCCAAACAGGCTGCGGAAAAATAGGACCCATAGGACCCATAGGACCCATAGGACCCATAGGACCCATAGGACCCATAGGACCCATAGGACCCATAGGACCCATAGGACCCAGAGGACCCAT
>CAMARB010000029.1 GCA_945860355.1 Chthoniobacter flavus | reverse complement strand
ACGAAACCCCATTCGCTCCTCTCTATTTCGATCGTTATGAGGCGATCAAAGTTGGGCGATAGGCAGTCTTTGTCTTCACTTCCATGGCTTCATCCAACCGTATCTTGAGTCTGGATCTCGGGACTCAGGCTCTTACTCTGTGTGAATTTTCCACAGACCGAGGCGGGGGCCTGGTTCTCAAGAACCACAGATCAACGCATCTTCTCGGCGACCCCTCCGTGGATGCAACACGTCACTCGCAGGTCGGTATTGCGGTTTCGGAGATGGTTGAGTCGTTGAAGTGCCGGGGCGTGGCTGTGAATTACGCAGTTCCGGCTCAGTCGGTTTTCACGCGTTTTGTGAAGTTGCCTTCGGTCGGCGAAGAGCAGGCTGACCAGATCGTGGCTTTCGAGGCTCAGCAGAACGTGCCGTTCCCGATTGATGAGGTTGTTTGGGACTACCAATTGATGGAGGGCGGTGCGGCTGAGGTGGAGGTTGTGCTGGTTGCCATCAAGTCGGATCTCTTGGACGACATGAACGCGGCGGTCGAGGGGGCTGGTCTGAGGACGAACGTTGTGGATGTGTCGCCCATGGCGATCTACAACGCGTTCCGGTATAACTACAGCGATTACGACGGTTGCTCCCTCGTCATTGATGTCGGTGCGCGTACGACGAATCTCATCTTCATTGAGCCCGGCAAGGTGTTTAGCCGGAGTCTTCCTATTGGCGGCACAAAGATCACGGAGGCCATCGCGAAAGATTTTAACGAGCCCTTTGGTGTCGCTGAAGAGCGGAAGAAACGCGATGGGTTTGTCGGTTTGGGTGGCGCTTACGCCGATCCGGAGGACCCGGATGTCGCAAGAACCGCGAAAATCATTCGCAACTCAATGACCCGGCTTCATGCCGAGATTGCCAGGTCGATAAGTTTTTACCGTTCGCAGCAAAACGGATCGGCCCCTGGGAGGATTCTCCTCTGCGGAGGGAGTGTTTCCCTGCCTTACATGAGGGAGTTTTTTCAAGAGAAGCTCCAGTTGCCGGTGGAGTTTCTCAATCCGCTCCGCAACGTCGCCATCGTGCCCTCTCTCAATTGCGATGAAATCGGGCGCGTTGCGCACACCCTGGGCGAGGCTGTGGGCTTGGCTTTGCGGGGGGTCGCAGAATGTCCGATGGAGCTGAACCTCCAGCCGCAGCGCGTCGTTGCGCGTCAGCGCCTCGCAAAGCAGACGCCCTATTTTGTGATGGCATCGGCCTGTATTCTCCTCTGTCTGGGTGCGTGGTACCTCTATCTCGAGCGCGCCACCGATTTGACTACGTCCGCTGCTGCGAAAATCCACCAGCAGGCTGCGCCTTTGAGGGAGATGCAGGACCGGATAAACGCCGTTCGCGCTGAAATAAAATCTCAAGAGGATGTTGTGGCTCCCTTGACCCTCGCTGTTTCAGACCGGTCCTACTGGGTGAAGCTTATCGACGATATCAACAGCCGACTGCCCGGGGAGTTGATTTGGGTTGTATCGTTTGCTCTCCAAGACGCGAAGTCGCCGGAGCCGCGGGCTGCCGTTGCGCCCCCGGCCATCCCTGGGGTGGCGGGACGCCTAGGGGACGACAAGGCGCCGGCGAAGGTTCTCTTGCTGAAAGGCCTTTACCTCGAAAACCCTAGGAAAGCCGCCGTGGTGGATGATTTTGTGTCGAAGCTGAGTCAGTCGCCCCTTTACGAGGTTAAAAAGGATGAGCTGAAGCGCTCCCTCGGAAATGAAAGCGAGTGGGCCTCCGAGTATTCTGTTGCGCTCCTCCTCAAGAATCCAATCAGCCGCAAATGAACTGGATCAAATTAAACAAGGGGTTGGTTGGCTTTCTCGCTCTCTCCGTGCTGCTCGCGGGTGCGCTCGCTTTTCTTGTGTTCCGTGCGAGCGCAAAGCACGAGGAGAGCTTGAAAAGTTACACCGCTCTCCTGGTGCAGCTCAATGGGCTCCAGCGGCAGAGCCCCTACCCAGACCAGGTGAGTTTGAAGGCGCTCCAGCTTCAGAAGAAGGAGCATAAGGAATCCATTGAGGAGCTTCAGCGCCGACTGAACACCATGGAGCTTCCTCTCACTCCTCTGACTGAAGTTCAGTTTCAAGATGCGCTGAGGGACACGGTGCAGCGAGTTTCCGCGAAGGCTGCGGCCAGCGGAATGAAGTTGCCCGAGAAATTCTACATGAGCTTCGACCAGTACCAGGGCGCTCCTCCGCGGCGTGAGGCCTCGTCCGCTCTTGGGAGGGAGCTCAAAGCGATTGAATCCGTGATAAACCAACTTGCGGACAGCGGTGTTGCATCGCTCACCAAGCTGGAGCGGTCTCCGCTTCCCGAAGAGGTGGCGAAGCAGAAGGCAGCTGATGGGGGCAAAGAGCCGCAAGCCGGTAAGGGTGTGAAGGCGCCTCGCCAGTTGGCGTCGAAGTCTCCTTTCGAGACTTCATTTGTCTGCACCCAAACTGCGTTCCGGTCAGCTCTCAACAGGATCGTGAGCTCGAAGGAGCAGTTCTTCATTCCGCGTTTGGTTGAGATTCGCAACGAAAAGGACAAGGGCCCTCTGAAAAACGATCCCTCGAGCGCTCCTGGTTCAACCCCTGCGGGAGCGCCTTCGGCCCCTTCTTCCGAGCCGGCCGTCAATGCGCAGACTGGAGCGCCGCTTTCACCTCCGGTCGGCGGTGGCGCCTCCCAAGCCGAGCTGCGCTATCTCGTGGGTGAGGAGAAGCTTGAGGTAACGCTCTCGTTGGAACTCGTGGATTTTGCGGAAGCGCCGATGAAATAGTCTGCTATGGACTGGATTAAGAAAAATTACCACCAGTTGGTTCTAGGGTTGGCCGCTCTAGCGCTTCTCTCGAGCGCCGCTGTGATCGCGCTCAAGTCAAAAACGTTCGGTGAGCGATTTGCTGCGGCGCGTGTTGCCCCTCCGCGGAGCAACGTGATCCCCCCCTTGGAAATGGGCGCTGTTTCGGCTGCGGCAAAAGCAATCGAGGAGCCTCCTCGCTGGTTGCCCGCTGAGGGGGCGGGTTCATTGTTTGTTTCCGCCCCTTACCTGCTTGACCCCAATACAAAACAGCCTCGCCGTCCCGGCGGGGCGAATAGTGTGACTCATCCCCCGGTTCCCGACGATTGGATTTTGAAGAATAACCTCAACCTCCTTTCGCTGACGGTCTTGGATGAAGACCCGGACAAAGATGGGTTTAGCAACCGGGATGAGTATCTGGGAGGAGCGGTCAATCCGCCGGAGGGTAAGCCTTCGTCAACAGACCCAAACGACGCGAAATCCCACCCGCCCTATTACACTAAGCTCTTTTTTCAGCAGTTTATCAGTGTCCCGTTCAGGCTGAGGTTTGACGCTTACGACGGTGATCCCAAAAAAGATAAGGACAAGCTTGATTTGTTCACTTTCCAGATCAACACGCGGGACTTGGGCGGGAAAACCCAGTTCGTCAAACTTGGAGAGGTTGTTGTCGGGACGAAGTTTAAGGTCCAGAAGTTTGAGTACAAAATGCGCCAAAATCCGGCCACCGGAGCCGATCAGGATGTGTCGGAGCTCACTCTTCTCAACACAGAAACAGGGGATCCAATTCAACTGGTCTTGAATGAGGAAAAAAGCTCCCCTGACTCGTATGCGGTGTTTTCATACCGGTGGCCTTCTCCGGCCATCCCCATCAAGGTCAAAAAGCTTCAAAAATTCGGTCTCAAGCCCGAGAACACGGCCGGATACACGCTCCTCGATGTAAAGGCTACCGAAGCCCTCATCGAGTTGCCGTCGGGGGGGACTTACGTTGTGCCGTTGTTGCAGAGATAGGATGTTTCCCCTAGTTCCATGCCCTGCGTTTCTGATCTGTCCCGTGATGTTTTCCTGATCATTTGCTAGTTACACCGTCCGAACTCGAACAGTTTTTTCCCCCACGAACCCTCAGCGTCTCATGATTCCACCAAAGAGCAAACCCATGACCCGACCTCCCCTCGCCAATACCATTGCCTCCATGATGGGGCTGTTTGTGATGAGCCCTGCCATCGTTATCGCGGCAGACTCTAAATCCTTCCAAGCGAGGTCAGGGGGGGCCTCCGTTCAGGCCGTTGCTGAGCGCGAGGCGGTGCGGAGGTATGACCGGTCTGAGAGAATCGGGCGCGAGGCGATCGCTGCGGGGGAAAAGGCGTTTGTGGCCAAGGACTACGAAACTGCCTTCGCTCACTACCGTCTGGCTTGCGACAACATTCCAATGGCTCCGAAGTCCGAGGATCTTTACCGGAGCGCTCTCAAGGGATTTGGCGAGGCTGCCGTCAAGCTCGCCGAACAGCGGATCGCTGAGGGGCGTTATGCGGATGCGGAGAACACGCTCAAGATCGTTTTGGAGCAACGGTATGATCCCTCCTACAAACCGGCGATCACGCTGTTGGCGAATCTGGAAACCCCGGGATATTTTAATCGAACCATCACTCCCAAGTTCCGTGGGAACATTGAGGAGGTAAAACGCCTCTTCATTGAAGCGGAGGGGTATTTTCAGAGCGCCCGCTACGACATCGCTTTCAGGCGTTGTGAGCAGATTCTGAACATTGATCCATACAACATTGCCGCCCGGCAGCTTGAGGAGAAGATCAACGTCGCCAAAAGCCAATATGCCAAGACTGCTTATAATGAGACCCGCTCAAGGGCCATTTGGCAGGTGGATAGGGCTTGGGCCAACCCGGTGCGGAAATTTGGTGTTCAGAAGGAGGGTGTCATTCTCCAGGAGAACACAGACACCGCTGGAACCGCCAGAATCACGGCGAAACTGAATCGGATTATTCTGCCCAAGGTTCAGTTCCGGAATACGACGATTGCCGAGGCGATTGATTTTCTGAAGCAGAAGAGCGCCAGCCTTGACACTCAGGAGACTGACGGGGCCTCGCGCGGTGTGAACATCGTTCTGAAGCTTGAGGCCGCGCCGGGAGCTGCGATCGCGCCGCCTCCTGAAGCGGCGCCTGCCGTTGGGATTCCCGGGCTTGACCCCATCCCCGGAGCTGCTCCCGCTGCCGCAACGCCTGTTTTGCCCGTCGTCGCCCCTTCGGACGCTCGGGTGACGTTGGATTTGGCCAATATTCCTCTGATCGAGGCCCTCAAGTATGTCACGCAGCTGGCGAACTTGAAATTCAAGATTGAGCCTTACGCCGTCTCGGTGGTTCCTCTCGGCACCCCCACGGAGGTGCTCATTGCAAAGGAATACAAAGTCCGTCCCGGTTTTATTGGCAAACGGCCCGCGGGAGACGCGGCGCTCGCGGGCGGGCTCCCGCCCGACGGCGCGAAACCCGGTGGCGGTATACAGTCCCGTCTTGACGCGAAGGAATACCTGATCGCCCAAGGCGTGCCGTTCCCTCCCAATTCGTCCGCCAGCTACTCTCCGGCCACCAGCCGCCTCATCGTCCGTAACACTCCTGAGAACCTGGAGTTCGTGGATAGCTTGGTTAACGCGGACTCCGAGTCCAACATGGTGCCAGCCCAGGTGGAGATTGAGTCGAAGTTTGTCGAGATCAACCAGTCCAACCTCAAGGAGCTGAGTTTTGACTGGCTTCTCGGGCAGTTCAACATCGGCGGAGGGGGCGTTTACGGGAGCGGCGGTGTTTCCGGAAACGGCACCGCTGTCAGTCAGCCGAACTACCCCTTTGCTGTCGGTTCAGGTTCCCAAGGGATGTATCCCGTCACGGCCGGCAACCGGAGCGGCTCCAACGCGTTGACCGCCACGGCCATCGACTCCCTTCTGTTCGGCGGGACGGCGGCTGGTGTTCCCGCGCCCGGTTTGTTCGCGCTTAGCGGGATCATGACGGATCCTAAGTTCCAAGTCGTTATTAGGGCGCTGAACCAGAAAAAAGGAGTGGATCTCCTGTCCGCTCCGCGTGTGACCACGAAGAACGGGGTGAAAGCGAAGATCGAAGTGGTGCGCGAGTTTATCTACCCCGCCGAGTTTGATCCGCCCCAGATCCCTCAGACTTTCTCTCCGCCTCAGGGTGGCGGCGGCGGCGGAATTGGGCTTACAAACACGCAGCAGCCTCAGAACTTCCCGATTACGCCGACCACGCCCACGACGTTCACGACCCGAAACACGGGTGTCACTCTGTCAGTTGAGCCCGTGATCGGGCCCGACGGATACACCGTGGACTTGCAGTTGCTGCCCGAGGTTGTGGAGTTCGAGGGTTTCATCAACTACGGCAGTCCGATCTACACGACTTCTGTGAATGCCCTGGGGATTCCTTCTAGGAATATCGTCACCGAAAACGAGATTAAACAGCCCATCTTCAGCACCCGCAAGGTGGAGACTTCCGTCAGTATTTTTGACGGTCAGACCGTTGTGCTTGGTGGGCTCATGCGGGAGGATGTTCAGAAGATCGAGGATAAGGTGCCGTTGCTTGGTGATGTGCCTTTGGTTGGCCGCCTCTTCCGGTCCTCCGTGGATCAGCATCTCAAAAGAAATCTCGTGATCTTCGTTACCGCCCGGCTGATCAATGCGGCGGGAGAGCCTGTTCGCCAGGAAGAGGATCAGGATGAAATTGTCGAGACGCTTCCGGCCCCGGAAATCGCGGCTCCCGGGCTGCTGCCTCTGATGTCGAAGTAAGAACGAGGGCGAATGCCCGTTCTAGGGATCACGGGCGGCATCGCCTCCGGTAAATCTACAGTTGCGCGGGCCCTGCTCAGGCGGGTGCCCGCGCTTCTTTTTGATGCGGACGCGTGCGCCCATCAATTGCTGGAGGCGGATCTCCCGCTGCGCTCAGCTCTGTTCGGGTTGTTCGGACTGCGCGGATTTTCTGGTGACGCGGCTGAATTGAGGGCCGTCCTGCGGGAGGCGGTGTTCTCCGACCCTTCCAAACGCAAGGCTTTGGAATCACTCATCCATCCGCGGATTCGGGAATCCTGGGTGAAGCAGGCCGAGTCCTATCGAGGCTCTTCGCAGTGGCTTTTTGTGGAGATTCCTCTGTTGTATGAGACATCGGCTGAGCCCCACTTTGACAGGGTCCTGGTGGTCGCATGCTCCGAGGCCACACAGATCGGGCGTTTGGGCGGTATTCGCGGGATAAAACGCGAAATGGCTCAGAAGATCATCGCCACGCAGCTTGATCTCGGCTTGAAAATGGAGAAGGCTGACCACGTGATCTGGAGTGAGTGTCCCAATCGGGAACTCGAAGCGCAGGTCTCTTTGCTCGTTGGCTGGTTGAAAGAACGTTATGGATGATTTGTGTGCACCACTCGAAGACGCTGAGGCCCCATTGGAGCAGGGAGACGCCGTGGAGGTAAAACAAGGGGTTGTTCCTGCGGAGCTCTGGATAGAGGAACTCAACGCCGAACCGCTCAATGGCCTTCTGGAGCGTGCAGACGCGCTCGACTTGCGGCTTAACGCGGACAAGACGCGGCACCAGATTGTTTTTGAACTTCTCAGGGCTTACGCCTCCCGCGGGACCCTCCTCTTCGCGGACGGCGTCATTGAAATGTCTGGTCAAGGGAACGGTTTTCTCCGGTGGCCGCGCTTCAATTTCCGTTCCCTTCCGCAGGACGTTTATGTGTCCACGCATTTCGAGCGGCAGTTTTCTCTGCGCGGGGGGCATCGGCTCTGTGTGCGCCTCCGACCGCCGCGGGACCGGGAGAAGTTTTTCGCCGCGGACGAGGTGATCTCGATCGAGGGAATTCCAGCCCGCGAATGGCAAGAACCGCCCGAGTTTGACCGCCTCACCGCGATGCATCCCAAGGAGCGGATTGTGCTTGAGACGCCTCGTGGCGTCAGCACCCGGGCGATCGATCTGGTGGCGCCCCTCGGCCGCGGCCAGCGCGGTCTCATCGTCGCCCCGCCGCGCACGGGTAAGACGATCCTTCTCAAGGACATCGCCCGCGCCATCCTTGCTAACTCTCCAGAGACTTGCCTCATCCTGCTGCTGGTGGATGAGCGTCCGGAGGAAGTCACCGACTTCAAGAATTCGCTCGAGAACTGCGAAATCTACAGCTCCACCTTCGACGAGAGTCCGATGCGCCACACGCAGATTGCGGAACTCGTGAGTGAGCGCTCCAAACGCCTCGTCGAACTCGGTCGCCATGTCGTCATTTTGCTGGATTCCATCACCCGCCTTTCCCGGGGATACAACAACCTCGCGGGGGGCAAAGGGCGGACCATGTCGGGCGGTATTGATTCCAAGGCATTGGTGAAGCCGAAAAAATTCTTCAGCGCTGCGCGGAACACTGAGGAGGGTGGAAGTCTCACGATCCTTGCTACGGCCCTCATTGAAACGCACAGCCGCATGGACGACCTTATTTTCGAGGAGTACAAGGGGACCGGCAACATGGAGATTCGGTTGGACCGCACCTTGGCTGAAAAGAGGCTTTTTCCGGCGATCAACATCCTGGAGTCGGCGACCCGCCGCGACGAATTGCTCTATCACCCGCAGGAGTTCGCCAAGGTGGGAGTGCTGCGGAAACAGCTGGCGGCTTTGCCTCCGGTCGAGGCGACGGAGGTGTTGCTGCACGCGATCAAGGCGACAAAGTCCAACGCGGAACTCCTGCTTTCCGGACTGCGCTGATGCCAACGTTCGTTCAGACCGCAGAGGAACTCGCGCAATGGCTTCCCGTGTTGGCTGCCCATTCGCAGATTGCGTTGGATACCGAGGCGGACAGCCTGCATTGCTACTTCGAAAAGCTCTGCCTCATTCAAGTCACAGTCGACGGGACGGACTTCCTGGTTGACCCGCTGGCTGGATTCCCGTTGGCGCCTTTTTTTGAGGCGTTATCCGGCAAGCAGCTCCTGTTTCACGGGGCTGACTATGATTTGCGCCTCTTGCGGCGGGTGGGATTTCCCGGGCCGCATTCGATTTTCGATACCATGATCGCCGCAAGGCTTTGTGGCGTCGCCGAGTTCAGCCTGGCCGCTTTGATTGACCGTTACTTCGGGGTGAAGCTCTCAAAAGGCTCTCAGAAGGCGAACTGGGCCCGCCGCCCACTGCCTGCGGAGATGGTCGATTACGCGGTCAACGACACACGTTATCTGCACCGGCTCCGGGAGATTTTCAGCGATGAGCTCAAGCGCCTCTCAAGATGGGACTGGTTTGAACAGTCCTGTGAGAGGGCGGTGAGGGTGACCGAAACGGTCAAGGAACGCGATCTGGACGAAGCGTGGCGGATTTCTGGAAGCGGTCTCCTTCGCGGCCGTGCTGCGGCGCTCTTGCGTGAACTCTGGAAGTGGCGGGACGAAGAGGCTCGTTCGGTCGATCGTCCCGCGTTTCATGTCTTGAACAATGAGCAGCTCCTCTACGCTGCCAACCGGATCGATCAAGGCCAGCCCGCGGAGTTCCATCACCTTCGGGGCGGACGGCTCAAGCGTTTCCACGACTCCATCGACCGGGCCTTGGCGATGGAACCAAGCGAGTGGCCTGTTTTTGTGAAAACAGTGCGAAACCGGCCCAGCAGGGAGGAAGAAGCACGGTTTAAGGAGCTCAAAACCAAGCGCGATAACACAGCCGCCGCCCTTGGACTGGATCCGTCTTTGATCGCCCCCAAAGCCACCTTGGAAGCGCTCGTTTCCCGAACGGAAGAGGGCGTATCGAAGTTGATGCCGTGGCAACGGGACGTGCTGGGGTTCTGATCCAGGCACAGTTTCTTTGCCCTGGGAACAAAAGCCCTCAGACCTCAGCCCTCTGCCATCGAGTCCCGGCCGGTCGGCCCCGGAGGATTCATTTTACGCGGGAAGTGACGTCGCAGGGATTCGTTCACCTGCGAGGAAATTGAGCCAAGATGAAAGTGCCGCCGCGGGTTCACAGCCGCTCATTCCCCACAGCCGCTCATTTCCAAGTGCTGCTGGCTCTGCTCTCCGCTTCTGTTCCCGTCCGTGGTTTCGAGCAGGACTAGGAGGTCCGCGGAACCTTACCTGGCGTCAGCGGGCGTTTCGGCCGGAAGCGGCTGAGGCGCGACTTTTGCGGTGGGCTCCTCCGACTTTTTGATCGTCTTAGGTTGCTTCTTGAGGGGGGAGAAGAGGTCGCGTTGGTTGGCGACGGTGTGGGTGCTGCAAGCGGTGAACGCGGAGACGATGGCGAGAGCGAGGAGGGGAGCGGTTTTCACGGAACGGATGGGAGCACACCGCCCCGTTGACTGTCAATGGCGGCGGGTCAATCAGGCGGCGCTCTCAAAGGCGCGCCGGGGTGCCGCCAAAAAAGCGATTGCCCTTGTCCTGTGAGAGGCTACTTTCTTGCCCCTTTTCCCATGATCATCGTCACTAAACCCGAAGCTACCGAGGAGCAGGTGCAGCATATCATCGACCGGATCCTCGAATGGGGACTCAAGGCGGAGGTCAGCCGGGGGGCGTTGCGCACGGTGATCGGCGTGATCGGGTCCGAGGATGTCATCCGCGAAAAGCCGTTGACTGCGATTCCTGGAGTTGAGTCGGCGACCCCGGTGCTTAAGCCCTACAAGCTTGTGGCGCGGGAATTCCGCGGCGGGAACGCCTCCCACGTCAAAATTGGTGACGTGACCGTGGGCGGTCCGAATGTTGTGATCATGTCGGGGCCGTGTTCCGTCGAGAGCAGCGAGCAGATCGGGTCCATCGCGAAAATCATCGGCGCCTCCGGCGCGAAGATTCTACGGGGCGGCGCGTTTAAGCCGCGCACGTCGCCTTATTCGTTCCAAGGGTTGGGCGTCGAGGGGCTGCGTTTGCTGGCGGAAGCACGGAAGGAGAGCGGCCTGCCGGTGATCACCGAGATCATGGACACGAAAGACCTGGAGGCTGTGGAGCAATACGCCGACTGCCTGCAGGTGGGGGCTCGGAATATGCAGAACTTTTCCCTGCTCAAGGAGGTGGGACGGAGCCGCTTGCCGGTGATGCTCAAGCGGGGGATGAGCGCCACGATCAAAGACCTGCTCATGAGCGCCGAATACATTCTGAGCGAGGGGAATTTCAACGTTTTGCTTTGCGAACGCGGCATCCGCACGTTCGAGACCTACACTCGCAACACCCTGGACCTGAATGCCGTTCCCGTTCTCAAGGCGGAGACGCATTTGCCGGTGATTGTGGATCCCACGCATGGCATCGGCCTCAGGGAACACGTGTTGCCGATGGCCCTGGCAGCTGTCGCGGCGGGCGCCGACGGGATTATGGTGGAGGTGCACAACTCTCCCGAGCTGGCGAAGAGCGACGGGGAGCAGGCTTTGTTGCCCGACGAATTCGCGGACCTCGTCGTGCGCTTGCGCAAGGTGGCCGAGGCGGTTGGCCGCTCGGTTTAAGCGCTGGAAAGCCTCCTGACTCAGCGGAGGGCCATTGGTTCCCATTGGTTCCCATTGGTTCCCATTGCGCGTCGATCAGAGTGCGTCGCGCTGCGACGCGCAGAGGACTCGTTGCCGCCCTGGCAACGGCAGGCATCGGCGTGAGCCCCTTGAATTCTCGGCGACGCCTGCCCTGCGAGGTCGGACCGGCCGAGCCCTCCGGCGCTCTTCTCCCGCTGAGAGTTACCCTTTCGGAGGCAGATCCAGCAGGGGAACGTCTCCGTTGAGTTCCCGGAAATAGCGCAGCGTCCAGCTGCTCGGAAAAAGAACCCCGGGTTTTCCCAGGCTGTCGTGGGCAACGCGGCAGCCAGTGGGGAGTTTGAGTCCCGTTTCCCCCTGCCCATTCTCCAGCCATTTGAAGGCCTCCCAGGAGGCGGTTTCGAGCCGCGACTCCGCCCCGTACTCGCTTTCGAGCCGGTATTGGACCACCTCAAACTGGAGGGGCCCCACCGCCGCCAGCAGCGGCACCTTCTGAACCGTATCCCTCAGGTCGAACACCTGCATGACCCCTTCCTGCAGCAGCTGCTCAAGGCCCTGGCGGAATTGTTTGAACTTGGAGGGGTTGGGGTTCTGGAGAAAGGCGAAGCATTCCGGGGCAAAACGCGGGATCTCATGATACGCGATGGAGGGGTCCTCCGTGAGCGTGTCGCCGATGCCAAATTCCGAGTGGCCCACCAGCCCGATGACGTCTCCGGCGTACGCCTCGTCGACCGTTTCGCGTTCCTGGGCGAAGAGTTTGTGTGCGCTGGAGAGCCGCACCTTTTTGCCCGTGCGGGAATGGGTGACCGTCATGTCGCGCGTGAATTTACCCGAGCAAATCCGCAGGAAAGCGATGCGGTCCCGGTGTCTGGGATCCATGTTCGCCTGGATCTTGAAGACGAACCCCGAAAACGCGGGCAGATCGGGTTCGATGATCCGTTCCCCCGCGAGGTGGGGTTGGGGAGGGTTTGATCGTTCCAGGAAAGAGTCCAGCAGCAGCTGGACGCCGAAGTTGTTCATTGCGCTGCCGAAAAACACGGGGGTGAGCTCCCCCTTGAGTACGGCTTCGGCGGAATAACTCATGCCCGCCATGTCCAGCATCTCGAGCTCCTCAATCGCCTTCTGGAAATCGCCGGGATCGAGCCGCTCGCGCACGAAGGGGTCGTCGATGCTGCCCAGGGCGACCGGCGCGCGGTAGGCCCCCTGCGGGGTCTTCTCGAAAAGGTGCACTTGGCTGGCCTGCCGGTCGAATACGCCGCGAAAACTAAAACCCGTGCCAAGGGGCCAGTTGACCGGGAACGCGCCGATTCCCAGCACGCTCTCCAGCTCGTCGAGCAGCGCAAGGGGCTCGCGGGTCGGCCGGTCGCATTTGTTGATAAAAGTAAAAATCGGCACCCCCCTCCTTTTGCAGACCTCAAAGAGTTTCCGGGTTTGGGCTTCGATGCCTTTGCCGGCGTCGATCACCATCACCACCGCGTCCACCGCCGTGAGCACCCGGTAGGTGTCCTCCGAAAAGTCTTTGTGCCCCGGGGTGTCCAGGAGATTGACCCGGTACCCCGCGTAATCGAACTGAAGGACGGTGGAGCTCACGGAAATCCCGCGTTTGCGTTCCAGCTCCATCCAGTCCGAGGTGGCTGCGCGCGCGCTTTTGCGGGCGGTGACGGAGCCAGCGAGCTGGACCGCCCCCCCGTAGAGCAGGAGCTTCTCGGTTAGAGTGGTCTTTCCCGCATCGGGATGGGAGATGATGGCGAAGGTTCGCCTCCGGTTGATTTCTTCGCGCATGAAAAGGGGGGGGACTGTCCACGAAAGACGGCGCGTGCGCAAGAGTCGGAAAAAACCGCGGTCCTTCGCGGCACGGGACTGGCTACCGTGTCAATGGCACGTCCCCATGCCGAGCCTCCGCATCATTCTCTCCGACAACAAAGGCGAAATCACCCATGTCTTGGCCGGACAGCGGATCACGATTGGGCGGCGCCCGGACAACACCATCCAGATCATTCACGGGAGCATCTCCGGATATCACGCCGAGCTGATTTCCGCGGCCGGCCACTACCGGCTCCACGACCTGGGGTCCACGAACCTGACCTGCGTCGATGGGCAGCCCGTGATCGACTACCATCTGCACGCCAATTGCATGATCTCATTCGGCTCCATCCAGTGCGATTACCGACTGGAGAACGGCACAGGCGGGGATGCAAAAGTCGCCGAGCTGGTGCCCACCCGAGCCGAACTCGAGTTTCTGCGCCGGGAAAACCTCGACCTCCTCTCCCAGATTTCGAGTCTCAAGAAGCAGGTCGATATTTTGAGCAACGCGCGGCTGACGACCAAGGGCACCACGGTCTTGGCGACGCCCGAGGCGGGCCGTCGGGCTATCGTCGAACGGGACGAGTTGCGGAGGGAGAACGAGAGCCTCCAACAGGAGACGGAGAACCTCCGGGCGGATCTCATGAGCATGATCCGGGATCGCGATGCGTTGCTGCAGGCGTGGGAGACGATGCGTGTGGAGCTCGATGCTCTCAAGAGCGCGCAGGCGGCCTCTTTGTTTCCTGAGGCCTCCGCAGGCTCGCAGGCGCCCGGTCTGTCGGCGGCAGCCGCCGCGCCCGCCAAGCCTCCAAAGCCCCCCAAGCTGCTTCTGACGCTTTCCCCGGAGGACTCCATTCCCACGGGAGAGGCTCTTTCCTAGCACGGACGGCGGAAGGGCCCCGGAAAAGAGGTGGGGCTCTTTTCGCATTGGGGAAAACGGCGGATCGCTGGCATGAATACCCCATGAGCAAACTCAAGAGCGTTTTGGGGAGCGCCCCCTGTGTCGTGGGAACCATCCATTCCGAAGCCTCGCTCCGCCGCGCACTCCGTTTGCGGCCGGGAAGCGTGGACCTACTGGAGCTGCGGGTGGATCACTTCGCCCAGGATCCGGGGATTCTGTTGCGGAAAATTGAGCGCCTCGCATTTCCGCTGCTGGTCACCGCGCGGCATCCGGCCGAGGGCGGGGCCAATGAGCTGTCCTTCGCGCGCCGCGGCGCCTTGTTCATGCAGTTTTTGCCGTTTGCGCGGGTGATCGACGTGGAGTTGCGCTCGGCTGAAAAGCTGGGTTCGGTCCTGGCCATGGCCCGGACTCACGGGGTGGAGTTGGTGCTCTCGCACCACGATTTCCGCGCCACACCTTCGCCCTCCCGGCTGGAAACCCTCCAACGTTCCGCCAAGGCGGCCGGGGCCGACATTTTTAAGGTGGCAGCGCTCACCTCCACCCCACGGGATCTGAGTTCCCTGCTTTCGTTGCTCTCCAACCGGTCCAAGCTGCCCCTCAGTGTGATGGGCATGGGGGCGCTGGGAAAAGTTTCACGGCTCGTTTTCGCCGAGGCGGGTTCCGTCCTCAATTACGGTTACCTGGACCGGCCCAACGCAAGTGGCCAATGGGAGGCGACACTCCTCAAACAGCGCCTGAAGGAGTTGCGCGAGGAATAAGCTCCGGCGTCAGCCCGCGCGCCGCAGGGAAGGCATCGCACGGCCGAGATCCTGGTAAACCGCCGCGCGGATTTCCGCCAGAGCCCGGCGCAGGAGAATACTGCCTTCGGCGAGGACTTTGACGGTCCATCCCGCCTGTGCCAACGCGCCACAGCCCACCCAGAGCCCCGGGGCCTGCATCCGGTGGATGGCTTGCCAGCAAGGGGACTCGGCGGTGAGCCGCGGGCTCACAATCAAGGCGCTGGCGTAATAGGCGTGCTCAAACTGGCGGCGCAACGCGCGGACGCTTTCGTCACCCGGCGAGAGCCGATACCGCTCCCGTGCGATGAGCGTGCCGCCGCACCGAAGCTGGGTTGACCAATCCAGGAGCGCGTACTCGAAGCTTTCTCCAAAAGCCACGCGGCCCGGGGCGAGCGACTCAAAAAAAAGGAGTTCGCCGCCGGGCTCAACCTCGAGGGTGGAGCGCTGGCGGTAGCGCGTGCCGGCTTGGGGAATGAACAGTTCGGGCCAGCTCTCCAGACTGCCTGAGGCGGCGACGGAGAAGTGTTGGTCAACCTCCGCGTGTCCGTCACTCATCCGGTGTGCGCGGCTGGCACTGGGGCTGGTCAGGAGCAGCCGGGCGCCGGGCTCGACCCGCGCGCGCATGGTGATGCGGTCGTCGGCCAGAAGCCCCGCGGTCGGGTTCACCACGTTGAGCACGAGCGCCCCTTCGTCCCAGTGAGGTTTGCTCAGGTGAATCGGGGCGCGGAAGGATTGATGGCGCAGAATGCTTTTTCCCGAGCAATCCGCCGCGCAGAGGATGTCCAAGTGGCCGCGCAACCCCCGCCCTTCGACGCAAGGGCCGGAAGGTGGGGGGAGATTCGGTGCGGTTGAAGAGGCCGCGCTCAAACGAAAAGCACCTCGTGGCGCAGCCAGGCCAGCAGATCGTCTTTGCCGCGCTCCGAGCGCAGGTCGGCGAAAAGAAACGGCTTGGTCCCGCGCATCAGTCGGGAGTCCCGCGCCATCACCTCCAGGTCCGCGCCCACGTGCGGCGCCAGCTCGGTTTTGTTGATCAGCAGCAGGTCGCTGTTGCGAATCGCCGGACCGCCTTTGCGGGGGATTTTGTCCCCCTCGGCCACGTCGATGACGTAGATGAAGGACTCGACTAGCTCGGGGGAGAACGTGGCGGAAAGATTGTCGCCGCCGCTTTCGATGAGGATGAGTTGGGCGTCGGGATGGCGCCGTTCGAGCTCCGCCACGGCGGCCAGGTTCATGCTCGTGTCGTCGCGGATGGCGGTGTGCGGGCAGCCCCCGGTTTCCACGCCGATGACGCGGTCGGCCGGGAGCGCGTTGTTGCGGACCAGGAACTCGGCGTCTTCCCGGGTGTAAATGTCATTGGTGACCACGGCGAGGGAGATTTCGTCGCGGAGCCACTGGCAGAGCCGGAGCACGAGCATGGTTTTGCCGGAGCCGACCGGGCCGCCGATGCCGATTTTTACGGTGCGTTTCATGGTGAGAGCAGGTGTGGAGTTCAGGAGATGAAAAGGCGTTCGTCCGCCCTCGCGTGCCGGAGGCTGGCGATCTCAAGGAGGGGATTGAACCAGCCGGCCTCGGGACGTCCCACGTCAAGCGCCCTGGCCAGGGTGGGGGCCGCGAGCAGAGCCGCCCTGCGCAGCGCCCGCTGGCAGCCGTCCTGCCCAATCCGGATCAGCTTGAGCGCGGCGGCGCAGATGGCGGCGAGAGCCTGGTAAAAATAGGCGCCGAGCGCCGCCTCAAGAGGCACCTGTCCCTCCGACGCCTGGAGCGCGCAGACGACGAGATGATGGCCTCTCGCTCGCCCCGCGCCGATCGATTCCTCGAATTCGCGCAGGAACGCGCTTTCCTGGATCACCCGGAGCGCCTTGAGCCTTCGCATCCCGAGCTGCGCGCTGGCGTTGCGGCTTTCCTCGGCGATTTTCCAGGCGCTGATTTCCCGGTCGATCCCGCAGACCGCGTCCATGTCGGCGGCAACCGCCGCGTCGAATGCGAAGCGCAGCCAGGGCAGCTCCTGCTCCCTCAGCGCGGGAACCGTTTGCTGGAGCAGAAAGTCCACAAGCCCCGCCTCGTCGCGCACGTTCCCCAGCCGCACGCTCTCCTCAAAGCCCAGGGAGTGCGCGTAGGCGCCCGTGGGGAAAAGCGCGTCGGCGGTCTGCAGCAGAAAAGGAATCCACTCCGCAGTCATCCTCAGTGATCGTGGGAATGGCCTCCGCTCAACGGATTAAACACCGCGTGACAGGCTTTGAACGCGATGTGTTCCCGGTCCAGGAGCTGGCGGATGGCGGGGTCGTCGACCACGCGCACCAGCGGCCCTTCGATGGCGATCTGGAAATGCAGGTTGCCGATGATCCAGCCCAGGCGCGCGCAGGCGGGGGCGTCGGCTCCGAGTTCCACCTCCAGGACCGGCTCCGGCAGTTGTTGAAGGAAATAAACGGCGTGTTCGCTGGCGAAAAAAGCGTCTCCGTCCGCAAGGGCATGCGCGAGGTCGAACCCGAACTCCGCGCCGTCCTCGGCCCGGCCCCGCCAGCGGCGTTTGGCGAGTGTCCCACGTTCTACCAAAAGCGCCACTTTCGGCAGTGCGCTGTTTTGGGAGGGGAGGTGGTCGTGGATGAGCTGCATTTAGAAGAGGAAGTAACGCTGGGCCATGGGCAGCACGCGCGCGGGCTCGCACCGGAGTTCGCGTCCGTCCGCGCGGACGCAGTAGGTTTCCGGGTCCACCTCGATCCGGGGCAGGCTGTCGTTCCAGAGCAGGTCGCGTTTGGAGATTTTCCGGGTGTTCGCCACGGCCACCAAACGCCGGGCCAGCTGGAGGGTTTGCAGGGAGCCGGAGCGCAGAGCGGCGTCGCTCACGAAAGTCACGGACGTGGAGGATTTGGCCCGGCCGTGGGCGGCGAACTGGGGCCGGTAAAACGTCGGCTGGGGCGTGGGAATGCTCGCGTTGGGATCGCCCATGTTGGCCATGGCGATCATCCCGCCCTTGAGCACCACCTCCGGTTTCACCCCGAAAAAGGCGGGCTTCCAAACCACCAAATCCGCCAGTTTGCCGGGCTCGATGGAGCCGACCTCGTGCGCGATGCCGTGAGTCACCGCCGGGTTGATGGTGTATTTGGCGATGTAGCGCAGGGCCCGGAAGTTGTCCGCGCCGCGGCCGCGAGTTTCCTGCTCGGGGGCGGAGGACTCCAGCGCGCCGAACTGCACCTTCATCTTGTGGGCGGTCTGCCAGGTGCGCGTGATGACCTCCCCGACGCGGCCCATCGCCTGGGAGTCGCTCGACATCATCGAGAACGCGCCGAGGTCGTGGAGCAGATCCTCTGCGGCGATCGTTTCCGGGCGGATCCGGGACTCCGCGAAAGCGACGTCCTCGGGGATCTTGGAGTCGAGGTGGTGACACACCATGAGCATGTCGAGGTGCTCGTCGATGGTGTTGACCGTGAAAGGCCGGGTCGGGTTGGTGGAGGACGGCAGCACGTTGGCTTCCCCGCAGACCCGGATGATGTCGGGGGCGTGCCCGCCGCCGGCTCCTTCGCTGTGGTAGGTGTGGATGGTGCGTCCCTTGAACGCGGCGAGTGTGTCCTCGACAAACCCCGACTCGTTGAGCGTGTCGGTGTGGATGGCGACCTGTACGTCGAATTCCTCGGCCACGTCCAGGCAGGTCGTGATCGCCGCCGGGGTGGTGCCCCAATCCTCGTGCAGTTTCAGGCCGATGGCGCCCGCGAGAATCTGTTCGCGGAGCGGCTCATGCGTGGAGCAGTTGCCTTTCCCCAGAAACCCGAGGTTCATCGGGTATTCCTCGGCGGCCTCGAGCATCCTGTGGATGTTCCATTTGCCGGGGGTGCAAGTGGTCGCGTAGGTGCCGTGCGCGGGGCCCGTCCCGCCGCCGATCATCGTCGTGACGCCGCTCGCCAGCGCGTGCTCAATCTGCTGGGGGCAGATGAAATGGATGTGGGTGTCGATCCCGCCCGCAGTGACGATGCAGCCTTCGCCCGCGATCACCTCCGTGGCGGCGCCGATGGTCATGCCCGGCGTGATCCCCGCTTGGATGCCGGGGTTGCCGGCGTGCCCGAGCCCGACGATCCGGCCGTGTTTGACGCCGATGTCGGCTTTGACGACGCCTTGCACGGCGTCGAGCACCAGCGCGTTGGTGATCACCAGGTCGAGGCTCTCCGCGTCGGTGGCGGTGGACGACTGGCCCATGCCGTCCCGGATGACTTTGCCTCCGCCGAACTTGACCTCGTCGCCGATCCCGCCGGATTGGGCGATGAGATCGCGTTCGACTTGGATGAAGAGTTCGGTGTCCGCCAGCC
The DNA here is from genome assembly GCA_945860355.1 of Chthoniobacter flavus. Taxonomy (GTDB): domain Bacteria; phylum Verrucomicrobiota; class Verrucomicrobiia; order Chthoniobacterales; family Chthoniobacteraceae; genus CAIURC01. The sequence goes on along the minus strand of CAMARB010000029.1, from coordinate 7,519 downwards.
GGACGCGGTCGCCCACGGTGGGGCCGAACATCTCAGCATACTGGCGGCGGGTCAGGGATTGAGGCATGGCGTGGAAACTCAGTGCGAGGCTTGCGGTTGGAGAGGGGAGAAAAAGCAGGCAGTTCCCGGCGACTGAACTGACCCCGGCACGGCTGCGCTCCTGAGCCGCCCGTTCCTCTCCCCGCGCGGTGGGAGGGTTCTGCGCGGGCTCATTCCAGGTTGCCGCTGACTTGGGCGTTGAATCCGAAGACCTGGCGAAGGCCCGCGAGGGCCACCAGCCCCACTTCGCGGCTGTCCCCCGGCTCGAACCGGACGGCGGTGCCTGCCGCGATGTTGAGCCGGAATCCGCGCGCGGCCTGCCGGTCGAACTCCAGCGCGTTGTTCACCTCGAAGAAGTGGTAATGGCTGCCGACTTGAATCGGACGATCCCCGGTGTTGGCCACCACGAGGGTTTTTGTCTCGCGGCCCGGGTTGATTTCCAAGGGGGCGGCATCGCTGGCGAGAATCACTTCTCCGGGAATCATAACGAGGCGGGTTATCGGATGGGGTAATGGACGGTGACGAGTTTGGTGCCGTCGGGGAAGGTGGCCTCCACCTGCACGTCGTGGATCATCTCGGGCACCCCCTCCATCACATCTTCCCGGGTGAGGAGGGTGGTGCCGAAGCTCATCAAGTCGGCGACGGAACGGCCGTCCCGGGCCCCCTCGAGAATCTCGTGGGTGATGAGTGCCACGGCCTCGGGGTAGTTGAGCTTGAGGCCGCGCCCCCTGCGCCGCCGCGCCAGATCGGCGGCCACCACGATAAGGAGCTTTTCCTGTTCCCGGGGCGAGAGATGCATGGAGGATTAGCGGTTGCGTCGGCTCATCGCGCGCATCCCGAGCACTGCGCCCGTCAATGCGACGAAAACGATTAGCGAGACCCACTCCGAGGAGTGGCCGGAGTGGGGGGCGCCGGCGGACGCGTCAAATGCCGAGTGGCCCGGATGCGCCAGGGCGATTTGAGGAAGCGCCAGGAGGGCGAAAGCGACGGTGCGTTGGAAAAAAGAGTTCTGTTTCATGCAATAGTTTCGAAATCGGCGGGAAACTAGGTTCTTCCCCGGCTCGGAGCACGCCTTTTATACGGTCAAATACTTCTTAACGACGGTCTCGTTGAGGGCGGCGATGGGGCCGTTGGCCACCACCGCGCCCCGGTCCATGATGTGGAACACGTCCCCGAGTTCCTTCGCGAAATCCAGGTACTGTTCCACGAGCAGGATGCTCATCCTGCCCTCGCGGCGCAGGAGCCGAATCGTGTCCCCGATTTGGTCGATGATGTTGGGTTGGATGCCCTCGGTGGGTTCGTCGAGGATCAGCACCTTGGGGTCGGTGAGCAGGGCCCGACCGATGGCCAGTTGCTGTTGCTGGCCGCCGCTGAGCATGCCGCCTTTGCGCGGCAGAAATTCTTTGAGGATCGGGAACAACTCCAGGACCCGGTCCAGGTTGCCGTTGAGCTTTTTGCCCTGCGCAAGCGCGCCGATCCGCAGGTTTTCATCCACGGTGAGGTGCGGGAAAATCTCGCGCCCCTGAGGCACGTAACCGATCCCGGCCCGGGCGCGCGTTTCGGGGCTTGCGCCGGTCAGGTCCCGCCCCTCCAGGGTGACCTGACCCGAGTCCGCGCGCAGCAGGCCCACGATGGCTTTGAGGGTGGTGGTTTTTCCCACCCCGTTCCTGCCCATCAGGCACGCCACGCTCTTGGCGGGCACTTCCAGTGTCGTGCCTCGCAGGATCCGGCTGCCGCCAATGGCGACGTCGAGGTTTTTAACGGTAAGCATGGGAGAGAGAGGAGGCGGGCGGCCGTGGGCCGGGCTGGCGGGTCATGGGTGCGCGTGTTTTCGGCCGAGATAAACCTCGATGACTTTTTCGTTGTTTTGCACCTGGTCCACCGGGCCCTCGCAGAGGACGGACCCCTGGTGGAGAACCGTCACCCGGCGCCCGGCGGCGATCTGCCGGATGAACACCATGTCGTGTTCGATGACGATGATGCTGTGTTTTCCCGCCAGGGAGAGCAGGAGTTCCCCGGTGCGATGGGTCTCCTCGTCGGTCATGCCGGCCGCGGGTTCGTCCACCAGAAGCAGCTGGGCGTTCTGGGCCAGCAACATGCCGATCTCCAGCCACTGTTTCTGCCCGTGGGCCAGCGCCCCGGCTTTCCACTGCGCTTTGTCCCCGAGATGGATGGTTTCCAGAATCTCCTGGATCCGGTCGCGCTGGGTGTTGTGGATCTTGGCGAACAACGACGCCCAGACCCCGCGGGAGCCTTCCAGGGACATCACCAGATTCTCGAAAACCGTGTGGTCGGCGTACACCGTGGGGGTTTGAAATTTGCGGCCGATCCCTAGCCGGTAAATCTCGTATTCGTTGAGCCCGGTCAGCTCGTGGTCGGCTCCGAAGCGGATCGTGCCGGTGTCGGGTTTGGCGCGCCCGGTGATCAAGTCCAGGAACGTGGTTTTGCCCGCGCCGTTCGGGCCGATCACGGTCCGCAACTCGCCCGGGTCCATGTAAAAGTTGAGGTCGCGGATGGCCTGGAATCCGGCGAAGGATTTGTTGACGCCTTCGGCGGCGAGAATGAAAGGGCGTTGGCTCATCGGGTCAGGCGGGAGTGGCGGGTTGGTCGGCGTCGGCCGGCTCGATGGATTCCTGGCCGGGGTCCTCGTCCCGTTTGCGGCGGCTGACCCACAGCGCGCGGATCTGCCCGGGGATGCCCACGAGGCCCTTGGGCAGCAGCAGGACGATGACGATGAAGAGTCCGCCGAGAATGAGCGGCCAGAGGTCGGGCATCGCGCGCGTCGCCCAGGACTTGAGGGCGTTGATTCCGATGGCGCCGACGATGGGCCCCAGGAGCGTGCCCCGGCCCCCGACCGCCACCCAGACGACGGCCTCGAGGGATTTTTCCGCCGTCATTTCACTGGGGTTGATGATGCCCACTTGCGGCACGTAAAGGGCGCCGCCGAGGCCCGCGATGATCGCGCACAGGGTGAAGACGAAGAGTTTGTAGTTGGCTGCCGCGTAGCCGCTGAACAAAACCCGGGTCTCGCTGTCCCGGACGGCGCGCTGGACGAGTCCGAATTTGGTGGCGGTGAGCCAGCGGCCCAGGAGGTAAACGCCCAGGAGCAGCACCCCCGTGGCGATGAAGAGCCCCCGCTGCGTGGCGGCGCTCCGAATGTCGAAGCCCATGATTCTGTGGAAGTCGGTGAACCCGTTGTTTCCCCCCATCACCAAGTCGTTCCGGAAGAACATCAGCGCGGCGCCGTAGGTGAGCGCCTGGGTGAGGATGGAAAAATACACCCCTTTGATTCGGGCGCGGAACGCGAGGAAACCAAAGAGCAGGGCCACCAAGCCCGGGAGGGCAACGACCATGAGAGCGGAGAACCCGGGGGAATAAAACGGGCGCCAGAACCAGGGCAGGAAGGTGTGTCCCAGGAACACCATGAAATCCGGGAGGCCGGCGGGGTTTTGGCCGGACTTGGCGTAGGCGCCCAGGGGGCCGGAGAGCAGCATGAGGTACATGCCAAACATGTAGCCTCCGAGGCTGAAGAAGAGGGCCTGGCCCAGGGAGAGCAGGCCTGTGTAACCCCAGAGCAGGTCGACGCTGAGGGCGAGCACGGCGTAGCAGAGGTATTTGCCCCAGAGGTTGATGGTGAAGTTGCTGACGACGCCCGCCGAGTTGAGCAGCGGCATCACGACCAGCACCAAAACCGCCAGAAGGGTCACGACGGTGGCTTCGACCTTTGTCAATGTGCGGTTCATGAAAGAGGAGGGACGGGCTCAGGGCGGAATCCGTAGAGCGGGCGAGACGGAATGCGGGCGGCGGTTTTCATGGCCGGACTCTCAGCCTTCGAGGCTGCGGCTTTTGGTGACAAAGAGCCCCGCCGGGCGCCACTGGAGAAAGAGGATGATGCCGCCGAGCACCAGGATCTTGCCGAGCACGGGGCTGAGCAGGATTTGCTGGAGGGATTGATCGATCAAGCCGATGCCCAGGGCGCTGAGCACGGTGCCCAGGAGGTTGCCAACGCCGCCCACGACGACCGTCATGAAAGCGTCCACGATGTAGTCCTGTCCGAGCCCCGGCCCGACGTTTCCGATCTGGCTCAGGAACGCGCCGGCCAGCCCCGCCAGGCCGCTGCCCAGTGCGAAGGTGAGCATGTTGACGCGTTCGGTGCGAACCCCCATACACGCCGCCATGGAGCGGTTTTGCATGACCGCCCGGATGAGCAGTCCCAGGGAGGTCTTGTTCAAAACCGCCCACGCGCCGGCGATGATCAGGACCGCGAAACAGATCACAAAAATCCGGTTCCAACCAAAGAGCACGTCGAAAACCGTCCAGTTGCCCGAGAGCCAGGAAGGGCTGTCGACCTGTACGTTGTTGGCGCCGAACACGAGCCGGAAGAGCTGTTGAAGGACGAGGGAAACGCCCCAGGTGGCCAGGAGCGACTCAAGGGGGCGCCGGTAAAGGAAACGGATGATGCCGCGTTCCAGCGCGATGCCGACCAGGGCGGCGGCGAGAAAGGAGAGGGGAATGGCCGCGATGAAATAGCAGTCCCGGATCCACCCGGTGGTGTGCAGCCCGGGGAGGCTGAGGGTTTTTCCAAAGGGCGAAAGGGTGAGGCCGTCTCCGAAGACGTGTTGGACGAGGTAGGCGGTGTAGGCGCCCACGGCGATGAGCTCGCCGTGCGCCATGTTGATGACCCCCATCAGCCCGAATGTGATGGCGAGCCCGATGGCGACCACGAGAAGGATGGAGCCCGTGGAAAGACCCCGGAACGCGGTGCCATAGGCGTTGGCCCAACGCATGTGCGTTCCAATCGCCACAAGCGCTTTTGTGGCCTCCGCCCGAAGCGCCGAGTTCTCCGGGGTGTCCGGCGTTTCCTCAAGGAGCGTTTTGAGCGCGTCCCGGCTGGAGATGGATCCCATTTGCCCCAGATCCCGGGCCGCCGCCGTTCGTTTTTCGGCGTCGTCGTGTTTGAGGTGAATCTGGGAAATCGCCTCCCTCAGGGCGCGCTGGACTCGGGGATGGGTTTCGACGGCCTGCCGGGCCTGCAGCGCTTCGAGCCGGGCGAGATCCTGCGACAGCCCGTATTCAGCCACGACCTTGAGGCGGGTGGCGGGGGCGGAGGCGGCCAGCGCGAAAGCGTCCAGCACGCCTTTCATCGCCTGCCGGAGAGCCGCGTCTGTTTCGGCGGCTTCGATGTCCGCGGCGGGCAACCGCAAAGGCTTCCCCTCCGCGTCTTTGATGGGTTCCGAGGAGTCCAGACGGAGGACACCCTGCTTGTCATCCGCGTCCTTGTCCTGCGCCAGAGTGACCGCGATTTTCTGGCCTTCTGTGAGTCCGGGCAGGCCATCCGGGGCTTCGAGAATGGAAATGCCGCCCTCTTTCCACGCGGTGAGCAGGTCGCGGATCTGCGGGTCGGTGTCGCCTGCCAGGGAACGGACCAAGCGCACCTGTTCCTCGGATTCCTCGGTCACCACGGCCTTGGCGATCACGGCGCGCGGGGTGTCCGAGGCGTGGGCGGCTGGCGCCAGCCAAGTCGTCGCGCACAGGACCGCCCAGACGCTGAGAAGCAGGGGAAACGGGAGTTTGGCTGGATGCGGGAAGGTGCGCATGGGTGGAGCGGAATGGGAAGGGCGGGGAGTGTGGTCCCCGCCCTTCCTGAATCAAACGCGAGCGGGATTACTTGGCCTTGAAGGTGCCCTTCAGGAAGGGTTCGCCGACCATGTTTTCGTAGCTCTTGAGGATCTTGAATTGCCCGTCAGCCTTGGTCTCGCCGATGTAAACGTTCTTGGTGAGGTGGTGGTTTTTCTGGCTGGTGACAGTGCCTCCGGGGCCGTCAAAGGCGATGCCCGACTCGAGGGCCTCCATCACTTTGGCGGGCTCGAAGCTCTTTGCTTTCTCCACGGCTTTCTTCCAGAGGTAAACGCCGTCATAGCTCAGCACCATCGGGGAGCAGGTCACCCGGCCTTCTTTGACGATCCCGGGCACGTCGCTCTTTTTGAGCCAGGCTTGGAAGTCCGCGACGAACTTCTTGTTCGCCTTGCTCTTGATGGATTGGAAGTAGGTCCAGCAGCCGAGTTGGCCCACGAGTTGTTTCGCGGGCAATCCGCGGAACTCATCCTCGGAGATCGAGAAACTCACCACGGGGCACGTTTCCGAGGTCAACCCCGCCGCGGCGTATTCCTTGAAGAAAGGCACGTTGGTGTCGCCGTTGAGGGTGTTGATCACGCAGGCTTTGCCGCCCGCGGCGAACTGTTTGATCTCAGCGACGATCTGTTGGTAGTCCGTGTGGCCGAACGGCGTGTATTTTCCGGCGGAGATGACCTTGCCGGTTTCATCCTTCTTGAAGCCGCCGCCGATGTTCTCGATCGGCACGCCTTTGCTCAGGAGATACTCGAGCAGAACCAGGTTGGTGGTCTGCGGGTAAACGTAGTCGCTGCCGAGCAGGTAGAACTTCTTCTTGCCTTGGGCGAGCATGTAATCGACCGCCGGGGTGGCCTGCTGGTTGACGGCTTCGGCGGTGTAGAAAATGTTCGGGGACATCTCCTCGCCCTCGTATTGCACGGGGTAGAAGAGCAGGCCTTTCTTCTCCTCGTACACCGGCAGCACCGATTTGCGGCTCACGCTGGTCCAGCAGCCGAAGGTCACCGCCACCTTGTCTTGCTCCAGCAGCTGTTTGGCTTTCTCCGCAAACAGAGGCCAGTTGGAGGCGCCATCGACCACCACCGGTTCGATCTTTTTGCCCATGACTCCGCCGGCTTTGTTGATCTCGTCAAAGGTGAAGAGCAGGACGTCACGCAGCGAGGTCTCAGAGATGGCCATGGTGCCGCTGAGGGAGTGCAGGACGCCCACCTTCACGGTTTCTTCGGCGGCAACGGCCGAGAAAGAGGTGGTGAGGATGGCGGCGCTTGCCAGGAAGGAAGTGCCAAGGAATTTACGGAGTTTCATCAGGTTGGTGTTTCTGCGTTTGGGTTGGGGTCACTGCCAAGGGGGGCCTCAGCGCCGCGGTGGTGGGGAGGGATGCCGCGCTGGGGCCTGACTGCTAAGGGCTCTCCCCTTGGAGGGGGAAAGCCGGAAATCGCAAATTCCGCGGGCCCGACGTCTGCTGAATGCCTACGCCGGGAATCCGCTGAAAGTGACGGGGTGTTAAAAAGGAGCGGTTGTGGATTGCTTCATTCTCGCTGACCTTTTCTGAGATCAGCGCTGGACGCTCCCGCCCTTAGCAAGGCGCTTGCCACGGAGTTGATGGATCAATTTTTCAACCCGTTTTGATTCCCCTCGGGAAGCCGTTTTACAGAGGAAAGCGCGGTCCGGGAAAAGGCCGTCTTTTTTCAGGTCGGATGAGGCGGCGGTGGTTCCTGGACACCCTGAAACGGATGAGTCGCCTAAAAAGCGACACATCGGCCGCCTCTGTGAAAAGAAATCGCCAACGGGGTTGTCTCCGGCGAGAGGCCGCAGCGGGGTCGGCCTCTTTCCGGCGGCTGCAGATCGCCCA
>CAMARB010000028.1 GCA_945860355.1 Chthoniobacter flavus | reverse complement strand
TGCACCAGGTGCCCCTCCGGCACCCAGTCCCGAAGGTCCGGGGGCATCAGCAACGGAGTGTCGTGGTCAACGGAAACGAATTTGGCCGCCATACCTACTCAACCCCGCAGGTTAGTTTTTCGTGGGGGGAAAGTCCGACAGGCTGCTAGGTCCCATTTCTCAGTCCCGGCGTGCTCCTTAGAGGGGCTTTATCTGGTCACCCCAAATCTTTGGCTCGGAAAAGCGAGCCTCCCTGGCGTCGGGCTTCGACTCCTTCATGGGGCATTTCAACAGAAGCTCTGTCCCCTATTGGTCCCCCTCGGGCACACGCCGAGCGCCACAACGGAGGCGCACTATCTCACCCCTGACGCGGGGTGAAAAAGAAGCCGCCCTGCCTTGCTTTTCCGTGGTGCCATGGTATCAGTAAAGCCATGCCGAAGAAGGTCCGAGAATTGGAGCAAGCCCTGAAAAAAGCCGGGTTTGTTTGCACACCCGGGAAGGGCAGTCACCGCAAATGGAAGCACGATTCAGGGGCCTACGTGCTCATCTCTGGCAATGCGGGCGACGACGCCAAGCCTTACCAAGAGAAGGGCGTGAAGATCGAAATTGAAAAAACCCAAGAGAAGCGATGAACAAAGAACTTCAAAAGCAGGCGAGCCGATACATCAAGGTGGTGGAGTGGAGCGAAGAAGACGGATGTTTTGTCGGGCAGTGCCCCGAGCTTTTTTCCGGGGGCTGTCACGGCGCGGATGAGGCGACGGTTTACAAGGAGCTTTGCTCCATGGTGGAGGAAGTCCTGGAGGATATGGCCGCCGACGGGCGCACCGCACCCGCTCCCCTCGCTGCCCAGAAATTCAGCGGGAAATTTATGTTCCGGCCCGGTGAATCGCTGCACAAGGCCCTTTCGATTCGAGCCTTTCGGGAACACAAAAGCCTCAATCAAGTGTGCGTGGATGCCATCCGGGCCGGTGTGTCTTGACCTTTTGCACCCGGTGCACCGGAAACGGCCGGAGGGTAGATGAGCGTCGGGGAGTGAGGGGGCTGATAGGGTTGAGAGCCGGAACGTGAAGCCGCATTGCGGAGGCAGGAAGGCCCCTGGAAATTGAGATTGCCGGGCTTTCGATAGGGATTTGGTGGCCGCCCGGGGGGCGGCGTGCCGCCCGTGCTGCGACAACAGCACTATTTTGCACGCCAAGTGGCAGGGCCAAGTGGCAGGGCCGGATGCTGAGGAAGATGCGCGCGAACCGGGGGGCGGGAGATTGCCCCCTGAGCCCCTCAAAAACCGACCCCGAACAAGGGCGGATTTAGGGGGACTTTTTCTCACTTCTTTTCTCACTTTGCCCGATTTGAGGCTCTCCCCTTGCGTAAGCGCCTCAGAATCAAGGGGGGAGCGGGTAGCGGGAATCGAACCCGCATAGCCAGCTTGGAAGGTTGGAGCTTTACCACTAAGCTATACCCGCGAAATGCGGTCCAAATCGTGCGTGCGCTCCGGGGCGTTGACAAGAGCGAATTCGCAAAATGTCGGCCCGATCCGCCCCTCCCAACGCCTCAGGCGCCGCGGGCCGCAGACGATTTCGCCGCCGCACCCCGTCAGGCCGGCTGGGCTTCCACCGGGGTCGCCCCGGTTTGCGCGAGTTCCGCTTCCCAACCCTCCGGACGCAGCTGGGTCTCGAATGCACGGCGTTCCCGCTCGAAATCCTCCCGCGTGGCCGTGGGTTCCACCGGATGCAGCCGATCAAACACGATGTCGATGGTGGAGAACGGTTTGGGGAGAAGAAAGCCGTCCCAACTCCGGAGCCGCCAGAAACGGCGGTAGGTGACGTGGATGGGCAGGATTTGGCCCTGGGTGATCTGCGCGAGTTTGATGACCCCGGGGTTGACGTGGTAACGCGGGCCGCGCGGGCCGTCCGGGGTGATGGCCATGATCAGGCCTTTTTCAATCGCCCGTTTCATCTCCACCAACGCGGCCGCGCCCCGGCGCGAACTGGAGCCGCGGATGGGGCGGATGGTGAAGCGCTGCATGATTTGGGCGATGATCTCGCCGTCTTTGCTGGCGCTGGCCAGCGCCGCCCCGGGGCGTCCCGGGAAATAACGCTCGAACATGTACGCCATCACAAAGAGGCGGTTGTGCCAGAACGTCCACAACAGCGGGGTTTCCGGCGGCTGACGCATCACCCCCGCATGATCCGTAAACCGAAAGCGCAGGGTGCGGAACCAGACCCGCATCAGGAACACCGCCACGGTAGCGATCCGCGAGGCGGACGAGCTGCTCATGGGGTCTCCGCCCAGCGGTAGGCGCCGGGATCGGGCAGGCCGAGTTGGTCGAGGATCCGGGAGACCACGGTGTCGGCGAGTTCTTCGAGGGTTTTTGGCCGACTGTAGAAGGAGGGGGACGCCGGGAGGATGACGGCGCCCGCCTCGGTCAGAGTGACCACGTTGCGGGCGTGGATGAGGTTCCACGGGGTTTCCCGCGGGACCAGGACGAGTTTCCGGCGTTCCTTGAGGAAGACGTCAGCGGCCCGCAGCAGGGTGGAATCGGACGTGCCCGCGGCGATCCGGCCCAGGGTGCCCATGGAACAGGGCACCACCACCATGGCGTCAAACCGCGCGGACCCGCTCACAAACGGAACGTTCATGGTTTTGTCCGAGTGGAGATGGACGCCCTCCGGCAGGGTGAACGCATCGAGTTCCTCCTGAATGACCTGTTTGGCGTAGGCGCTCAGCACGACATGCACTTCGTGCTCGCGGGGATCGATCTTGGCCAGGAGCCGCTGGAAATAGAGGGCGCCGCTGGCGCCCGTGGCGGCTATCACCAGTTTCATCGGACAAAATTGGACGGCTTGGGTTGGCCGATTTGGGGTTCCGCCTCGGGAGTCGCGGCTTCCTCTAGGGCCTGTTTTTTGAGGTAGGCTTTCACCGACCCGTCCCATTTGTTCCAGTCATTGCCGTGATCCTGGTCGAGGAAGATCTGGAGGTCGCTGATGGCCTCCGCCTGGTGGGGGTGATTGGGTTGTTTGGCGATCTCCAGCAGGGTGGGCAGCTTGACCGAGTCGGTCCGGTTGAGCAGATCGCTCACAAACACATCGAGCACGTCCTGGGAAAGCCTGGGGTTCTTCACCAGGGGCAGGACCCGTTTGTAATCCTTGTCCAAAAGCAGGTTGGAGATGTGCTGGGCCGCCTCCACCTGGCCTTCTGCGGGGATGGTGGGCAGCAGGTTGATGAGGAGTTGGGCGGTCTCGGTTTCCCCGAGGTCGGCCCGCAGCGCCTGCTCGATCTTCTGTTCCCAAGGCGCCAGGGCTTGCACGGGCTCCGCCTTGGACGGCTTGGGCGGCTCGGGCGCGGCGGGTTTGGTCACCGGGGCGGAGGCCGGGGGATTCACCGGCGCCTGCACCGCGACGGGTTTGAGTTCCGGGAGCGGTTCCGGCGCGATCGGGGCCGGTCGTTGCAGGAACCAGAGGACTCCCGCGCAGAGCACCAGCACCGCGGCGGCGAAAAGAGCCAGAGAACGGTTTTTCATAGGAAGGGATTCAATGGGTGGATGGAGTCTGGCGGCGCGCGTTTTTTAGGCCGGGCGGGTTAGAGGTAACCGGCGGCGTGCATGCGCCGGGTGAGATCGGTCTGGCGCGAGAGTTGTTGGCTGTAAATTTCGCGGTGCGAGTCGTTGGGGGTGGCCCGGGTGGGTTCGTCGAGTTGAACGATGCGGGCGCAGAGTTCGCGGAATGTCACGGGCTGGCCATGCGCGGCCATCGAGGCGTATGCGCCCTGGATCGCGGCGCCGAGCGCGGCGCCTTCGGCCGATTCCAGCGCCACGGTGGGGACCCCGAACACGTCGGCGCAGATCTGGCGCCACGCGCCGCTTTTGCTGCCGCCGCCCGTGAGCCGGATTTCCGCGGGCTCAATGCCCAGCTCCTTGAACCGGCCCAGCCCGTAGGCCAGACCCTGGGTGACACCCTCCATCACGGCCCGGGCGAGATGGGAGGGCTGCATGTTCTCCGGGTTCAACCCGTGCAACACCCCGCTGCCGAGGGGGAGGTTGGGGGTGCGTTCGCCGTTGAGATAGGGCAGGAAAAGCAGGCCGCCCGCGCCGGCGGGCACGGAGGCGACATGGGACTCGAGCTGTTCGTGGTTCCAGCCGAACATTTTGCGGACCTGCTCGGTGGCCACCGTGACGTTCATCGTGCAAACCAGCGGCATCCAGCGATCCGTGCTGTCGCAGAACGCGGCGACTTCGCCGGAGGGATCCACCACGGGTTCGGCGGCAAATGCGTACACCGTGCCCGAGGTGCCCAGGCTCACCGTCACGACCCCGGCCTGGACGTTGCCCGTGCCGATGGCGCCCATCATGTTGTCGCCCCCGCCGGCGCTGACCACGGGGCTTTTGTCCAGGCCCCAGGCTTCCCGGAGGTTTTCCCGAAGCAACCCGAGGGCGCGCCGGGAACTGGCCAGCGGCGGCAGTGCGCCCTGCAGATCCGGGTCGATGAATTCGATGAGCGGGGCGCACCAGGTTTTCTGGCGCACATCCATGAGGCCGGTGCCGGAGGCGTCGCCGTACTCCATGGCGCGTTCCCCGGTGAGGTAGAAGTTGATGTAATCGTGCGGCAACAACACGCAGTCCAGGGCCCGGTAGTTTTTGGGCTCGTTCTGTTTGAGCCAAAGGATCTTCGGGGCGGTGTATCCGGGCAGAATGGGGTTGCCGGCGAGTTTGATGAGTTCCTCCGGGCCGCCGAACTCGGTTTCAAACGCCTTGCATTGGTCGAGCGTGGAGGTGTCGCACCAGAGTTTGGCGGGCCGGATGACCTTGTTCTTCTTGTCCAGGGGCACAAACCCGTGCTGCTGACCGCTCACCCCGATGGCTTTGACGTCCGTCTTGCGTTCCCCGAGCTGCGCCAAACAATCGCGCACGGTCGAGTCCACCGCGTCGATCCAGACCTGGGGATCTTGCTCGAGATGCCCGGCGGGCAGGCCCTCCAGGAGTCCGTAGGCCGCGGAGGCCGAGGCGAGGATCCGGCCGGATTCCACCTCCAGGGCGATGGTCTTTGTGCTCTGGGTGCCGCTGTCGATACCGAGGACGATCATGGGAATTAAGAATTTGGAATTTGGAATTTCGATGCGCTGCCTTAGACACTGTCCACACCGGGCCCGCAGGGGCTCTATCAGACACCGAAAATTGAAATCGAGAACCGAAAAATTCGTCGCATGCTGACCCGCCTCCTCCACACCCGGTATCGCGTGGCCGATCTTGAGAGGAGCGTTTTCTTCTACAAAGAGGTGCTCGGGCTTGAGGAGGTGCGCCGGCACACGTCCCCCCGGGGATCGCAACTGGTGTTTTTCAAGGCCCCGAAAAGCGAGGAACTCATCGAACTCTGCCAGTTCGACGCCAGCGGCCCGGTTCAGGTCGGCCCCGATCTGACCCATCTGGCTTTCGAGGTGGAGGATTTGGAGGCGTTTAGCCGCCACGCCGCCAGCAAAGGATACCCGCTCTCCGACGGGCCCACCCCGACCGGGACCGGCAGCGTGATCGCTTTTATCGACGCCCCCGAAGGCTACGAAATCGAACTGATTCAACCCCCCGCGCCCCATGGAATTTGACTGGCTGGAAGCCTCTTTCGACCTCCGCAAGATCACCCCGAAGGAAATCGAGGAATCCTTCGAGGACCCCTTCAGCATCCGGCTGATGCCCGAGTCCGGCGAGGACGCCTCGCTGGCGCGTTATTTCAACCTCGGCAAAAGCGTGGGGGACCGCAGCGTTTTCAGTGTTTTTTGGACCGACGGCAAACGCTACCGGGTGATTCTCGCCCGGGACATGACCCCGGAGGAGATCGCCTTTTACAACCGGAAAAACTCGCTGCTTAGCTAGCCATGAAAGTCATCTCGCACTGGTCTGAGATCCCGCAATTTGAGTCCGAAGAATCCGAGGCCGCCTTCTGGGCGGATGCCCGGCTGGATCAGCGGCTGATGAGCGCCGCCGTGCTCAAAAGCGACAACCGGGAGTCCACCACCATCACCCTGCGGTTTGATCCCCGGATGTTGGCGCGGATCAAACGGATCGCCCGGTCGCGGTACCTCAACTACCAAAGCATGATGAAGCAGTGGTTGGGAGAGCGGCTCGAAAAAGAAAGCTGAGCCCGCGCTCCGCTGTGACGCCGAAAGATCTCTCCCAAGCGGAGGCGCGGAGAACGCGGAGGTCTTTTGGAAGTCGCCGGACGCCAAGCCCTTGGACGGCCGCCCCCCGGGGGGCGTCGCCTGACCTTCGGGGTTCAGGTGCGGTTCCCTGGGGCGCGGTGAAAAGGACGCGTCCGGAGATGCGGGCGGGCGCCTCCGTCCCGTGGCCGCTCTGAGCGGAATTCTCGCCATGTCCGTCGCCCCTCTCAGCCTGCGCCCCTATCAGCGCGAAACAATCGACGCGGTTCTCGCCGCGCGCCGGGCCGGAGTCCGGCGGATGCTGGTGTGCCTGCCCACGGGCGCCGGGAAAACCGTCATTTTCTCCGAACTCGCCCGGCTGGCGCGTCGGGGGGTGCTGGTGATCGCGCATCGGGAGGAGTTGCTGGGGCAGGCGCGGGCAAAACTGGAGGCCGCCCTGGGGGAAACGCAGGTGGTGGCCATGGAACGCGGCGCTGAACGGGCCGCGCCGGACGCGCGGATTCTCGTCTGCTCGATTCGATCGCTCCATGAGGAGCGCCTGGCGCGGGTCATTCAAGGCCGGGACATCGGCCTCGTCATTTACGACGAATGCCATCACGCCGCCGCGGAGGACAACCTGCGGGTTCTGCGCCAGTTGGGCGCGTTTGCCGAGGATTGGACGGGGACACTGCTGGGATTCACCGCCACGACCGCGCGCGGCGACGGCAAAGGGCTCAACACCGTGTTCGAGCGGATCGTTTACTCCCGCAGCCTGCCGGAGCTCATCGACATGGGGTATCTCGCGCCCCTGCGCGGGTTCCGGATCTCGACGGCGGCGGACCTCACCCGGCTCTCGGCGGGCGCCCAGGATTTCCGGGAGGACGAACTCGCGGAGGCGGTGGATATCGAGGAGCGCAACGCGCTCGTGGCACGGTCCATCCAGGAGCTGGCCCGGGACCGCCGGACCCTCTGTTTCTGCGTGACCGTCAACCACGCGCGGCATCTCTCCTGGGCGCTGTGTAAACTGGGGGTTTCCGCGGGAATGGTGCACGGGGAGATGCCCATGGAATTGCGGGCCCGGACGCTGGCGGATTTCCGCGAGGGCCGGCTCCAGGTGCTCACGAATGTGGCCGTGTTGACGGAGGGCTTTGATGATCCGGGCGTTTCCTGCGTCGCCATGGCGCGGCCCACGCGCTCGGAGGGGCTTTACGCCCAATGCGTCGGGCGCGGCACCCGGCTGTTTCCGGGCAAGAAAGACTGCCTCATCCTGGATTTCGTGGATCTCTCGGACCTGCAGCTGTGTTCCCTCCCGTCGCTGTTTGGCATTCCGCGCCATCTGGATTTGCAGGGCGGTGATGTGGGCGAAGCGCGCCGCGCCTGGGCGCAGATCCTCTTTGATCATCCCGGGTTCGAGTTGGAGGCGGCGGCGCTCACCCTGCCGGAGATTCAGGATCGGGCGGCGGCGTTCAACCCGCTCACCCTGGAGGTCCACGCGGATATCCGGGCCATCTCCGGAAACGCCTGGTTCTCCCTGGGCCGCCACGGGGTGGGCCTGCATTTCCAGCAACCGCCCGGAAGACCCCGGGAAGCGTTGGTGGTGAAAAGACCGGGCCGGGGCAAGGTCTGGGAGGTGCTCATCGACGGGGTTTCGAAGGCGCGTTTCTCGGAGTTTGAGGAGGGGGTGGCCGCGGTTGACTACGAGCTGGAGCGGCGCGGGCGCGGCGTGGCGCTCTCGGCGCGTCCCGACGCGGACTGGCGACGCGCGGGGTCCGGCGTTTCTCCGGAGGAGCTGCAGAACGCGCTCTGGCAGAGGTTGCACCCCCGGCAGGTTCGCAAACCGGACGCATGAGCCCGGGGTTCGCCTTCGGAGGGTCGCCATCGATCGGGCAATAGGCACCCCGTTGATTTTCGTGCGTTTTTGGTCCGCACCCAACGTCACCCCGCCGATGTCCGTCTCTCCGCGGGTACGCGAATCCCCCCGAGCCTCATGGCAAGCGATACCATGTGGATCGGCCGCCTCCGTGGCGGACGAGCAAGCCCTTGTTGACCAACGAGGTGAGCGTTGCCTTGAGCGTGTTTGGGCTGGCACCGGCCTCCCTCACCATGTCGCGTGTCGTGACACGGCCCTGGGCGCGCGCGTAATCCAGGATTTTCACAGCCAATTCGGGGAGCGAGGAGAACACCCGAGTTTCCCGCTCCATCTTGATGGCGAGTCGGCGTTTCTGCTGCTGGAGCGCACGCAAAAAAAACAGGATCCACGGTTGCCAGTTGGGGGCCGCCGTGCGGAGGGTTCCCTGAGTCTGACGCAGTGCGAGGTAATAAGCCTCCTTGTTCCCTTCGATCACGCTCTCAAGGGATGAGTAGGGGACGTAGGCGTAGCCGGAATGCAGTAACAGCAGCAGGGTCAAAACCCGGCTGATTCGGCCGTTTCCATCCTGAAATGGGTGAATTTCAAGAAATGTCACAACAAAGACCGCCGTGACCAAAATGGGATGGAGTCGAGACAGTTCCAGGGTATCCCGGAGCCAGGCGAACAGCTCCTGCATGCGGCTTGGAGTGTCGAAGGGAGTGGCGGTCTCGAAAACGATCCCAATGAGCCTCCCCTCCGAGTCGAATGCCCCCACATCGTTGCGGACGGTTTTATATTCGCCGCGGTGCCGCTCGTCTTTCTCGCTATGCCGCAGCAGGTCACGGTGGAGCTGTTTGACGTGGTTTTCCGAGAGGGAAATGTCCGCCCAAGAGGAGAAGACGGTTTCTATGACTTCGGCGTAGCCCGCGACTTCCTGCTCGTCCCTGGATCGGAACGCTTGGATTTCGAGGTGAGCCCCGAGATTGGCCAGCAGGCGTTCCACGTCTTGGTCGGAGAGTTGACTGCCCTCGATGCGGGTTGAAGAGCCGATGCTCTCGACGGTGGCCACGTGCCGGAGCGCCCTGAGACGTTCCGGCGCAATGGTTCCGAGGGCACGCCAAGCTCCCTTAAATTCATCCAACTCGGAGATCAAAGCCAGAACCTCGTGCGTGATCAGAAGGCTGTCGGTTCTCATGAACACCGGAATAAACACCGGAATACACCGGATTATCCACCGGAAACGCCCGCTCACCTTCTATGACGCCTGCGGTGGAGGAGCGGTGTGGGCAGTGTCTCGCCGGCCCCGTTTCCTTGGCAGCGGGAGCGTTTGAGTCCGGCGACCGCTGGTGCGCGCTCGGCGACAGCATCACCGAGGGCGGGTATTACCATCGCTACGTCGAGCTCTTCTACCAGACGCGGTTTCCCCGGCGGAAACTGGACGTGGTCGATTGCGGCATCCGCGGGGACACCGCCCCGCGGGCGGCGCAACGCGTCCAATGGGACTGCCTTTGGGCCAAGCCCAACGTGGTGTCGGTGATGCTGGGCATGAACGACGTGGGCTGGAATCTGATCCGTCTGCCGGCCCCGGAGCTGGTCCCTTTCACGCGGGAGTTGAATCAGGAGTTGCTCCAGGTGCGGGGCCTGGCGCCGGGCGACTACGCATTAAGCATCGACGGGAAGACGATCCGAACCATCGGCGCCGCGCAGTGGGCGGAGGGGATTAATCTGGCCGTGGAACCCGATGCGCCGCAGCTCCGGCAGTCCCTGACGGTGCACGCCGCGTTGCAGCAAAAGTGGAAGGCCCAGGGGGCGCTGCGCGGCATCGCGTTCATCGAGCACAACGTATGGCCCGAGGCGAACCGGCCCTTGGCGGCCGGGCTGGTTGCCGACGAGCTGGACGCGGGTTTGCAGAAAATCGCGGGCGGCAACCCCGGCTGGAGGGCGCAGCTTAAGAAGAACTACCTTGAAGCCAAACCGCGCGAGGCGGAACTCAAGCGCGAGCTGGAGACGGCCGTCGCCGCGGCGCGCCAGGCGGCCCAAACCAAACCCCATGAGTTTGTGCTGCGCCGGGTGGTGTCTCGCCCGGGGCGACCGTCTGAGAGCGCCCCTTTGCAACGCCGCTGACCCGGCGTCCGGTCGGAAGAAGGCGGATGGCGCCGGTGGACTCATCGCGACCCTAGTAGGCCCCAACAGCGAGGCTCTTTTTCTCGATGGCGCCATCAGCAGCCTGCACTCCACTGCGCTTGGGGGGAAAGTGGCACAGGCTTCCAGCCTGTGATCTGTGACAGTCACAGCCAAGATGGCTGTGCCACTTTGGGGACGCCGGGGAGATGCAAACTGGGTGCCCGCACTGCACAGGCGCGCGCTGTCATCGGAGTCATGCCGCCTGCCCCAATTCGGTCTCCACCCGCGGCACGCGCTTATCCCAACACTCCCCACCCGGAGATTTCCAGAGGAGGGTCTCGTCTCAAACCATCCTTGAGTGAGCGCCATTCCGGGGTGCCCCCAAGGGGATTCGCCGGGGTGTGATGGGCGGGTGGATCTTGGACAAGCGCCCCTTGTCAGGTGGCGGCCCGTCGGGGGTGCCGGGTGCGGAAAACCAATTTCTGGGCAAATAAAAGTAACCTTTTCGCTCCCGCCCGGAGTCAAGAGATGAGCGCTTCCTTCCTCGGGAAGGAGCAGCGCCCCTCCCTAGCATCCCGCCTGCTCCCAGAGAACAATCCCCCGCGAAGGCCGCATGAGACCCAGAATTTCGCACTCTCGACCCCGGCCCTTCCGGCTCTCTCAGAATCGGGACGGCCTGTTATTCCCACCGACATCGCATTGCGCCGGCTACGGATCGCCTGTCTCGCCGGCGTCACCCTCTTGCTGCCGTCGTTTTCCTCGCAGGGCGCCGTTCAAGAGCAGCCCAAAGCCGTCCTTCACGAGCGGCACCGCGCCCTGCTCAAGGAGCACTGCCAGGGCTGTCATGGCGCCGAAAAACAGAAGGGCAAATTCCGGGTGGACGACCTGTCTTTCACCCTCTCGGACCTTTCCACGGCGGAACGCTGGCAAAAAATCCTCAACGTTCTCAACGCGGGGGAGATGCCCCCCGAGGAAAAAGACCCGCTCCCTCACGCGCTCAAGACGGAGTTTCTGGACGAGCTCTCCAACACCATGGTCGCCGCCCGGCGCACCTTGAGCGATCAGCGGGGTGTGATCACCATGCGGCGGCGCAACCGCCGGGAATATCGCAACACCCTGCGCGCCCTGCTCGGCGCCGACATCAACGTGTCGGAACTGCCCGCCGACGCCGGCGCTCCGGGCCCCGAGGTGGTGTTCGACACCGTCGGGAGCAACCTCTTCATGTCCAGCAACCAGCTCGAGCAGTATCTGTCGCTGGGAAAGGACGCGCTCGAGGATGCGCTGGAACGGCACGCCGCCCGGGGGTCTGAAAAAAAGGTCCGCGTGGAAGCCGAGGAATCCCTGGTGGGAATCAAAAAAGCCATCGCGGCGGATCTCGACGGCTACGAACGTTTCCACCGTTGGGCCAAAGCCGTGGCCGAGGCCGCCGCACAACCCGTCAACCGGGACGTCGTGGCCGAGCTCGCAAAAAAGAAACCCGGCGAGAGTTTCCTGCGGCAAAACTGGGAAAAGATCCAAGGGGCGCCTTCCCCGGAAGAGTTCGGGTTCAAGCGTAAACGGGAGCTGGTGGACAGCGGCGGAGTGGTCGCCAGGGAGGCGGAGGTTTACGACACGCAGAGCCGTTTTCATCCCTATTACCGGGCCTATCTGGACCTGCCGAAGCTCGACACCGGCGGCTATTTCACGGTGCCCGTCTTCTGCGGCTCGCCCAACACCATTATCTTCGCGCTCAAGAGCATCCACCGCATCACCATCCCCGGAAACTGGCCTGCCGGCGACTACGTGGTCCGGTTCCGGATCGGCACGACGGAACACGCCGCGCCGGAGGATCGGTTTGTGGAGTTCGGCTACGGCCGCGCTTTCCAGGATGAACGCTGGGTCGCCACCAGCACCCATCACGTGAAGGGGACCATGCAGGACCCGCAAACCTTCGATGTGCCCGTCAGTATCCGCAAGCTCTCCGACGCCGAAGACCGCACCTTTTTCATCCGCCAAAAGGGCGCCTACTACCGGTATGACATCTTGACGGCCCGGGAACGCGCCCTCGAGAAATTTAACGCCGCTTTGGACAAGAACGGCGCGGGCCCCAATCCGACCCTCTGGCTGGACTGGATGGAGGTGGAACGCAAGCCGACTGCCGATCAGGAGGCGCCACCCGGGCTCAGAGCCCTGGAGGGAGTCCCGCTCGACGATAAATCCCCCGGCCGTCCCGGAGGAAACCCTGAAAGCGGCGCTGGAACGTTTCGCTAAAGAAGCGTTTCGCGGCACGCCGGTTCGACCGGCTTATGTGGACCGCCTGCTGGGCATGTATCGCGGTTACCGCGCCGAGGGAAAACCGCACATGGCCGCCCTCAAAGAAACCCTCGCCATCGTCCTTTCTTCCCCGCCGTTCCTCTATCTTGCCGAGCCCGTTCAGGACGGCATCCGGCGCCCGCTGACACAGCACGAACTCGCCACCCGCCTCTCCTACTTTCTCTGGGGCGCCGCTCCGGACGCCCCCCTGCGCGCCCTGGCGGACCGGGGTGAACTGGCCAAACCGGAGGTTCTCCTGGCGGAAACCAACCGGCTCTTGGACGACCCTCGTTCCCGAGGTTTCCTCCGCCCCTTCTTCCAACAGTGGCTCGTGCTCGACCGCCTGGATTTCTTCAAGTTCAGCCGCAAACTTTTCCCCGATTTCGACGACGGCACCGAAGTCGCCGCGCGGAAGGAAATCAGCGAGACGCTGGCGCATCTGTTCCAAACCAACGCCAGCTTGATCGACCTGCTCAAGGCGGACTACGTGATCGTGAACAACGTTCTCGCCAACTACTACGGGATCCCGGGAGTCGAGGGAGACGCCTTCCGCAAGGTGCAGCTGCCCAAGGATTCCCCCCGTGGCGGACTCATTGGCATGGCCGGCATCCTGGCCATGGGGGGGAACGGCGAACACACCAGCCCGGTCGAACGCGGCGCCTGGGTGCTGCGCAAACTGCTCAACGATCCGCCGCCCCCGGCCCCGCCCAATGTCCCGCAGCTCAACCGGTTGGCGGAGAAAGTGCTCTCCCCGCGCGAGCGCGTCCAGGCTCACCAGGAGGAACCCCAGTGCGCGAGTTGCCACCGGAAAATCGACCCGGTCGGGTTCGGTTTGGAGAACTTCGACGCCGTCGGCCGATGGCGCACCGAGGACCACTACCAGGCGGTCAATGCGCAGGGAAAACCCATCCCGAAGGCGTTCAAGACTTGGGATATCGACCCCGCTGGGGTGCTCCACAAGGGGCCAGCGTTCCGGAATTTTTTCGAGCTCCGGGACATCCTCGCCGACCGCCAAGAACCCTTCGCCCGGGGATTCAGCAGTGCGCTGGCCCAATACGCTCTCGGTCGGCCCTGCGGCTTCACGGACGAACCCCTGCTCGACTCCATGCTCCAGCGGGCCCGGGGCAAACAATTCGCCGTGCGCGAGTTCGTCCACGCGCTGGTCGCCAGCAAAGAGTTTCACAGCAAATAACCCCATGAACCTCAACCTCTCGCTCAACCGTCGCCATTTCCTGCGTTCCAGCGCCGCCCTCATCGCATTGCCCGCGCTCGAAAGCCTAGGCTTCCGCCGGTTCGCCGCCGCCGCGGAAAGAAAGGCTTCGCCCAAGCGCTTCATCTTTCTCAACTTCGGTTGGGGTGTCACCCAGGAGACCTGGTTTCCCGATCTCAACCAGCCCGGGACGGATTACACGCTGTCCCCGGCGCTCGTTCCGCTGGCGCGCCACAAATCCGATTTCACCGTCATCCAGGGGCTCGCCAATAAATACTCTATGGACGGCCACTCCGGCAGCACGTTCTGGCTCACCGGCGCCAATCGTTACGCCGAGCCCGGCCAGAACTTTCACAACAGCGTCTCCGCCGACCAGGTGGCCGCGGAGCGACTGGGCGCCGAGACCCGGTTCGCCTCCATCCAGCTCAACGGCGGTCAGGGGATCGAAGCCGACGGCCATGGCCCGGGGCTTTCGCTGGCTTGGGACTCGCGCGGAAAACCCCTGGGCGGTCAAAACTCACCGGCGGAGGCGTTTCACCGCCTCTTTTCCAAGGACGCGACCTCTCCTGAAAAACAAAAGGCGTTGCTCGCCCAAAAACGCAGCCTGCTCGACACGGTGATGGAGAGTTCCGCGGACCTGCAGCGCGGGCTTTGCAAAACGGACAAGGCCAAGCTCGACGAGTATTTCCAGGGGGTGCGCGAGATTGAACGACGCCTCAGCAAGGAGGAGCAGTGGATCGGGGTGCCCGTCGCCAAATCGTCCTTAGCCGAACCCAAGCCGGGCATCGCCGGCAAGGACGAGATCCGGCTCATGTACGACATCATGCTCGCGGCGTTCCAAACCGATAGCACCCGGGTATTTTCCTATCGCATGCCCACGGCGTCCCTGCTCAAGAGTCTGGAGATCCCCGTGATCCCGCATGAGATGAGCCACTATGCGCCGGGCCCAAAAATGGAGGCGTCGCAGAAGCGGGACGCCGCCCACTCCGAGTTGCTCGCCGGGCTGCTGGACCGGCTCAAAGACACCCGGGAAACCGACGGGAGCCGCCTTTTCGACCACGCCACGGTGGTGTTGGGCAGCAACCTGCGAACGGCCCACACCCTGGAGAACTGCCCCACGCTGATCGCCGGCGGCGGCGCGGGGATCAAACTCGGCCACAACCTGGTGATGCCCAAGGGCACGCCTCTCTGCAACGCGTGGCTCACCCTGCTCAACGGCGCGGGCATCCAGGCTGAGCGACACGGGGACAGCACCGGCGTCATCAAGGAATTGATCGCCTAACCCCGCCTACCCCAGTGCCGACAGCGGCCCGCCGCGGCCGACCCCACCGCTCCCTGTGTCCCGAATAGCGCTAAGATAAGGATCATTTTGGGCGATACTCTCCTCGGCAAATCTCCGAGTGGGGAGCGTTGGGATCTGCGCGTGCCGTCGGTGGAGACCAAAGTGGCACAGCCATCCTGGCTGCGGCTGTCATAGGTCACAGGCTGTAAGCCTGTGCCACCTTCCGAACCCAGGTCAGTAAAACGGCGTCCCAAGAACCATCAACGCCTCACCCGGCCTCGCCGCCAAACGGACGATCTCCCCCACCGAAACACCGCCACCTCAAAACGTCCCAAACAGCACTTATCTTAGCGCCATTCCCCTGTGTCCCGAATGGCGCTAACTTAAGGACCATTTGGGACGATACCGTCCTCTGCAAATCTCCGAGTATGGAGGCTTGGCAAAGGCTCACGCCGCCGGTGGAGCCCAAAGTGGCACAGCCATCCTGGCTGTGACTGTCACAGTCACAGGCTGGAAGCCTGTGCCACTTTTCCCCCACCGAGACATCGCAAACCTCCCAAAGTGAGCTTAAGTTAGCGCCATTCCCCTGTGTCCCCTGTGTCCCCACATTGCGCCATCGCGGCCCTTTTCAAGACGGCCCTCCTCGCCTCCGTTCTCTGCTGCGTAGCCCCGGCGGACGGCTTCGCCCAGCAACCGCCCGAAGCCGTCCCCAACCCCCTCCGCAAACAGTTCGATCCAGGCGTCATGGGGTTGGAGGCGAAACTCCAGGGGGAATATGTCGGGACGCTCTCGGGCAAACCCGTCGCCGCCCAGGTGGTCGCCCGCGGGGACCAGCGATTCCACGCGTTGTTGTTCAACGGCGGCCTCCCCGGCGACGGCTGGGACAACGCCGCTTATATCCTGCTTGAAAGCGATCCCCTCGAAAACCAGCAGGCGACGTTCCGGTCCGTTTCCGCCGACTCAGCGGCCACCGCGGTGCTCAGCTCAGAGGGGTTCACCGTGCGCCGCGGCGCTGATTCCCCGTGCTCACCGGGACGCGCAATCCGCGGACCCCGATTGTTTGCGGCGTCATCTTTGGATACCCGTCCAAGTCGCCCAACCCGTGTTATCCCCCGCTGACGTGGCAGACGTACGACATCGATTTCCGCGCGCCCCGGTTTGACGCCGCCGGGATAAAGACGGCCGACGCCGTGGTCTCGGTCCGGCTCAACGGGCATCGGGTCGTGGACCAGCAAGCCGTGCACAAGACCACCCCGCATGGCGCCAAGGGAGGCGAAAAGCCCACCGGTCCCGTCTGGATCGAGGGATTCGGGCGGCGCGTGCTTTACCGGAACATCTGGGTGCTCGAACTGCCGGAGGGCGGCGCCGGGGAAAAAGCAAAGGCAGAGTGAGGAGCGCGCGTAGTGGGTTTCACTCGGGAAAACCCGTGAACAGCCTCGCCGGGGCGTAGGCCATTCAGTCCCCTGATCCGCAGGATCGGGGGACGGCGGTTGACGCAGCCACTTGAACTGGGCTCGGCTCCGGGCAATATCGGTCCCGCCAATGAAGACCAACAAGCTCAAGGGTGCCCTAGCCACCGCAAAAAAACGCAGCACCGACCGGCGGATGATTCTTCTGGATCAGCGGCCGATGCGCCAAAAGGCGGCTTCAGAATGCGGCCGGGCCCTGGCGCGCCTGGAGAAATCCAAGGCCGAATGGAAACGATTCCAGCAGAACGATCAGCCGGCTTTTAGCCGCTGGATGACATCGACTTTCGAAACGCTCTTGAGCCGGGTGCGCGCGATCGAAGCCGCCTTGGCCGAGAAGGAGGCGCTGTTTCAAGAGGTGGAGATGGAGATGATTTTCGGCGGCGCACGGAGCCGGCGGGCCGCCTATCGCGAGGTGCGCAACCGCCGCGATCGGCAGCCGGCCCCGGACGGTCCGGAGGGCGTCCCTCCGCCGCCGCCGCCCCCCCGGGATGAGGAGAAGTTTGATCCCTCGGATTTCGAGCACATCCCCAAGTTTGAGCAGGAGGAGCTTTTTGAGGACTTCCTGCGCGTGGTCATGGGGATGAACCCCGACAAGCTCAACGATCGGACGTATGCGCGGATGTTCGCCGAGTTTAAGGCCGAGGTGCTGGGCAAGGAGCGGCCGCCGCGTCAACCCGCGCCCCCGCCGCCGCCGCCGCCGCCGCCGCCGAAGCCCGAGAAGAACCGTCTCAAGGAGCTTTACCGGCTGCTGGTGCGTCGGCTGCATCCCGACACGCAGTCCGAAACCGACACCGCGGTGTCGGCGCTCTGGCACGAAGTGCAGGAGGCGTACGGCCAGGGCAACGTGGAGCGTCTTGAGATGTTGCTCGCGCTGACCGATCTCCAGGCCAACACGACCGGCGACCACACGAGCCTGTCTCAAATGCGCGCCGTGCTCGCCGAGCTGCGGCGTTCGTTCAATGAACTCCAGCGGAATCTGCGGATGGCGAAGAATGACCCGGCCTGGGATTTTAGCCGGGTGTCGGATCACACCGCGCTCAGGAGACGGATTGCGAGCGAACTGGAGTCGAGGCTCAAGCGGAATGAGAGTCGGGAGCGGCAACTCGACGCGGAGATTGCCCGGTGGTCGACGCCGCAGAAGGCCCGCAAAAAGCCCGTCAAAGGCCGGTGAGAGGACAGAGAAAGAAATTTCTCACGCGGAGGGTTTTTTGGAAGGGACTCAATACCGGGCTCCGGTTTTGGAACCAAGCGGCACCGGTTCCGCTGTCCGCTTTTGATGAGAATGCTTTCCGCGTCGGCCTCGCGTAAGACATCCGCCGCGGCACGGGGAAAAGGTTCACGGGCCGCACAGATAAGCGCAGAAAAAGCGGCGACGGATTCGGAAGGCCCCCTTCCTAAGATCGGAAACCCCAAGCGCAAGCGGCGGGAACCCCGGGTGAGCGGAGGCACCCGGTCTTGGCGTTCAGTCATTTCCAAAAAAAATCCCTCCGCGTGCTCCGCGCCTCCGCGTGAAAACCCGCCGTATTCTCCGGGTTTCGGGAGGGTCCCCCCGCCAATGTCCGCTCCCTGCGGATGATTAGCCCGCCATTTTGACCAGGTCGAACATCACCCGGGCAAATGCCGCCGCTTTCTTCGGATCGGAGAGCAGCTGCAGCTTCTGGTTCTCGTACGCCTCACCGCTGTCGAGAATGGCGTCTTCGACCGCCTTGGGGAAATCGCCCAGGAGGGCCTGCTCGTCGCTGTTGTTGGCCAGCTGACTCATAACCCTTTCGTTCTCCCGGACCTTATCGCGCACGGTGAAGGCGTAGCTCACCAGATCCTGGTCGGTCAGTTTGTCCGTGATGAAGAGTTCGTTGAGTCTGGCGATGATCTCCAAGAGAAACGCCTCCTTTGGGTCACGGGCCCTGGCTGTCCCCAAGCCTTCGCCGGGCTTCAGCCCGTAATTCCCCTCCTCCTCGCTCAGGAGCAGGTCCTGCTGCTTGATCTTGGAAAGCCGGTAATGGCTCAGCACCACGTGGCTGAGATCCACCTCCTCTTCATCGATGGCCTGTTCGCGAAGCAGCGGGGCAAGGTTGCGGGCATACAGGCTGAGCTTCTCAAGAGCCGCATCATCGTAATCCACGATCTGCGACATGAACTCGTAAAAGCGCACAAAGGTGCCGAGGTCCTTCTTGAAAATTTCAAGCGCGTCCTTCTCCTTCTTGGCCGCCTTGGTGGTGTTCTCCGCATTGGCAATGAGCACCGCATCCTTGGTTTGCTTGGTCCGCTCCAGGAGCTCGCGCGCTTGTTGATGGGCCAGAACCGCAGCCTTGTGGCGGATCTGCCAGCGCTGCACCGCCGGCTTGCAGATGTTGGCCAGCGCCGCGTTGCTTTTGCTCCTCTGGAAAAAGGCGGTGCAGAACTGCTCCACCTCGGACCACTGGAAAATGCCGGCCGCGCGGAGCTTCTCGTGCAGGTCGAAGATCAGGTTCGGATCGGAGACATCGTCGAGTTTGGCCGTTTTGTAGTAGGGCAGGAAGGCGTTGAGGATGTCCTCCGGCTCGTTGAAAAAATCGAGGATGAAGGTGCCGGTGGCGGCCTTGCCGGGATAGACCCGGTTCAGGCGCGAGAAGGTTTGCACGCATTCCACGCCCCCCAGCTTCTTGTCCACATACATCGCGCACAGCTTGGGCTGATCGAAACCGGTCTGGAACTTGTTGGCCACGATCATCACCTGGTAGTCGGGCGAATCGAAGGCTTTGCGCAGGTCGCGCCCCTTGAGCCCCGGGTTCATGCCGGTCTCACTGAACTTCACCCCGAGTAAACCCGCCGCGTTGGGGTCTTTCTCGGAAAACTCCACTTCGCCGGAAAAGGCGACCATCCCGTAGAGCTTCGTGTAGCCTTTGGCGGCGATGTATTTGTCGAACGCCAGTTTGTAGCGCACCGCTTCCTTGCGGGAACTGGTGACCACCATCGCCTTGGCGTGGCCCCCCAGCAATCCCATCACCTTGGTTTTGAAGTGTTCGACAATAACCTGCACCTTCTGCGCGATGTTGTAATCGTGCAGGCGTACCCACTGGTTGAGCTTCACCTGGGCCTTGCGGCTCTCGACCGCCTGCTCGGTCTGCTGAATCCTCAGCGCGAGCTGATAGGCCACCTTGTAGTTGGTGTAGTTCCTCAACACGTCGAGAATGAAGCCCTCCTCGATCGCCTGCCGCATGCTGTAAACGTGAAAGGCCTCCGGCTTGTTTTGTTTGGAGGGCGCCGACTCCGGGTCAGGCAAACGCCCAAACAACTCCAGCGTCTTGGTCTTGGGCGTGGCCGTGAACGCAAAAAAGCTGAGGTTCGAATTGGCCCGGCGCGAGGCCACCGCGGCCGCGATGAGGTCATCGGCGGTGAGCTCCTTTTCGTCGTCGCCGCCCTCAAGCATGAGCACCTCCTTCAGCTGCCGCGCGGTGGAACCGCTCTGCGAGGAATG
This sequence comes from Chthoniobacter flavus, assembly GCA_945860355.1. Taxonomy (GTDB): domain Bacteria; phylum Verrucomicrobiota; class Verrucomicrobiia; order Chthoniobacterales; family Chthoniobacteraceae; genus CAIURC01. The sequence goes on along the minus strand of CAMARB010000028.1, from coordinate 7,048 downwards.
CGCTTCGTCGGCGATGATGGCGTACCGGCGCTCCTTCAAGCTCACGCTGTTTTCGATCGCGCGCAGCACAAAGGGAAAGGTCTGAATGGTGACGATGATGATGGGTTGCGCGCCCTCCAACGCCGCCGCCAGCTTTTCCGACTTGGAGCCTTCCCCCTCGTCTCGGTTGATCCGGCCCACCACTCCGTCGGTGTGCTCGAATTGGTAAATCGTCTCCTGCAGCTGGTCATCGAGCACGGTCCGGTCGGTCACGACGATCACGGAGTGGAACTGTTTCTCGCCCGTGGCGGTGTACAACGCGGAGAGCTGGTGCGCGGTCCAGGCGATGGAATTGGATTTGCCCGAGCCGGCGCTGTGCTGGATGAGGTATTTGCGCCCGGCGCCCTCGGCGCGCGCGGCCGCCAAGAGCGCGCGCACCACATCCCACTGGTGGTAGCGCGGGAAGATCATCGACTCCTGCTTCCATTTGCGGCCGTCCCAGTCCTCCTTGTCCCTGATCTCCAGGTGCACAAAACGCCCGAGGATGTTCAGGAGGTTGTCGGGGAGCAGCACCTCGTTCCAGAGGTAATCGGTGGCGTAGCGGCTCACCTCGCTGGGCGCGTCGTTGCCGGCGCCACCCTCCTGGGTGCCGCGATTAAAGGGCAGAAAAACGGTCGCGTCCCCGGCCAACCGGGTGGTCATCGCCACTTCATACTGGCTGACCGCAAAATGGACCAGGGCCCCGCGTTTGAAAGTCAGCAGCGGCTCGGGCTTTTTGGTTGCGGGATCCACCGGCAGCCGCGTGGTCTTGTATTGCCGGATCGCGCGTTCGGCCGCCTGCTTGAACTCGGATTTGAGTTCCAAGGTGGCCACCGGCAGGCCGTTGACAAAAAGCACCAGATCGATGCGCCCCGCCTTGGCTTTCGCGCCGGTGGCCAGCTGCTCCGCCGCGCTGGCCCATGGGCTGTAAACCAGCTCGGGGACGATCCGCAGCCGGTTCTTCCCGTAACGGGCAAGGGTGTCGGGATTGAGCTCGTGCTCCGGCTTGAATTGGCAGAGGGCAAAGCGGGTGCCGCGGTCCCGCAGCCCATGGCGCAGCACGCCCAACGTGCCAAATGTGCGCATCGCCTTGTCGGCGGCATTGGGATCCGCCTTGGCGAGCTGCTCAGCCACCCGTTCAAGCAACTTCTGCTCGGGGTCGGCCGGATACAGCGCGCAGAACTTTTCCCACTGCTCGGGCTGGGTCTCCCGCACAAACCCGATCACATCCTCCGGATAAAGTGCCTGCGCACGATGGTATCGGGCGGAATCGCCGAGTTTCCATCCCGCCGTGCGCATCTGCGCAAGGACATCTTTTTGAAAGGTATGTTCCGTGGTCGGGTCACTCATGGGGGCGAATTCGGGGTGATGATTTTTCGTCCGGCAGCGGTGAGACGGTACTTTTGCAGGCGGCTCCTCGGCTTGTCGGGAATGGTGCGCTCTAAAACCCCATGGGCGATCCATGGGTTCAGGAAGCGGTCGACGAAGTTTTCCCTCTGCCTCAGTCCCAGCGCGGACTGAATTTCCCGGGCGCTTCGCGGCTCGCCAAAGAACCTGGCCAGAGCGTTCGCGACTTGTCCGGTGACTTGTCCGGTGACTTGTCCGGTTTGCGCAGCCAACTGCCGCAGTCCGGCTGCCGTCAGGGATTCCGCATCTCCCCCGATTTCCGAAGGAACTTGGCCCGCCAACTCCGGGGTGGACCGTCGTTCAGCCAAGTCCATTGCAGCCATGTAGTCAGCGCCGAAGGGGAATTCCGTCCAGAGATCGTGACCATCCAGTTGGAGGTCGGGAGCGGGCGTGTCTGCTGCCTTGCACTCTTCAAAAATGCGCTGAATCCCGCGGCCCCAGGCCTCGATTTCCCCCCCGCGGAAAAACGCATTGGCCACGGAGGGGTTGTAGGGGTGGGAAGCATGCAGGCCCAGGAGCTTGGCAAAGGTCCAGCCCTCCGGCAGCACGACGGGATTCCAAAGCTTCAGGCAGTCGGCATAGACCCGGATTTGCACGGGCGCCCCGACCGCATAATCGCGGTGCACAAGCGCGTTGAGCACGGCCTCCCGCAGGGCGGCCCGGGGCATCGGGAACCGTTCGATGCGTTGCACGCCCTCATAAGTAATGGCGGCCTTGAGATACTTGGTCAGCAGCAGATCCAACGTGCGGTCCACCTGCCCGAACAAATCCCCCTGCACTTCATCGTGATACACCAGTTCACCCGTCCGGTCGAAATAGCCAATCTTGACGAAGGCGCCCGGGAAAAACCGGCTCGGTTCGGAATGAAAAAGCAGCAGCGCGGCCCGCTTGAGATAGTCGCCTTCGAGCAATTGGAGTTTTTCGAGCAAAGCGGCATTGGGCTCGGTCAACGTGGACGGCTCCACCCGCCCAGCCCGTCTCGCTCGCTGACGAAAGGCCTCCAGCGCGGCCGGCGCAAGGTCGGCCAGCCCGACCCTTGGGACCGGCACCCCGTCCCAGGTGCGCCCCTGTTTGCGAAGCAGAAAACGGTCGAGCGCGGCGCCCTTGAGTTCCTGAAGCGTGCTGCCACTGCGCTGGTAATAACGCCCTCGCAGGTTGATCGGGTTGGGATAAGCCTCCACGACAATTTCCAGCCAGTCGCGGCCCTCGCTCTGGTGCAGGTTCACCGCGACCAAAACACCGAGCACATCGCGGATCTTATTGGGCAGATACTCCAGCAGCTTGGAGGCGTCGGCGAGGCCCACGATCACGCCCCGATCATTGCGACCGATCTCCAGCCGTCCCCCCTCGGCATTGGCAAAACCGCACACCCAGCGCAGGTGGTCATCATGCCACGCGGCTTTCCATTCGGTGTGCTGGGATTCCGGCGGCATGGGCGGGAAAGGATCAGGCAAACGCGCCGCGGTCTGGGGGTGTTCCCGTTTCGGAACCCGCGGGCGGCTGCCAGTGGCGGACGTCGATCTTGCCGGTCACGGCGGCGGAGATCAGGGCGGTGCGGCGTTCTTGGAGGAGGGTGACTTGGTGTTCAGCATTTGAAATTAAGAAATCGAATCTAGCGCAACGTGATTCAAGATAGTCCGTTATTGCTTCCTGTTCGGCGAGCGGAGGACGGGCAATCCACAACCGACCAATTGATTCCTTCGTGAGGTTGTTGGCCAACCCAGCGGCACCGTTGATGGAAAGCTCAATTTGTTTCCGAACCGGTATTGATGCTGCCATTCGCCAGATAAATTTCGGAAGTACGCCTGATTCCGGATGAATTCGAAAAATTTTGTCAGACATCATCAGTCGAGACCGCACCTTCCCGACCAACCCAACTGAACCAATCAGATCCGTTGATCCACTTGCTCGAGACATCAAAAGGTCCCCCTCTTTGACCTCGGCGGCGAGCGTTGGAGCTATTTTTGCAGGCAACGCTTTGTGTTCTTCTTGGAGAAATACGCCTCTGTTTACACAGCCACTTTTTAGTACGCCCCACTCCTCGGGGGAAGCCAATCGTCCTTCGCACTCTGGGCTCTTACCCTGATCGATGCTCCGGATCAAAAACTTGAATTGCAACACGACCCAATGAGAGGGAACTTGGCCGAGCCATTCGATGCCGGAGTCTTTGAGGGGGGCGTGGGGATTGAGGCCTTTGGTCACCGCATGGCTGATCACCGCCTGCCGTTTTTCTTTCAAAAGGCGGATCAACTCTTCCTGCTTTTCGATCAACCGATCGATCTTCGCCGTCTCGTGGTCGAGAAACGCCGCAATTTGGGTTTGTTCGGGGAGGGGCGGCAACATAAGCGGAATGGTGCCGAACTGTTCGTAACTGATAGCTTTCCCGTCTCTCAAACTATCGGTAGTGGCCTGAAGAGCTGAGATGTAGGGCCTACTTTTGAATAAATGCTTATAAAAGCCCGGTGCGATAGGCCTCCGTGGTCGTAAAACTGTGTAAGCGGGAGAAACACATCCGGTGTAGGCGCTGTATTCAATCCCGCCCTCGAAGCTTCTTAAGCTGATCACGTAGTCGTTTTTTTCCACATGCCGAAACGAACTGGTCCCCTTCAATGCCAGCATCACCTTAGCATCGTTGAGTTCCATCATTAGAGACTGAGGAACGACACCAAACCTCTGGCTTGCAGCAAGTTGTTCGTCAGAGGCATGTGAGATCTCACGACAGCTTTCAAATATCCGTTTCCCTTCGAACATCGCCCAGCTCGCGGGTACTGAGGTAAGCCACTCTGCACCTGTGAATTTATACTCCGGATACGCCCGATACCGCCCGTTGCTCACGAATGGACCTCCTGCAGGAGCTTCATGATCTCGGCGCTGACGGCGTCGAGATCGGCGTCGATTTCGGCGAGATCGCGCGGGGGCTGGTATTGATAGAAATGGCGGTTGAACGGGATCTCGTAGCCGACCACGCCCACCTCGTCGTCCTTGGAATCGCGTTTGCCGGCGTCGATCCACGCATCGGGCACGTGGGGCAGCACTTCCTTCTCGAAATAAGCCTCGTTGAGCGCATCCACCGATTGGCCGGGATCGAGCGCCACGTTCTCAAAATCGCGCAGGTCGGCGTCGGGTTCGTACTCCACGACTTTGCCCGCCACCGCAAACAGGCCGTAAAACGGGTCGGCTTTGCCCCCCTTGTGGACTTTTTTGACGACCTTGGCGGCTTCGGGGTTCTTCCAGGTGACCGCCGCGATGATCTGCTTTTTCTCGGCCTTTTCCAGCTTCAGACCGGTGGAGTCGAGGGCGTCGTCGAACCCGTTGAAATCATCGTGCGGGTCCGAGCCGAGCTTGGCTTGCAGCTGGCGGCCCTTGAGCAGGAGCGCCCTCTGGTCACGCCAGGTGGCGGGGGTCAGCAGGTCTTTCACCTGTTTTTCTTTGAGCTCGGGGAAATCGGCTTTGAGCCCGGTGCGGATCTCGGTCTCCAGCTCGGACAACTCGCCGTAGGCCTGGTCCTGCGGCTCGTCGGTCCAGGCGCCGCCGTAAGTCTCGTAGATCCAGCGCATGGGGGCGTCGAGCGCGCCCGGGGCAAAGCGGAGGGTGGCCAGGCGTTCGTCGCTCAACTGCCAGGAAAGCCGGAGGGGGCGCTCGATGGTGATCCGCCGGTAGCCGAACTCGTGGTTCTTGAAAATCTTGGCCGCGAACGTTTTCTCCGGCTCGGCTTTGGGGGAACGGCCCCGGTTGTTTTTGGCCTCGGCGGGTTTGTCGAGGACGGTCGGTTCCACCGGAACAAACTGCCCAAAGGCGCGGGTGATGGTTTGGATGTGGCTTTCGCTCATCTCCTGGCGTTTCGAGCCCAGGGATTTGCGCATCTTCCCGCAGAGGTTCACCCCGTTGATCAGGATGACCCGGCCCTTGCGCTCGGCCGCCTTTTTGTTGGAGAGGATCCAAACGTAGGTGGCGATGCCGGTGTTGTAGAACATGTCGGTCGGCAGGGCGACGATGGCTTCCAGCAGGTCGCTCTCGAGCAGGTGACGGCGGATTTCGGACTCGCCCGAGCCCGCGCCCCCGGTGAAGAGCGGGGAACCGTTGAGGATGATGCCGATGCGGGCGCCGCCGTCCTTCGGATCGCGCAGCTTGCTCAGGAGGTGGAGGAGAAAAAGCAGGGAGCCGTCGGAGACGCGCGGCAGGCCGGGACCGAAGCGGCCTTCGTAGCCTTTCTCGTTGTGCTCCTTGAGGATGTCAGCCTCGATTTTTTTCCAATCCACGCCGAAGGGCGGATTGGAGAGCATGTAGTCGAAGCGATCGGCGTAGAGCTGATCGTTGGAGAGGGTGTTGCCGAGTTTGATCCGGGAAACGTCCTGGCCCTTGATTAACATGTCCGCCTTGCAGATGGCGTAGCTCTCGGGGTTGAGCTCCTGCCCGAAAGCGCGGATGACCGCGCGGGGATTGAGCTCGTGGACGTATTCCATGCCCGCGGAGAGAAAGCCGCCGGTGCCGGCGGTGGGATCGTAGATGGTGCGGATGATCCCGGGCTGGGTGAGGGCCTCGTCGTCCTCCATAAAAACCAGCGAGGTGGTCAGGCGCACGATGTCGCGGGGGGTGAAGTGCTCGCCGGCGGTCTCGTTGGAGCTTTCGGCAAAACGCCGGATCAATTCCTCGAACACGAGGCCCATCTCGTGATTGGAGACGGCGGCCGGGCTGAGGTCGGACTGGCGGACGCGCTGCACGACTTTGTACAGCAGATTCGCGTCGTTGAGCTGGCCGATGAATTCGGCGAAATTGAAATACTCAAAAATCTCGCGGGCGTCCTTGGAGAAGGCGGAGACGTAGGACTCCAGGTTGGCCTTGATGCCGGATTCCCCGAGGGTGGAGAGATCCATTTTCGAGGTGTTAAAAAAGGACAGCCCGCCGGTGGCGCGGAGGAGGAACTTTTCCATGGCTTCCTCCGGCAACCGTTGCGTGGCGAGTTTCTCCGCCTCAGCGAGGACTTGGGGCTTGGTCGGCGCCAGGACGCACTCCAGCCGGCGCAGCAGGGTAAAGGGGAGGATGATGCGGCCGTATTGGCTCTGCTTGAAGTCGCCGCGGAGGAGGTCGGCAATGGACCAGCTGTAGGCGGCGAGATTGTTGGAAGATTGGGACATGAACGGTGGGCGGCGGCTGGGTGGGGAGGTGCTCCGGGGGTGCCTCCCCGAAGGGCGGCTCAGATGTGAACTCAGCGATTGTCTAGCGCAATGCTTGATTCCGGCATTTTGCGGGCGATCGGCGAACCGGTCACGCCCCCCGTCCGTCGGTGTTCAGGCAAGCCAACGGTGTCAAAAAGCGACTGCCTCAGGTAAGCCGGTAGGCACAGACAAAATGTGGCGCGCACGATCTGGACGCCGACCTGCCCGCGCGCTCGCTTTTCAAGACTGCGGTAAGGTCAGCAACGCCCTCCTCATTGAAGGCAAAAGGCAGAGAGCCGCCGAGGTGCTGTTTTGAAGGGATCGCATTTTGCGATGCCAGTGCCCGGAGCTCATCCCCGGCTCGTGTCCCCCGTTGGCAGGCCCCGCGTCTTTGCATCGTATGGGAATTAGGCACGACCAACCCGTGGTGGTGGGACGTTTCCGCTCCGATCAGAGCACCTCCTAAA
>CAMARB010000027.1 GCA_945860355.1 Chthoniobacter flavus | reverse complement strand
CGCCTCCAGCGCACCGCGCTCGCCGCCTCGCGCGCCGTGCAACTCCCGCTGCACCCGCAGCTCGACTGCCTGCTGCATTCCATGCCGATGCTCCTGGATACGCTGGCGCTTTGGGACCTGATCCACGACGCCTCCCACAGCCTGGGCGAACTGCCGTTTGACCCGTTCATGATCCGCCAACGCGCGCCCTTCTGGATGTACGGGCTGGAGGAGCTCCGGGTCGATTTGCGCAGCTTTGAGGAAGCCGCCCGGCTGGCCAGCGAAGACTTCCCGTTCGCGCAAAACGTCTGCTCGGCCATCGTGCTCGACCGCATCTTCCGGTTCCCCATCACGGGCCCGCGGGTGCGCAATTACGACGCGCTCGGAGGTCAGCTGCTTTTCGCGTTCCTCCATCAATCCGACGCCCTGGAATGGAGCAACAACCGGCTCACCCTCCACTGGGATCTTTTGCCCGGAGCAATCCGCTCGCTGCGGATGGAGCTCGGCGCTCTCTACAAATCCGGGGCCGACTGCTCGAAAATGGCTCTTTGGCTGGAAGCGCACGACCTGATCTGCCGGCATCTCCGGCCCAACGTGGCCTCGCGCTGGAAAAAGGAGAGCCGGGACGTCACCGACGAGAGCGACTTAAGACGGTGGATCGGCCTGGTACATGACGACGAGTTCCCCCTGGGCAACTTCCACCTCAACCTCCTCCGCAAACTCCAAGCCTCTCCGGCTTAACCCGACCTCCGAGAGTTTTTGAATCACTGGCCGCCGGATTCCACCGCGCCCCTGCGGTTAGAGAGAAGCGAGCCGCAAGTTGGGGTTGATGTCCGCGGAAAGGGGCGAGGATTCGCCGACGGCGTGTTTGAGCGCGGCCACGTAGCCGATCATCGCGGCGTTGTCCGTGCACAGCGCCGGCGCGGCGAGCAAAAGCTCCAGCCCGCGTGCGGCGCATCCGGCCTTCAGCTTTTCCCGGAGACGCGTGTTGCAACTCACCCCGCCGCTCACGGCCAAACACCGGCAACCCGTCGCCGCCGCAGCCGCCAAGGTCTTGGCCACCAAAACATCCACCACCGCCTCCTGAAAAGAGGCGCAGACGTCCGCCAACGCGTATTGCCCGAGCTTGGGCAGCAGATAACGCACGGAGGTCTTCAACCCGCTGAAACTGAACTGGAAATCCCCGGACCCCAGCATGCTGCGCGGAAACTCGATACGCCGGGGATCCCCGTGGGCCGCCATCCGGTTCACCTCGGGCCCGCCCGGATAGGGCAACCCCAGCAGTTTCCCGACTTTGTCGAAAGCCTCGCCCGCCGCGTCGTCCAAGGTCTGGCCCAGGAGCCGGTAATCGCCGAACCCGCGAATCTCCACCAGAAGTGTATGCCCGCCGCTGACCACGAGCGCCACCGCCCGCTGGATCCCTTCGGCGTGGCCGAAAAAAGGCGAGAGCAGATGGCCTTCAAGATGGTTGATGGCCAGAAAAGGTTTCCCGAGCGCGACAGCGAGGCCTTTGGCCGCCGAGGTCCCAATCATCAGGGAACTCGCCAGCCCCGGACCGCTGGTCGCCGCAAATGCGTCGATCTCCGAAAGCGCCACACCGGCGCGATCCAACGCGCTTTGGATCACCGGTTTTAAGGTGCGCAGGTGATTTCTTGAGGCTACCTCGGGCACCACGCCGCCGTAAGCCTGGTGAATGGCAATCTGCGAGGCCACCTCGCTGGAAAGCAGCGTCTGCCCCCGGAGCACGGCCACCGCCGTCTCGTCGCAGGAGGTCTCAATCGCGAGGACCCGGGGTTCGCTCACTTCGAGGAGGCCTTTTTGTCCGCCGCGTTTTTCTGCTGAAAAATCAGCGTGCCCTTGAGAGCGTCCGCCGCGCGCTCCAGCTGAGAATCCCGGAAAGCCGCCAGATCCTTTTTGTCGGATTCCGAAGCCAACTCATCCTTGCGCTGAAGCATCAGGAGACGCTCCTGTTCGGCGGTGAGAGTGGCGTGAATGTTGGGGGTGACCCCACGCTCGTGGATGACCTGCTTGCTCGGTGTGTAGTACTTCGCCGTGGTCAAACGCATCGCCGATCCGTCTTGGAGTTGGATCACACTCTGGACCGATCCCTTCCCGAAGGTGGTTTCCCCCACCAAGATCGCCCGTTTCAGGTCCTTTAACGCCCCGGCCACAATTTCCGAACCGCTCGCGCTGCCCCAGTTAATGAGCACGGCGATCGGATACTTGGGGCGCACCTTGGCGTTTTCCTGACTCAGATAAACCCGGCTCTGCGACGGCAACCGGCCCTCGGTGGAAACCACGGCCGTTTTTGGCGGCAAAAACTGTCCGGCGACGTTCACGGCCGAATCTATGAGGCCGCCCGGGTTGTGCCTCAAATCTAGCACCAGCGCCTGCATCCCCTTCTTCTCGAGCTCGTCCAAACGCGCCCCAAGTTCGTCCGCCGTGGGCGAACTAAACTGGGTGATCCGCAGATACCCGACTTTGAAATCCCCCGCCAGGTCTGGGTCGAGCAACTTGGCGTCCTTGACGCTGGCCACGTTGATGTTCTCCCGCACCAGGGAGTACTCTTTGATCTCCCGGGTTCCCGCACGCAGGATGGTCAATTTCACCGGCTTGCCCACCTCACCCCGCAGCATCCCAATGGCGTCGTTGATGTCCATTTTCTCCGTCGGTTTCCCTTCGATCTTGACGATCTGATCCCCCGGCTGAATCCCCGCCCGGAAACCCGGGGACGCCTCCATGGGAGACACCACCACCAGGGACCCGTCGCGGATCGTCACATGCAGTCCCAGTCCGCCAAACCGGCTGTGGGTGTCGTCCTGCATTTCCTTGAACGCCACGGGCTCCATAAATTGGGAGTGCGGGTCCAGGCTCGAAAGCATCCCGCGCATCGCCGCGCGGGTGAGCTGATCGTAGTCCGCCTTCTTCTCATCCACGTAGTCCTGGCGGATGATTTGCATGGCCCTGGCAAACACAGCCATGCTCGTGTAACCCGCGTCGGCTTTTTCCTCACCACTCCCCGCGACCGCCGAATACACGCGAACCCCCACGGCGACTTGAATGACCACGAGCAGAACGCACGCGGAATGAAAGAGGCGCTTTTTCATGAGCCGGAAACTAACACGCGCCTCTGCTTTGTAAATGCGGCCCCCGAGCGAACGCGCAATGAGGACCGCATCGGGACCGGCTCAGCAGCGTGGCCTGGGAAGAGACAAGCCGCCCTCCAATCCCGCGCCCCATGTCGGGCTTTCCGGTCGCGACTCGCCGCATAACCGAAGACGCCCTGGGCGGCGTCTACTAGGCGGCGTCTTTGTCCTGTTTGCGCCGAATCACAGGCGCCTTTTTCCCCTCCACCACAGCGCGGTTCACCGTCACATCCGCCACGTCGTCCCGGCTGGGAAGCTCATACATGAGGTCGAGCATGATGCGTTCAAGCAGGGAGCGCAGCGCACGCGCCCCGGTGCCCTTGATGGCCGCCTGCGCCGCCATCGCACGGAGACCGTCCTTGGTCACGTTCAGGCTCACACCCTCCATGGAGAGCAACTTAGTGAACTGCTTCACCATGGCGTTCTTCGTGTCGGTCAAAATCATCACCAACTCGTCCTCGGTGAGCTGATCCAGCGCGGTCACCACCGGCAACCGCCCGACAAACTCCGGGATCATTCCGAAGCTGAGCAAATCTTCCGGCTCGGTGAATCGGATCGCCTCGCTCGCGGGCAACTCCGCCTCCGAAGCCACCTCAGGGCCGCCTCCGAAGCCGAGCACCTTTTTGCCCATCCGCTTCTGGATCATCTTGTCGAGCCCCACAAAAGCGCCCCCGCAGATGAAGAGGATCTTGTCCGTGCTGACCTGGATATATTCCTGGTGGGGATGTTTGCGCCCGCCCTGGGGAGGAACGTTGCAAGTCGTGCCCTCGAGGATTTTGAGCAGGGCTTGCTGAACGCCTTCTCCGCTCACGTCCCGCGTGATCGACACGTTGTCCGTTTTCCGCCCGATCTTGTCGATTTCGTCGATGTAAACGATGCCGATCTCCGCGCGCTTGACGTCGTAATCCGCCGCCTGAAGCAGCCGCAGAATGATGTTCTCCACGTCCTCCCCCACGTAACCCGCCTCGGTCAGCGTGGTGGCGTCGGCGATACAGAAGGGCACGTCGATGATCCGCGCCAATGTGCGGGCCAACAACGTTTTGCCCGAACCCGTGGGCCCGATCAGCAGCACGTTGCTTTTTTCAATCTCCACGTCCGCCAGGGGATCCATCTGCACGGCCGTCTCGGTCCCGATGGATTGGTTGTGGAGGATGCGTTTGTAGTGGTTGTGAACGGCGACGCTCAGGGTCTTTTTCGCGCGATCCTGGCCGATCACAAACTGATCGAGCTGCCGGCGGATCTCCATGGGCTTGGGCACCCGCAGCTGGGTCGGCTGGCGCCGGGAATCCTCACTCAACTCCTTGTCCAGGATACCTTTGCAGACCGTGATGCAACTGTCGCAGATATAGACTCCAGGACCGGCGATCAGTTTGCGGACTTCGGCGTGGCTCTTGCCACAGAAGCTGCACATGGTGAGGTTGGAAGCACGAGCCATGGAGATAAATGGGTTGGGATTTCTTGGTCTGAGAGCAGCTAGCGGGCCCCGGCACGGGCCGGAATCGACGCGGAGGGATCAATCGCCCCGGAGCTTCGGGAACGCCAGGGGTTCCTTGGGAAAACCTGCGCTCCCGCGCTTTTATCCCAAAAACCCGAAAGGAGCCCCCTGAGCATCAGGGGTTTTTGTTCTCCGAGGAAGACTGCTCAACCAAGTCGGCAGCCGTCTTGATTTCTTTCCGGCTCTTGACCACTTCATCCACGAGCCCGTAGGCCTTGGCCTCTTCGGCGCTCATGTAGTAGTCACGGTCCGAGTCGTTGCGGACGGTGTCCTCGTCTTTGCCGGTGTGATGAGCCAGCAGCTTGATGAGCCGCTTTTTGAGCTTGTACATGAACTCCACGGTGCGCTCCACGTCGCTGGCCGTGCCCTGGGCGCCGCCGCTGACCTGGTGGATCATGATGTCGGAGTTTGGCAGGGCATACCGCTTGCCCCGGGTCCCCGCCGCCAAAAGCACCGCCCCCATGGAGGCCGCCATTCCAATGCAGTACGTGTTCACGTCACACGTGAGGAACTGCATCGTGTCGTAGATCGCCAGACCCGCTGTCACGGACCCGCCGGGCGAGTTGATGTAAATGCTGATGTCCTTCTTGCCGTCATCCATCTGCAGGAAAAGCAACTGGGCAATCACCGAGTTGGCCACGGAATCATCGATCGCCGTGCCCAAAAAAATGATCCGGTCCTTGAGCAACCGCGAATAGATGTCGTAACTGCGCTCCCCCCGGCCGGTCTGCTCAACCACCACGGGCACGTAGTAGTTGTTCTGCGGGGTAATAATGCGACGGTCCTGAGCGTTGATCATAGGTTGGTCCTCCAATGCTTTTTCGTTCCCTGCCTTTTAAATCCCTTATTTCCCTTCGGATAGCGCCGCGACGTTAGCCTTGGAAACGACGAAATCAAGGGCCTTGGCCGTAAGAATCTCCTCGGTCAACTGGTCGATCCCGTTGGATTTCTGGAGTTCCTTGACCATTTTCTCAAAGGTCACCTTGTAGCGCTCCGCCAATGCGGCGATCCGCCCGAAAATCTCTTCCCGGGCCACCCCCAGGTCTTCCGCCTCGGCGATCCGCAGCAGGAGGAAAGTCCCCTTGAGCTTCTCACGGGCGTTCTGGGAGGCGACTCCGACCAGCTCTTTCTGGTTTTCCTTGAGCACTTCCTCGGCGACCCCCCGGGCCTGGTTTTCACGCACCAGTTCCCCAAGAATCCGCTGGGTCTCGCCCCGCACCATGTTCGCGGGCAACTCGCACTCGAAGCTCGCCAGAAGCTGCTTCATGATGTCGTTGCGCTTGGCCGCGTCCACCGCCGCCACCTTTTGCCGCCCCAGCTCTTCCCGGGCCAACTCCCGGAGCTCCGCGAGGGTCTTGCCCTTGAGAACCGAGCCGGCGAACTCGTCGTTGAGCTCGGGCAACACCTTCTCCTTGATCGCCTTGAGCCCGACTTTGTAGTGGATCTTCACGCCCGGCATACCTTCCACCGGGAAATCCGCGGGCACCTCAATGTCGAACTCGCGGGTCTCTCCGGGATTTGCCCCCACAAGCTGGGCGCAGTATCCGGGGAAAAACGCTTCATCGGTCATCTTGATCCAAAACTCGTCGTTCCCGGAGAGCGGCTTGCCCGCTTTGGGGAAACTCTCGTGAACGGGCTTGCCGTCGACGGTGCCTTCGTATGACACCACCACGTAATCCTCCATCGCAGCCGGGCGCCCCGCCACATCGGCAAAGTCGGCTGCCTGCTCGCGAAGGTTCTCGATGGACTCGTCGATCTCCGCCTCGGTGAGCTCGGTGGATTTGGATTCGAGAACCAGCCCCGTGTAATTGGGCAACTCAAACTCCGGCTGAGTCACCACCGTGGCGGTGAAAGACATCCGCTTGTCTTCGCCCAGCAAGACGTCCTCCACGTTGGTCACCTGCAGCACCCGCAACTTCTTCTCCGCGATTGCTTCCCGCGTGCTTTCGCGAAGCAGTTTGCCCTCAAGCTCCTCGCGGATCTGTTTTTTGAACTTCTTTTCCACCACGGACCGGGGCGCTTTCCCCTGGCGGTAACCGGGCACCCGCACGTTCTGACCGAACTCTTGCAGGAGCTGGTCGATGGCTTTGTTCACTCTCTCGGGCTCAACCTCAACACGCAGAGTGGCAAGGCAATTGGGAAGGGGTTCAACGACGACGTTCATGTGTGAAAAAAATGGAAGGGGCGGAAACATAGCCGCTCGCCTTAAAATGCAAACACCGAAAGTGACGTTTTCGCGGCGGCCGACTCGGTCCGTTTGTCGGCGCGGCTCGCTTGGGCGGCTCCCGGGGGTTCCGGCGCCTCCGGCCGGTCTGAAAACGGGCGTCGCATCAAAAACCCGTCGGGATCTCTGGAGCGTCCATGCGTCGGGATTTGACGGCTTGCGGCGGCGTTCACTTGTGTTTCTCTGACCCTATGAAACCCGCCCCCCTCGCCCTCCTAGCGGCCACCGGTCTCTTCCTGGGCGCCCCGAGCCCGTTTACCTCCGCCGCCGACGCGAAAACCGACCTCGAACAACTCGTCAACAAGATCCGCGGCAAGCTCGGCGAGGGGAAATCTTCCGAGGCGGATCTGGCCCCGGAGATCGGGGGGTTCGACGCCATTTTCGAGGCCCACAAATCGGAGAAAACAGAGGATGTCGCCCGGATTCTCCTCATGAAATCCAGCGTGTATGGGGAGCTCCTCCAGGACGACGAGAAGGCCGCCGCCCTGTTGAATCGGATCAAAACGGAGTTCCCGGACACCGCCTTGGCCAAGCGCGTCGACGACCTTTTGGCGGCTCTCAAGGGCCAAGCGGAATCCCGGAAGATCCAGAAAAGCCTCTCGCCCGGAAGCCCGTTCCCGGAGTTTTCAGTGACGGACGTGGAGGGCAAACCGCTTTCCCTGGCCGCGATGAAGGGGAAAGTGGTGTTGATCGACTTCTGGGCCACGTGGTGCGGCCCCTGCGTGGCGGAATTGCCGTACGTGCTCAGGGCCTATGAAAAACACCGCGCGCAAGGCTTCGAAATCATCGGAGTCAGCCTCGACCAAGACAAAGCCCAGCTCCTTTCCTTTCTCACACGCGAGAAGGTGACGTGGCCCCAACACCTGGATAGCAAAGAACCGAGCGCCTCCTTGGCGTCCAAGTACGCGGTTGAAACCATCCCTTCCACCTTCCTTCTGGATCGGGAGGGCAAAATCATCGAAAAAAATCTGCGCGGCGAAGCCTTGGAAACCGCCGTGGCCAAGGCGCTCGGCGACAACAATTGACCGGCAACCCGGCGTTCCCCCAAGGCCAGCCTCGCGGTTCCGAGGGCGCCCGGCGTCAGCGGCCGGGGTAGGGCTCCGAGTGGCCCCGGTGCAGGAGAAAATTCTCCGAATACCGTGCTGCCAAGTCGGGGTCGTTGAGAATGAGCAGGTTCTCCGCATTGGCGGACTCCGCCGCCTTGGTGAAATTAAACGAGCCCGTCACCACCCGCTCGCCGTCAACGAGCAGCACCTTGTTGTGAGCAATCGCGTGGCGGGCATCGACCAGGAGCGGAACACCCGCCCGGGCCAAAATATCCACCGCCGCGAAACGCTCAGCGCGATGGCTCTTATCCAGAATCACCTCCACGGCCACGCCGCGCCGCGCCGCCGCCACCAGAGCCTCGGCGATCCTCGTGGAGGTGAAGGAATAAGCCTGCACCTGCACCGTCTTGCGCGCGCTTGAGATCAGGTCGACGAGGGCGTCGGTGCATCCGCCTTTGGGGGAAAAATGAGCCTGCACGCTTTTGGGCACGCTGGCCGCGGGGGGTTTGCGCAGCCAAGGCGCCGCGGAGAGGCCGAGACCAAAAGCCAGTGAGGCAATGAGAAGGGGCTGGGGAAGACGGGCCATTGGAAAAAAAGGCCGCCGCCCAAAGCGAACGCTTGCCACGGGAAGAAATACGTGTTCTTTTGAACACATGCCCGATTCCCAGACTTCCCGCGTCCGCTCCCGGCACCCGGCGGTTTCGCCGCAATTCACCAAACCTTCCGCACAGAACCAAGAGGAAAGGAGCCTGAATTGAAAACCATCACCCAGTATCAGCCTTTGATTTTCGGGCTCATGCAGATGCGCGAAGACCGCAAGGATGCGCGCCGGGCCTGGAGCCAGGCGCTGATCGTGCGGATGCTCCCACGGCTTTGTTTGGGCGCGGGCCTTTGGATCGCTCTGGATACCGGGCTCCAGCCCTGGAGCCTCTCATTCTGGACGATTTTCGGTCCCCTGTTTCTCGCATCGGAACTCGCGCTTTGGGAAATCTCCGGGCGCAACCGCAGGGAAAGTGAGCCTGAGGAGATCGACGCCGTGTTCACCGGAGAGGATTTCACGGCCGCCCACGGCGAGGAACGGGTCGGGAATCCGAGGCGACTCCGGGGCGGCGCGCTCAGGCAGAAGCTTACCGCACCCACGACCGCACCGCGTCGGCTTCTTCTTGCGGCCCGACAATTGCAACGCCCAGACGGGATGAGTTCAAGCAGTCGGCGGCGACACTCTGGATTTGTTCGGCAGTGACCGAGCAGATTTGACGCTCCACATCCTCTGGTCCGAGAATTTTGCGGTATCCCAGGAGCCCTTCGCCCATCCACATCATCTGGTTGGTGGTGCTTTCGAGCCCCATGAGGGTCTGGCCGAGGGTGTAATCGCGGGCTTTTCTGAGCTCTTCCACGCCAGGTTTGCGCGAGCAGAGGGCGCGAAGCTCCTTGAGAATCATGCCCATGGCTTTCTTCAGGTTCCCGTGATCCAGCCCGGCGCTGATCTGGATCGCGCCGGTCTCCTCAAGGGCCACCATGTTGCTGGAGATGTTGTAACAATAACCGTGCTGTTCCCTCAGCCGCTGGAACAGCCGGGAACTCATGTTTTCCCCGAGAATCACGCTCAAAAGCTTGAGCGCGAACCGGCGCTCGTCCTTGCGTCCAAAAGCGTGGAACCCCATCGCAAGATGCGTCTGCTCGGTGTCTTGCTTGTAAACGGACACCCGGGCCGGGCCCGACACTTCCCGGGCCTTAGCAAACCGGGGCGTCCGGCCCGTGCGCAGTTTCCGAAGGGAAGGCTCCAGCAGGGCAACGACATTGCTGTGGGAGATGTTGCCGGCCACCGTCACCACGGTGGTCTTCGAGTTGTAATTGCGGGCGATAAACTCCCGGAAATGGGTTCGTTTGAGCCCCAGAATGGTCTCCACCGTGCCGGTCAGCGAACGCCCCAGGGGGTGATCCGGCCACATCGTTTCGGTCAGCAACTCGTGAACATGCTGAGCAGGCTGATCCCGATACATCAGGATCTCCTCCCGAATGACATCCCGCTCCCGCTCGATCTCCTCGGCCGCCAGGGTGCTCGAAAGATACATGTCGCAGAGCACGTCGCAGAGCACGGGGAGGTGCGCCGCTCCCGCCTTCGCGTAGTAGCAGGTGTGATCCTCCGTGGTGAACGCGTTTAAATACCCACCCACCCCCTCGACCGCCTCGCTGATCTGCAGGGCCGTCCGCCGCCTGGTCCCCTTGAAAAGTAGATGCTCGATAAAATGAGCGATGCCCGCCTGTTCCCGCGACTCGTGACGCCCCCCCACCCCGACCCAAAAACCCACACTCGCACTTTTCATGTGCGGCATCGGATAAGATGCGATGCGGACGCCGTTGGGAAGGGTGGTGAGCTTGTAAGCGGATTCCATTGAAACAGTTAAAAATTACGAACCGAACTCAGCCGGAACATTTCCCCGGCTCCAGGCCGGGGCACGCGACCGAGCGTCGCTTGATGTTCTGAAAAACGCCCCCCCGCATCCGTTCACGCCTTGAGCACCCGCCGGCTCAGTTTTTTGGGGGATTTCTTCTTGGCCCTCAAAGCAATCACATGCGCCGCCAACTCCAGGTCGTGAGGGAAAGTGATCTTGAAATTCCAATCCTCGTTTTTGAGCAGGGCGATTCTCCTGCCCAGCTTCTGCACCGCCGAAACCTCGTCGGTCACCATTTCATGCTTGGCCATCAACGCCGCATAGGCCTCGTGAATCAGGGCCGCGCTGAAAACCTGCGGGGTTTGCATCGCCCACAGCCCGGTGCGTTCCACGCTCTCCTCGACCATCTGCTCCACGGACGCGCGCTTGACGGTGTCCGGGATCGGCGAGGCGCAACACGCCGCGCCGTGATGGCGCGCCATGGCGAGGCAGTCCCGAATCAACTTCGGCGTCGTCAACGGCCGGGCACCGTCATGGATCGCCACGTATTGACACCGGTCGGTGTCCACGGATTGGAGCCCCCGCCATACCGAGAGATGCCGCTCCGCCCCGCCCACGATCAGCTTCTTCACCTTCGGCAACTCGCCCGACTCCAAGAGCACCTCAAAATCCCTGAACCGGTCCTCGCGCACCACGACAATGATTTCGTCCACCTCGCGGCTCTCGGAGAAAGCGTGGAGCGAATGCCAGACCACGGGTTTCCCGCCCAGGGGGGCAAACAACTTGTCGAACCCCATCCGGCGGGAACTTCCGGCAGCAACGATAATGGCGGAAACCATGGGAGCGCAGAAGCTAGCCCAACCCTTCGGGGGCGCAAACTCTTTCCCCTCCCTTTGACAAAAGCCCAACCGCCAACCCCGGACCCGCCCCAAAGCGCTTGGAGAACCGCGAACCGGCCTCAACCTTCGCACCCGTACACCGACTCTTTCCGGCACGAAGCAGCAGGCCGCTCACGCCGAAAAACTCTCCCCGCAGGAGCAATGCGCCTCGGCATTGGGATTGGTCACCTTAAAGCCCCCCTTCTGGAGGTCGTCGCTGTAATCGAGGACTGATCCACTGACAAAAAGCGCGCTCTTCGGGTCGATCACCACCCGAACCCCCGCGGAGGGCACCAGGATATCCCGATGCGCCGGGCCATCGACCAAGTCCATTTTGTATTGGAGCCCGGAGCATCCACCGCCGATCACCGCCACCCGCAGCGCGCCCTGGGGACGCCCCTGTTTGGTGAGCAGGGAGGTGAGTTTCGCCCCGGCGTTCTCAGTGACTTTCACCAGTTTCTCGTTGCCGATCCTGTATTTGATTTCTTCAGACATGGTTCACGTTCTTCGCAAGATTCGACCCCGCGGCGCCGCCGTCCTCGCGGCCGGGATCCTCTGAATGTTCCAACGAACCCGCAAGACTTTCAGCCGCGATCCCCTCGAGTTCCTCGATGCTCGCCACGTGGGAAAACCGGCCCCGCAACACCTTGGCGGCCGGCATTCCGCGGGAGTACGCCATGAGACGGCTCCGCATCGCCGCCATGCAGTGGCGCTCCCCGCCCCGGGCGGCGACAACCAGCCGGCAGTGCCGCACGATATGCCGCCATTGCTCCTCCAACGAGGGTGGCTCCGGAGTCCGGCCCGAGGCCAGGGCTTCCTTAATCTGCCCAAAAATCCACGGCGCACTCATCGCCGCCCGGCCGATCATCATTCCGCGCACTCCGCTCGCCATGTGCCGCCGCACATCCTCCACACCCCCAATGTCGCCGTTGCCGATCACCGGGATTTTCACCGCGTGCGCCACTTGCGCAATCACCTCCCAATCCGCCTCCCCGCTGTACCCCTGGTCCTTTGTGCGGCCGTGCACCGCCAGGGCCCTCACCCCGGCGTCCTCGAGAATCCGGGCGGTGGTGGTGGCGTTCACCGTTTCCCGGCTCCAGCCAATCCGCATCTTCGCCGTGACCGGAAAGGGTGCCACGGCCTGGACCACCCCGCGGGCGACTTTCTCAAGCAGCGGGCAATCCCGCAGCAGCGCGGACCCGCCGTTTTTGGATACCACCTTGTTCACGGGGCACCCAAAGTTCAGGTCGATGAAATCGGGGTTTTTCCACTCCACGATCTTCCGGGCCGCCTCCCCCAAGTGATCCGGGTCCGCCCCGAAAAGCTGGATCCCCAGGGGGCGCTCCGCCTCCACAAACTCCAGGTATTCAAGCGTCCGCTCGTTCCGGCGGAACACCCCCTCAGCGGAGACAAACTCCGTGACGAGCACATCGGCCCCGTATTCTTTGCACAACTGGCGGAAAACGGAGTCCGTGACGCCGGCCATGGGCGCGAGATAAAGGGGGAAACTCTGTTGGAACCAAGGCAGCATGTGTCCGGACTCTAAACGCTTTGCGCGGGCTTGCCAGCGCGCAAGTGGACGCCGGCAGGCGGCCGCCCGGCGCCCATCCCACCGCCCCGCGCGAGCTACCCCAACAACTCCGCCACCTGGGACTGCACCTCGGCCATTTGATCCAGGCGCAACTGCGGGTCGGGGATAATGAACAACTCCCCCGTTTTGACGTGTTCGTAGATCCGGGTAAGCCCGCCGTCGGCCTCCTTGGTTTCCACCTCCTTGAGCAACCGTTTCCGCTCCAGCATCAGGGCGAGGATGTAGCGGGCGTTGGCCAACTCCGGGGTGCCCTCGGCCATGTACCGGCGCAGCAAATCTTCCGCCGTCTTTTTGCCCAGCGCCTCGGGAGCCGGAGGGGCGGGCATCTCAAACTTGGAACGCCAGAAAGAAAAAGGCTTGGGCTCCTCCTTGCGCCGCTCCGCCCAAGCCGCCTCGCTGAGGTCTTCGCGGCGAAACCCGGCGACTTCGTCGTAAAGCACGGTGTAAAAATACTGTCCGTCCGCAAAGAGCTCGCCGGTCCTCGAGCAGCGGTCGGCCCGGCTTTGAATGGTCCACTCGGTGTTCATAATACGCGCTCCGGCTGGCTTTAACGGGTTACTTGCGACGGAAACTCAGGCGCGGCAGCTCGCGGTTTGTGGAGCGTGTGTAAAGGAGGAAGAGGCCCACTGCGCCGAAAATCAGATTGGGCAGCCAACCGCTCAACCAGCCCGGCAGCCGTCCGCCTTTGCCCAGGGCCAGGCAGAGGTTTGTAAGCAGGATCATCCCAAAGAAGAGCATAAACGCCCCGGCGACCCCGGCCAGAACCCCCCGGCGCGAGTAAACAATGCCCAGCGGCGCGGCAATAAACACCACCACCAAACACGACCAGGGCAGCGCCCAGCGGTAGTGCAGGTAGGTCCGAAACGGGGCGAGCTGACCGGCGGAAAAGTCCCCGTTGAACCTCAGATAATCCCGGAGCTCGGGAATCGTCAGACTTTGCGCCTCAAACTGCCCGCTCGAAATCCGCCACGGGGTTTCACTCCATTCGCTCACCACCCGATCCCCTCCCTCAAAAGCATCAAACCGGGGCACGCCGTCTTCGGCTGAAAAATCCACGATCAGCCCGTCGGAGAGTGTCCAGGACCGGTTGTTTGCGTCGTAAACCGCCCGGCGGGCATACCACTTCTTCACAATCCGCCCATCCGGGTTCTGCTGGGTGACGTGCACCCCCGTCAACTCGGAGGCGTTGGGCCGAAACCTGCGCACAAACCAGGTCCGGATATTCATCCGATCCCTGAAAAGATACCCCTCCACCACGCCGCGGTCTCCCGGCTTCTTGCTCCGGGTCAAACCCTCCAACGCCGCTTTTTTCGTCGCCTCGGCCCTCGGCGCCAGCTCGTAGTTGAGAACCATGCAGCCCAGGCCGGCGAGGCCGCCCAGCACCGCCAGCGGCCGGAGCACCCGCGCCACACTGCGCCCCGCCGTCAGCATCGAGATGAGTTCGTTGGAGCGGGACATCCGGCTCAGCGAGAAGAGCAGCGCCGCCAGCAAACTCAGCGGCGCCAAAAGGAGGATGGTCTGGGGCACCTGGCTCAGATAAAAAAGAGCCACTTGCTTGAATGGAACACGCGCTTCAATGAAATCTGGCCCGTTGTCGCTCAGGTCGATGATGAGCCAGATCGAAATCAACCCGAAAAAGCACAGCAGGAAGGGCTCAAGGAAGTTTCTTAAGATGTAACGATCGAGAAGGCGCACGATTGCGGATTGCGGAATGGAAGGCCGCGCAGTTTGCTCCACTGCGGCCTCCGCGCAAAACTCAATTTCTCCAATTTCTCCGCCGCCTCCCGTATTTCATGATTTCTCTGAGTGAGAACCCCACCGCAAGCGCGCCCCACCCCTTCATTGAACGGGTGCGCGAGATCTTTTCCCCCGAGGGGCTTTTGTCCAAGGCGAAGAACTTCGAGTTCCGGCTCGAACAGCAGACCATGGCGGTGGCGGTGGCCAGGGCACTCTCCGAGGAGCGCCATTTGGTCATCGAAGCCGGCACGGGCGTCGGAAAATCCCTCGCCTACCTCGTGCCCGCGGTCCTCTGGGCGCTTGAGACCCAGCGGAAAGCCGTCATCTCCACCTACACCATCAACCTCCAGGAACAGCTCGTCTACAAAGACATCCCCATTCTCCAGAAGGTGCTCCCGGTGGAGTTCGAGGTCATGCTCTGGAAGGGACGCCAAAACTACCTCTGCCCCATGCGGCTCCAGCGCGCGATGACCAGCGCCGCCGAACTCTTCACCTCCCCCGAACAGGCCGAGCTCCAGCGCATCTGGGAATGGGCCCAGACCACCAAGGACGGCACCCTCTCGGATTTCGCCGTCGAACCCGACCCCCACGTCTGGTCGCAGGTCTGCAGCGAACAACACATCTGCACCCCCAAGTCCTGCGGTCAAAACCCCAAGTGCACCTATCAAGCCGCCCGCAAACGCCTGCTCGCGGCGGATGTCGTGGTCATGAATCACACCCTGTTTTTCATGAACCTCGGCGGCGCACCCGAAGCCGACGACGAAGACAGCGGCTATCTCTTCGCCAACGACTTTGTGATCTTCGACGAGGCCCACACCGTGGAGGGCGTCGCCGCCAAACAAATCGGCTTGGGCGTCTCCCAATACGGCCTCCGATACGCCCTCCACCGCCTCTACAACCCCAAAACCCGCAAAGGCCTCTTCCAAGTGCTCCGACGCCCGGACGCCATTCGTGAAGTCGCCGCGCTCCTCGAGGAGGTCGAGGCGTTCTTTGAAAAGGTCGGGAAATGCGCAGAATTCAAAAAAGGCCGCGAGTTCCGGGTCCGCGAGCCGGATTTTGTTGAGGACTCGCTGACGGCCCCGCTCGCCGGACTCCAAAAAATCGTCATCGAATGCGTGCGCGCATTGGAGGACGAGAACAGCAAGGCGGAGCTCCAAGACCTGGGCCGGCGGATCCGGGACGCGCGGGCGAGCATCGCGACCTTCCTCAAGCAGGAGAGCCCGGACTACGTGTATTGGGTGGAGCAATCGGGCAAGACGCAGAAGTCCTTCCAGCTCAACGCCGCCCCCGTGGACGTGGCGGCCCACCTCAGAGCCCTGCTCTTCCGGGAAAACCACGTCTGCGTCATGACCAGCGCCACGCTCTCGGTCGGCAACGAGGCCCTGAGCTATTTCCGGGAACGGGTCGGCGCCCAGGAGGTGGACGCCCTGCAGGTCGGAAGCCCGTTTGATTACGAGCGCCAGATGCAGCTCCTGATCACCCGCAAAATGCCCGATCCGCGCGACCCCGGCTACGACGCGGCGCTGGCCGAGCGCATCGAACATTTTGTGGAGAGGACCAAGGGCCGGGCCTTCGTGCTTTTCACCAGCTACAAAACCATGTCCGCGCTGGCGTCCCTGATGCGGGAGCGCCTCGACGAACTCGATTACAAACTCATCGTCCAGGGCGAGGGCCTGCCCCGGCACCGGTTGCTCGCGGAATTTAAGAAGAACGATCGGCACGTCCTCTTCGGGACGGAAAGCTTCTGGAGCGGCGTGGACGTGCCGGGCGAAGCCCTCTCCAACGTGATCATCACGCGGCTCCCGTTTGCGGTCCCCGACCACCCGCTCATTGAAGCCCGGCTCGAACTGATCCTCTCCGAGGGGGGCGATCCGTTTGCGGAGTATTCCCTGCCCGAAGCCATCCTCAAACTGAGGCAGGGCGTTGGCCGCCTCATCCGCACCCGGCAGGACTCGGGTATTGTGGTGATCCTGGACCCGCGGATTTTAACCAAAAGCTACGGACAGGCTTTCCTGCGGGCGCTCCCGAAGTGCCCGCTTGAGATTATCGCCTGAAGCGCCTGAGGCCGCTGCCGCCGCCCGGGCGGAAGGGCCCCAACCGCTTGCGCCCGAGCGACGCCCCAAGAACTGACGGAGCCGCACCGCGATTGCATTTGGTTACTTGCTTTGGAACTCCCGGCTTGTGACCAGGGCAAAGAGGTAATCGGTGATGAGGAAATTTCGCCGCCCGGCAGCCTGGACCATCTGCTGGGTGAGGGCCTGATCCGTGAACCCCACGGGCCTGCCCAATGCGTATTCAATCAAAGCCTCGGAGAATCCGGTCGAGAGCCGACTCGGACTGTTCGCGATGATTTCGCGCAGCTCGGCAAAATTCTTGAAGGCCGGGCCCTTGTAAAATGCGCCGGCAGGATCGATCTCCCACCCCTTTTCCCCAACGCCCCTTTTGAAGTAGCTATCCTGGGTCCGCCATTTCCCCGAGGCGTCAAAGTTTTCCAAGCCGAACCCGATGGGATCGATCTTGCGATGGCACTGCGAGCATTGCGGCTCTTCCTGATGGGCCGCGAGCCTTTCGCGGGTGGTGAGCAGCCTGCCCTCCAGCCGCTTGATTTGAGGGACATTGGCCGGCGCCGGAGGGGGCGGATCATTGAGGAGCTTGCGCAGCACCCAGGCGCCCCGCTCCACCGGATTACTTTCGCGCCCGTTGCTGCCCATGGCGAGGATTGCGGCCATCCCGAGGAGGCCTCCGCGTTGGGAATCCTTGGGGAGAGTCACCTTGCGGAACTCATTCCCCTCCACGCCGGGGATCCCGTAGTGCTGGGCGAGCAAACCGTTGACCATCACAAAGTCGGACTTGAGCAGCCTGGTGAGGCTCCCCCCGTTTCGGAGCAGATGCTCGAAGGTCTTGAACACCTCCATGCGGGCCGCGTCTTTCGCCGCGTCGTCGAAGTTCGGGTAGAGATCCAGGTCGAACTGGAACAAGTCGAGCCGATCCAAACTCAGCCACTGCGTCAGGAACCCCCTGATGAATGCGGACGCCTTTTCGCTGTCGATCATCCGCCTGATCTGCCGGGCGAGGACGGAGGGCTGTTTGATCTCTCCGGACCGGGCCAGTTGGAGAAGCGGCTCGTCGGGCGGGGCGCTCCAGAGGAAATAGGAAAGCCGCGAGGCAAACTCGATCGGGCTGAGGAGGCGGGGTTTGCCCTCCTCGCCGAGTTCCTGGAGGTAGAGAAAGCCGGGCGATGCCAGAATCACGCTCAGCGGGGTCCGGATGGCGACATCAAAACTCTCCCCAGCCTGCACCCGGGCCTCGAACAGCGCCACGAGCCGGTCGATAAATTCAGGCTCGGGCTTTTTTCCGCGGAAGGCCCGCTCTGCGAATGGCTCTAAAATCTGGCGGGCCTCGGCTTGGCTGGCTTTGGGGGAAGACTTGGAGAGGCTGGCGAGCTGCAAGAGGGGCTCCGGCGCCTTGGACTTGGCGGCTCCGGCTTTGGGGTTGTTCTCGACCGGGCCCTCCAGCTCCAGCCAGTCAATCCAGAGCGCGGGCTTGGGGTGTTTTCCGGTCTGTTGCGGCGAATCCATGGCCAGTTTGTAGTCCTTCCCGCGGCCCGTCCTCTCCCTCAAATAAAAGATGCGCGGAGTATCCGAATCGATGCGAACCGGAATCTCAAGAACTTGGGGGCGCTCGACCGTTCCAGTGATCTGGAGGGTCGTGAAAGGCTGGAAGGAGGCCTTGGCGCTGTTGGGATTTCCGGGGTCCGTCTGGCCGACCTGCAGAAAACAGCGTTCCGGTTCGGAATCCTCCAGGGCCCCGACTTTCACCCGAAGAAGGTAATCGCCCGGAGGCCAGTCCTTCTTGGCGTCAATCTGCTCCAGGGAGTGGCCGAGAAAAACGGTCAGGTAGGTTCCGGTGTCCTTGTGGGGGAGGTTGAGGTAATCCCGGTCGACCTGGAGCTTCCAGTACTGGCTTCGGTGAAAATCTGCGGCCGCCGCGTCGGCAAACCCGAATGTTTGCGGGGCCGGCTCGGGTTTTTTGATGGACCACTGGACGTAGAACCGCGCGGGCACGGCTTTGACCGTGGGCATGGCCCGGATCTCATCCGCCAACTTCTGGTTCTCCGGAAGGGCGGCCAGTTTGTCGACGGCAGCGGTCCACTCGACGTATCTTCCTTGAGCGGCTTCGACCGCCTCAATGGCCTTCTGCATCGCCGCGTTGGTTGCCGTTTCCGGCTCCCTGTGGACGCTGAAAAACTTGGGCCCGCCTCCCAGTTTGGCGAAGGAATGATCCAGCGCCTTACGGCCCAGCTCGAGATAACGCTCAAACTGGTCCGAGGACATAAAAAGAGCCGAGCCAACCGTGTCAAATGTCCCGGCGCCCCCGTCTGCCGGCAAGTCCTGGACACTCACAGTCACCCCGAGCAAATCGCGGATCGTGTTCTGGTACTCGCGCCGGTTCAGGCGCCGGATGGTGATCTTCCCCTGGGTGTCCGAGAGTGTCCTGCGGGCGAGGACCATGGTCTGGGAGAGGTTGTCCAGGAAATCCGATTTGGCGGTTTTGGAGGGCTGGCGCGCGTCGTCCGGAGGCATTTCCCCGGAGTTGATTTCACCGAGAATCTTCTGCCAGCGGTCTGCGGATTGCACAGAGTCCAGGGCGAAGGAAAGTTCGTCCAATCGCAGCTTGCCCTCGCGTTTCTTCGCCCCGTGGCATTCCACGCAGTATTCCCGGAAGAATCCGCGGTGTTTTTCGTTCACCCGCGCGACGGGCGGCGTCGGGAGGGCGGAGGCCCCGGCGGAGAACCTCGTCTGCGGCGCGGCCCACAGGGAAAGCAACAGAGCCAGAGCAACAGGGCCAGAGCAACAGGGCCAGAGCAAGAGACGGCGGAGGAAGCAGACGGCGGGGGCGCGGGCGGATTGCGCTCGGGGAGACGGGGCACAGGGTGCGGGAATCCATGCGGGTGTGACTCATTTCAGGGGACGGGAAGGGTTTGGCGGGGCTCGGCGGAGGCGCCTCTGGGAGGCTGTCAAATCAGGGTGGAGAGGGCGCCTGTGCTGTCCCCGTGTCGCTCCGCGGAAACGCCCACGCCCTGGAGCAGAGTCAGCCAGAGATTGGAAAGCGGCGTGTCTTTTGGGAGCACCATGTGCTCGCCAAGGCGGATGGATGCGCCGCCTCCGGAAACGATGGTGGGGCAGTTGTCGAGGGAATGGACGCTGCGGATGTTGCCCCCGAACACCAGGCAGGTGTGGTCAAACAGGCTGCTCCCATCGGCTTCCTTGACGGACTTGAGCTTGTCCATGAGTCCGGCCAGCAGTTCGCTCTGGATTTTGTCCCTGAGTTGCGATGCATCGCCCGTGGCCAACCCCATGGTGTAGTGGCTCATCGAATGCGAATCGACGGGGGATTTGAGATCGAGCCCCTTGAGCAGGGCGGTCACGGGTTGCCGGTAGGTGATCACGCGGGTGCTGTCCGTTTGCAGCGCGGCGACCGCAAGGTCGTAGAAAGCCTTGATCTGCTCCTTGCCGCCCAGTCCGGCGGCGGGCTCCGCAAGGGGCGCCTTGGCTTTCGGGGCGCCGCTCCACTTCTCCTCCTTGGCGATCCGGATCTCAATGTCGCGGATGCCCTCCAGGTATTCGTCGAGCTTGTCGGAATCCGTTTTTGTGACGCCGCGTTTCACGCGTTTTGCATCGACCAACACGGCATCCAGGATGCTTTTCTGCTGGGCAAGGAGGGCCTTGCGTTCCTCCAGGGAGGTTTTTTCCTCCGAAAAGAGCCGGTGGAACACCAGCGTCGGGCTGTCCATTCCGGCGATCGGCTTGCCTTGGGCGTTCCAGGCAAGGGAAAGCCCCGGGCCGTGCCCGTCGCCGCCCCCGTTGTTGGTGGTGAAATGGAGGGAGCCGTAACGGGTGTCAGCACCCAACACCGCGGCTGCCACCTGGTCCGCGCTGATGCTGTTGTTAAAGTTCCGACCGGGCACGCCGTAGCGGTTCGCGCCGGTGAGCCAGAACGTGCTGCCCCAGTGGCCCTCGGTGTTGAATTTGTTGGTGAGCCCCTGAAGGATCGAAAAGTCTTTCTGGTGGCGCGCCAACGGCAGGAGGCCTTCGGGAAGCACGTAATGGGCGCCCTGCTGATGGACGTCCGGATACCACGTCTCTTGGGTCACGCCGAAGCCCATCCCCAGAAACACCATGCGTTTGGGAGGGGTGATCTTCTTCTCGGAGGCAAACGCGCGGTAGCCGAGGGATTCCATTACAGGGAGCGCGATCAGGGTGCCTGCCGCGCGCAGAAAATGGCGGCGGGGAATAGGTTGGGTCATGGGGGATGGGTCGGGGTCGGGTTGGGGGATCATTCGGCGGAGCTGGAGGGAACGCTCGTGGTGAGCTGAACCTCCTGCGCGTACTGTTCGCCGAACTCGGCGGCAGACACGCCCCCGGAGTCGGGCTTGAAGGCGATGAGGTGAACCAGGGCGAAATCCGTCCGGGGATGCAGCGTCACGACGCTCCGGAGGGTTCTGGGCGAGGAGGGTGAGCCGCCCACGCTTTCAAACTGGTTGGTGGCAAGGGAAAGCGCCTCCTGCCTGCTGTGGATCGGCGACTGGTCGGCGAACCGCTCCGGACGGCCCTCGTACGCGGAGAGGCGGACCACAAAAATCACCGTCTCGCCGGGCTGGGTTCTGGCATCGAGAAACTTGGCGGAGAGCTCCAGAGTCGCCTCCCCCCCCGGCAATGACGGGCTTCATCGCACGCAGGTCCACCAACCGGAACACATCGCAGGCGGCGGCGCGGCCCGCCGTCAGAGACTTCTCGCGCTCCGCCCTCTTGAAAAGCAGGGCGTGCTTGAGGGCATGCCCCTGGGCGCCGGGCTGCGCCACAATCGCCGACTCATCCCCGCTCCACTGCCCAAACTTCACGGGAAACCCGGAGGGCAAGGCCCCGGGGCGAATCTCCCCGTCCGGGCGGGGCTCCAGCAACGCGGACTGGGAAAGAACGCGGGTGGCCCTGCCCCCAAAGCCCCGATCCGTGCAGAGCAGGGTGAGGGCAATGCCGGCGGCCATGGAAGCCAGGGTGCGCCACTTCAGCCAGGCGCGGAGCGGGCCCGGCTGGGAGGAAACGGCGCCATGCGCCGCCTGATCGGCGATTCCAGCCACCCCCCACTTGGAGACGGCGCAGTGTAAGAGGCCATGGAACCGGGCGGCCTCCCGGAAACGCTCCCGGGCCTGCGGGGACGCCCTCAGGAGTCCGTTCAACTCAGCCGCATCGGAGTCGGTGAGGCAATCGTCACACCATGACTGAATGAGACGATCGAGATCCGGGGGTGTCATAGGGTGGAAACTGGGGAAGGACGCTCTAAACATTCCCTGAGAAAATGACGGGCCCGGGTCAGGGCCACGCTCACGGCGTTGGGTTTCCAGCCCATTTCCGAGGCGATCTCGGCGGGCAGCTGGTCGCGGTGGTAGCGCCGAATGACCAGTTCCCTGGCCGTTGGCGCAAGTCTCCCCAGGCAGGTCTGCAGCGTCGCGATCTGCTGTTGAATGGGCCCTTCGTTGGGCAACTCGGCGCTGTAGAGCAGATCCACCACGTCCTCATTGAGACGCGCGGTTTGGCGGGAGCGTTTGCGCTGAAGATTGCGCACCTCGTAGCGTGCCACGGTGCAGGCCCACGCCAGAAAGTTGGTTCCATCCGTCCACGCATGGGCCTTCCGGCTGAGGACCAGGAAAACCTCCCGGAGAATGTCCTGTGCGTCCGAAAAATTCGGCTCCATCGAGGCGACATAAGCCAGCAGGGCCTCCTGGTGCTGGAGAAAGAGCTGCTGAACACGGAGCAGCTGGGGATCAAGGGCAAGGTTCGGGGGGAAATCCATACTCTTTCTTAAGGACAGCCGATGCGGGTCTGGAGTTAGCAAAGAATCCTTCAAGCAGAAGGGGGGCCACCGCCCCGGGGGGATTCCGGACAGAACGGCGGAAAGCAAAAAGGGACAGACGCGCACCGGTGAATGCGGCGCATCAGCGGGGAAAGTCCCGCCTCCCGTGGTCGCTCTCTGCGGCGGTGGTGACGGAAAATCTGCCCTTATCGCGAGAAAAGGCGCCGCCGTCCCGCATCGGCGCCGGAGCCCCGGTTGCGGTCGGAACGCTCAACAACAAAATCCAGAGCTCCCCGCGATCCCCCTCCAAAGACAAACGGCGCCCAACCCGGTCGTCCGGCAACGCCCTCCCTGACCCGGGCCCCGGGTGGACACAACCCGGCGTTCCTGCCGATGCTTCCCCCGAGGAAAGAATGAGGTTTGTCGACGAATTCCGGGATCCGGACATCGCAAAACGGATCGCGGCGCGGATCCACAGAACCCTCACGCGCCCCCTCACCCTGATGGAGGTCTGCGGGGGCCAGACCCATTCCATCGTCCGGTTCGGGCTCCAGGAGCTGTTGCCCGACACGATCCACTTGCTTCACGGCCCGGGCTGCCCGGTCTGCGTCACTCCCGTGGAACTCATCGATAAAGCCATGGAAATCGCCCGCCGCCCCGAGGTCGTTTTCTGTTCGTTTGGGGATATGCTGCGGGTGCCGGGCACGCGAGGGGACCTCCTCTCGGCAAAAAGCGCAGGGGCCGATGTGCGCGTGGTGTATTCGCCCATGGACGCCCTGAAAACCGCCCGGGAAAACCCGAGCCGGGAGATCGTGTTTTTTGCGGTCGGCTTTGAAACCACGGCGCCCGCAAACGCCATGGCCGTCCTGCAGGCGCACACCGGACAGGTGAACAATTTCTCGGTGCTCGTCGCCCACGTCCTGGTGCCGCCGGCCATGGAAACCATTCTCCGCGGCGGCACCCGCGTGGAAGCGTTCCTTGCGGCAGGCCATGCCTGCACCGTGACCGGGTTCGCCGACTACGAGCGGATGATCGCCCAATACCGGGTGCCCATCGTCATCACGGGGTTTGAACCCACCGACATCCTCCAAGGCATCCTTCTCTGTGTCCGCCAGCACGAAAACGGCGAGGCCCGGGTTGAGAATCCCTACGCGCGCGCGGTCCGCCCCCCCGGCAACCCCCTGGCCCAAGAGCTCTGTCGCGAGGTGTTCCGCGTGGTGGACCGCAACTGGCGGGGAATCGGCGCGATCCCGCAGAGCGGTTTTGCGTTGCAACCCCGCTACGCCCGGCACGACGCCGAGCAGCGATTTGGGGGTGTGATGGACACACCAAGGGACACATCCGGTTGCCTGAGCGGGCTGGTGCTTCAAGGCAGGCTGCGCCCGGTGGATTGCCCCGCCTTTGGCAAACGCTGCACCCCGCAACATCCGCTCGGAGCCACGATGGTCTCTCCCGAGGGTGCCTGCGCCGCCTACTACCGCTACCCACCATGAACGATTTCCTCTCCATCTGTCCCATCCCGTTTTCCGATGCCGACGAATGCATCCAACTCGCCCACGGCGGCGGCGGCCGCAAGATGCAGGACCTGCTTCGCAACCTCATTCTGCCCGCGTTCGAAAACCCCTTTCTCCGGACACAACACGACGGCGCGGTGCTCGGCGCAGGAAACAGCTCCATCGCGTTCACCACCGATTCGTTTGTGGTCCGCCCGCTCTTTTTTCCCGGAGGCGACATCGGCACCCTGGCCATCAACGGCACCGTCAACGATTTGGCCATGTGCGGGGCGCGCCCGCGCTGGTTGAGCGCCGGGCTCATTCTCGAGGAGGGATTCCCCGTGGGCACCCTGAGGCGGGTCCTCGACTCCATGCGCGAGGCGGCGCACCGGGCCGGAGTACAGCTGGTCACAGGCGACACCAAAGTCGTGGACCGCGGCAAATGCGACGGGCTCTTTATCAACACGGCCGGAATCGGCACCATCACCCATCCCGTTTCCATCGGCCCCGGCCGCGTGGAACCGGGCGACGCCCTGCTGATCAACGGGGATCTGGGGCGCCACGGGATCGCCGTGATGTCGGCCCGGGAAGGCCTGGAGTTTGAGCCGCCCCTGACCAGCGACTGCGCCCCCGTGTGGGAACCCGTTCAGGCGCTGCTCGACGCAGGCCTTGAAGTCCATTGTTTGCGCGATTTAACCCGGGGCGGCCTTGTCAGCGCCCTCAACGAAATCGCATCCGCGAGCGGCGTGGAAATCCGGCTCGAGGAAAACACGATTCCCGTCTGCCAAGCCGTCCGGGGCGCCTGCGAACTCCTCGGCCTGGACCCGCTTTCCGTGGCCAACGAGGGCCGGTTCGTCGCGGTGCTTCCGGAGCATCAGATCCCCGAGGCCCTGTCCGTGTTGCATGCGCATCGGCACGGCAAAAACGCCGTGCGGATCGGCCGGGCCTGCTCCGCCAGCCCCGGCCAAGCCCGGGTCACTCTCCGCAGTCCGCTGGGCACAACCCGCCTTCTGGACATGCTCAGCGGCGAACAACTGCCCCGGATTTGCTGAGCCCCGGTGGCATGTGCCCTCCGGAATCACCGAGCCTCACCTATTTTGCGACTCTGCGGGCGGAGGCCCACGTCGAACCCAGTTCTCCAGATCCACGTTGAACCTCCGTTTCTCCACACTCGCCACCTTCTCAACCAACCTCCCGTTCTCATAGATGATGAATCTCATCTCGGGCGAACTCTTCAGCGCACGAACGAACACGTATTGCTCCATGGTTTGGGTTTGAATCCCATCCAGCGCCACCACGATGCTGCGCCGACTCAATCCCGCCCGCCTCATCGATTCGCTCTCACCGCGAAACGCCACCCCATTTGACGGCAACTCCTTGAAGCTCTCCAAAGTCACCTCGCGAATCCCCTCCGGAAAAACTGCAGCCTTCATCTCCTGCCATTTTGTCCCGTGGACGGCAGCCGGATCGCCCTGGCTTTGCCGGGCGTAAAACTCCAACAGAGGCCCCTTGTCGTCGTAACGCTCCTCCAGTTGCGCGAGGTACCGTTCCGCCTCGCTGAGGTTCCCCATCTTCTCCTGCAGCCTGCCCATGGTCTCGAGGCCACTTTGGGAGTAGACCTCCGCGGCGAAAGTGGCGATCTCGAGCGCCCTCTTCTGATTCCCCGTCCCGTAGTAATACGACACCACCCATTCGCACCCATTGGCGATCCGCACAGCATCCGCGTGATTTTTCATGGCGTCTTCGAACGCCTCCGCCGCCTCCGCCCCGCGCCCCTGTTCCGCCAAGTAACGCGACAATCGCAGGTTTGCATTGGGATCCCATTTGGCCATCTCCCGGACCACTCCCGTATATTCCTCCGGCCGATCCTTGACCAAATCCGCGTGCAACCGCATCGCCCGCAGATTGTACCCCATGAACCCGCCCAGGATCTCCCGCATCTGCCCAAGGTCCGGCTTTTCCCCATACCGCTTCTTTAGATACGCCTCCGCCACCCCGTAATGCGTCGGCGCAAGGCCATACAACTTTTGCAACGCCTCGACGCTGAGGCCCCTCACCTCGGGCAAAGACCGGCTGCGGGAATAAAACGAGTAGGCGGTTCCAGTCGGTAATCCCGGCCGGAACCAGTCCCCCATCTTCGGCACCCGGCGATCCTGCCGCGAAACCGTCAGCCCCAATTCCGACCAAGCGGAGTCGGGGACCCATTCAGGATGCTGTTGGATCAGATCTGCCGCAGCCTTACTCGTTGCGTTCGATTCCAATGGGGCATCCTCGAGCATCACCCCGACCAACGGAAACAATGTCAGCGCACCAAAAGCCTCGCTTGCTTGGGTTTTGAAGCTCCGCGCGGCGTCCGGGACGCCCCACGTGTCGCGCATGAATTCGTGAGTGCTCTGGATGGCATGGCAGAGGTGGCGCTGGAAAAAAAACGCCCATGTCCCGCGATCGATGACTTGCACGTTTGCCCCCGAGCCTTCCCCCACCGTGGGTTCAACCGGAGACGGGTTCAGCACCGCCGCCCTCTGGTCCGATTTCTGCGCACGCTCAAACTCCGGGAAAATCCTCACAATCTCCGCCGCCTCTGCGGGCAACGCCATTTCAGTGAATCGGTGGCCATCCCCCACCCCAAATTGGAACTGCAGCAAAATCCGCGGCCAGTCAGATATCGGCTCCACCTTCCCGGCAAACAGCAGGTCGCAGGCGGGACCGGTGTTCATCGATTCACAATTGGCCCGGAAAAGCTCGACGCGCTCCAGCAGGGTACTCTCGCCGGGATTCCGCGCCTGACGCCCATCCCGCTCATTCCGCAACCCTCCGGCGATCACCCACGGCAACAACTCAGGGTTTTTCGCCGCCCGCTCACGCAATTGGACGATCCAACCGGCGCAGTCGCGTTTCCGATCACACAACAGCCCGATCAAGAGCTCCGCAATCCGGCCCGAATCCGAAACCGCCCCCCCATTGCGTAGTGCCTGCGCAAAAGCCAGATGAGCGGTCGCCCGATTACAGAAACCCCGGGCATCCCAAAACCGGCCCGAGTTCTCCCGCATCCCCAACGTCCCCAGCAGCATAGCCGCCTGCTCGTGCCCCTCCGCATCCCGGGGATGTTCGCTCAGCCATTTCGAGATCCGTTGATTTTCACTCTCAATGGCCTCCACCGAAAACTCGCTCAACACCACAATCGGATTCGCGGGAATCTTTACCTCAGGCTGCTCGCGCTCGACTCCCGCCTCTTTCTGCAGCGCCCGGCTGATCGCCACGTATTCCTTTGCCGACCACACACACTCCGCGAGGTCCAAAGAAAATTTCAGGGATTGCCCCCCGCCAGCTCTATTCACCTCCACGCCGTAGGAGTCGGGGCCACGCCCCGCGCTCACCCGCACCTCCCCAAAGGGCGCCGCGACTCCCTCCCGCAAGGCAGCAGCCCCCACCAGCTCCGCAAGACGACCAACCACAGCCCCAGCCAACCATTGGCCCTCAGTGATTCCCGTCTCACTGGCTGTGGGCGGAGGAACCGGCAATACCGCCGACTGCCGATCACACCCAGCCATCACCAGCACACACAACCCCGAAAAAGCGCTGATGACACCCAATATCCCGCGCCCCCAAACCGCTGCCTTTTTTCCATCAAAGAGGTTCCGCCCGCTTGCACGGCTCATCTCGGCGGCATCACCAACCGGGGCGTCCGCGATTGCGCCGTCGGAGGTTCCGTCACCGGTGCAGTGGCTCTTTTGCCGCATTTGCGGGCCTTTGCCGACAGCCGCCGGCGCGGCCGGCTCTGGGATGTGGTTCTCGATGCTCATGATGTGGTTCATTTTTATTACGGACTGGCTGTCTCGGATCGCTCCCTTCTCTACCCCGCCTCGCGGCGACGCAGAGCCCCCCATCACTCCCGGATACAGCCCACTCGGCGGACGGGACTTTTACCCGCTCGCGCGGCGTATTCACTGGCGCACGTCGGTCCCGATCGCTGCAAGTCTTGCCGCTTCAATTCTGCGACTGAGTCGCCGAGCATGGAATACATTCCCGGCTGCGGAAATTCCTAAAATGACGGTGCGCTTCCCATACGGCGGCACCGCAGCGATCGCCAAGCCGACAAGGGCACCGCAGAGCAGCAACGCACGGTCTGCCTCCGGCGTCGTAACCTGACGTTTGAAAATATTCAGGGTGAAAACCATCCAACGGTGAGTTTTGAGGACCCCGGGGAGGCCTTCGGTGGAGCGTATGATTGGCTCGGTGCTCTTCATGGTTGAGGAGGAGGTGCGTTGTTAGGGACACACTTGAATGGCGCTAACTTAAGGACCATTTGGGACGATACCGTCCTCTGCAAATCTCCGAGTATGGAGGCTTGGCAAAGGCTCACGCCGCCGGTGGAGCCCAAAGTGGCACAGCCATCCTGGCTGTGACTGTCACAGATCACAGGCTGGAAG
>CAMARB010000026.1 GCA_945860355.1 Chthoniobacter flavus | reverse complement strand
ATGCCCCCGGTCATTTGCAATTCGGAAACCCGCGCGTAACTTGAGAAGAATTGGTGTGTGTGTTGTTGGGTTCGAACAGCGCGGCTTTGGGTGGCCGCGCTGTTCGCTTTTTTAGATGGCGACTTGAAAAGCGCTTGGAGCGAGGCGCTTAGACAAGCGCGCATCAAAACCCGGCGACTCCACCCGCGGGTTTTCCCCTTCGGGAACCAGCCGATGCCGCCTCGAAATCCGCAGGTTGACCTCCCCGCACCCCCTCCCCTAGCGTCTGCCCCTCATGAAAATTCAGCGCGCGTTGATTTCTGTCTCCGATAAGACCGGCCTCGTGGAGTTCGCCCGGGAACTGGTCCAGCTCGGCGTCGAAATCGTCTCCACCGGAGGCACCTGCTCCCTGCTCCAAAAAGAGGGCATTGCGGTCCGGGAAATCTCCGAGTTCACCGGATTCCCCGAAATGCTCGACGGCAGGGTCAAGACCCTCCACCCCAAAGTCCACGGAGGCCTGCTCTACGTCCGGGACAATCCGGAGCATGTGGCCCAGGCGCAAGCGCACGGCATTCTCCCGATCGATCTGGTGGTGGTGAACCTCTACCCGTTTGAAAAAACCATCGCCAAACCCGAGACGACCCTGGAGGAGGCCATCGAGCAGATCGACATCGGCGGGCCCTCCATGCTCCGGAGCGCGGCCAAAAACTACCGCTCCGTCACCGTCGTGGTGGACCCGGCGGATTACGCCGATGTGCTTGAGAGCATGCGCGACAACGAGGGCGCGACGACCCTCAAACTGCGGGAACGCCTCGGAATCAAGGTCTTCGTCACCACCTCGCAATACGATCAAGCCATCGCCAATTATCTCAACAAAGAGCAGGAAACCACCTGTTCCTTCAACCTCTCCCTGCCCGTGGTCGCCCGGCTGCGTTACGGTGAAAACCCCCACCAGACCGCCGCGCTCTACGGCCATTTCGACGACCATTTCCAGAAGTTCCACGGCAAGGAACTCTCCTACAACAACATCCTCGATATCACGGCGGCCTCCGACCTCAT
Organism: Chthoniobacter flavus; assembly: GCA_945860355.1. Classification (GTDB taxonomy): domain Bacteria; phylum Verrucomicrobiota; class Verrucomicrobiia; order Chthoniobacterales; family Chthoniobacteraceae; genus CAIURC01. Next base: position 27,820 of record CAMARB010000026.1, on the reverse strand, counting down.
CGAGGAGTTCTCCGAGCCCACCGTCGCCATCCTCAAACACACCAACCCCTGCGGGATCGGCAGCGACCCCGATTTGAGGGAGGCCTGGGACAAGGCGTTCGCCACGGACAAACAAGCCCCTTTTGGCGGGATCATCATCTGCAACCGCCCACTCACCGAGTCCCTCGCCAAAGCCATCAGCGAGATCTTCAGCGAGGTGATCATCGCGCCCGACTACGAACCCGAGGCCAGGGCCCTTCTCCAGAAGAAGAAAAACCTCCGGCTCCTGCGCAAACTGCCGAGCCCGGGCAACGCCACCGGCGGCTTGATCCGGTCGGTTGTGGGCGGCGTCCTGGTCCAGAGCCGCGACGAAGAGCCTGTCATGGATTGGGCCGACAAAGTCGTCACCCAACGCCACCCGACAGAGGACGAACTCGCGGCCATGCGTTTCGCCTGGCAGGTCGTCAAACACGTCAAATCCAATGCCATCGTCTACGCGGGCAAAGATCGCACCCTGGGGGTCGGCGCCGGACAGATGTCCCGGGTGGACGCGTCACGGATCGCCATTTGGAAGGCGGCGGACGCCGGGCTCTCCCTCAAGGGAAGCGCCGTCGGCAGCGATGCGTTCTTCCCGTTCCCGGACGGACTCATCGCCGCGGCGGACGCCGGCGCAACATGCGCGATTCAACCCGGCGGATCGGTCAAGGACCCGGAGGTCATCGCAGCCGCCAACGAACGTGGCATGGCGATGATCTTCACCGGCTTGCGCCACTTCAAACATTGATCCCGGGCTCGCCAGGATTCCGCCCCTTCCGGACAACGCGCCTCACTGCCTCATGAAACTCGGAGTCAACATCGACCACGTCGCCACGCTTCGGCAGGCCCGCTACAGCGACTCGCTGGATCTGCCCCAGGCGGAACCCGACATCCTGGCGGCCGCCGCCGCCTGCGAACGGGCCGGCGCCCACGGAATCACCATCCATCTCCGAGCCGACCGCCGGCATATTCAGGACCGGGACGTGTTCGCCCTGCGCGAGGCGCTAACCACCAAGCTGAACCTGGAGATGGGGAACTCTGCGGAGATTCTCGCAATCGCCCTCCGGGTGCGCCCCGAGGAAGTGTGTCTGGTGCCGGAGAACCGCCAGGAAATCACCACCGAGGGGGGCCTCGACGCCGCGGGCCAGTTCCCCCTGCTTCAGCCCACCCTCGAGCAGCTCCACGCCGCCGGGATTCGCGTGAGCCTGTTTATCGAACCCGCCCTTGAACAAATCGACGCGGCTCGCCGACTGGGCGCCGAGATGGTGGAACTCCACACGGGGGCGTTCGCCAACGCCCAGGGCCAGGCCGCAGCGGACGAATTGCAACGGCTCAAGGTGGCCGCCGAACACGCCGCCGGCTTGGGACTCCAGGTCAACGCCGGACACGGAATCAATTACGTCAACATCCGCGAGGTGCTCACCGTGCCGCATCTCGCCGAACTCAACATCGGCCATTCCATCGTCTCACGCGCGGTATTCACGGGCCTCGGTCCGGCGGTCGCCGACATGTTGACGGCAATGAGCGCCGCCCCTCGCCCGTGAAGATCCTCGGAATCGGCGTCGACATCGTCGAGTCGGTGCGGATTGAGGGGTCCATCGCCCGGCTCGGAGAGAGTTTTCTCCTCCGGGTTTTCACGGAATCCGAACGCGAATACTGCGCCAAAATGCACCGCCCGGCCGTCCATTACGCCGCCCGGTTCGCGGCCAAAGAAGCGGTGTCCAAGGCGTTTGGAACAGGAATCTGCCAAGGGGTCGGCTGGCGCGAGATCGAGATTCGCAGAAAAGCCAGCGGCGAACCCTTTGTGGTGCTCCACGGGGGTGCCGCCGACTGGGCCCAGAGCCACGGGGTCGCGGAGGTTCTGCTCAGCCTGAGTCACTCGGAGCACTACGCGGTGGCCCAGGCCATTGCGATCGGGGCGGACTAGACTGCGCCGCCTCCCCCAAGGGCGCTCGGCCCGGATTTCCTCTGCGCGGGTGGAATCAAAAATGGGCGGGAAATTTCTGTGGAAATCCCCATCGGATGCGCTATACAGAGCGCCTTTCCGCGCGATTAGCTCAGTGGTAGAGCGCTTGCTTCACACGCAAGAAGTCGCAGGTTCGAACCCTGCATCGCGCACCACCCCCCATCGGTGACTCCACCGATTCCGATCCCCGGCCAGGAACGCGGGCAACATCTCTCTCGAACGAGACAAGCGACCGACACAAGGGACCGCGTCTCCTCCTGCCGCGCCCAACGCATCTCGGTCCTGCGGGCCGCCATCCACTTGGCCCATCCGCTCGTGGCGAGCGTCTCCCGCCGCGTTGCCGAGGCGGCAACCATCAGAGCTCAAGCCGTCCGCCTTTTGACCGGAGCGCACAGTTTTCCCCGGAGCTTCCCTGTAATTGGCCGGGGCGCAACCGATCCATTTTTTAAAAATCTTGGAGAGCGCAAACGCGTCGCTGTAGCCGACCGCCTCTGCGACAGCCGCAAGTTTGGACTCGCCCGCGAGCAAAAGCTCCGCGGCGCGCTGCACGCGCAGCGAAGTGACATGCTGCATCGGCGGACGCCCCAACTCCAGCAGGCAAAGCCGCCGCAGATGTTCCGGGCTGCAGTGAGCCAGCCGGGCCAACTCCTCCGCCGTCCACGGGTAGGCCAAGTCATTGCCCACCCGCTCCCAAACCCGCGCCAGCCGTTCGTTTTCCCGCCAGGGCTTCGCCAGCCGCTGCACCTCCCCCACCAGAAGCTCTAACCAGTGCGCAATGAAACGCGCCTCCGCCGACCCCGTAAACTCCGCTTGAAGCCCTTCAATCGCCGACTTGAGAATCGCGGGATTACACCGGGTTTTCACGGGGGACGCCGCGTGAACCACGGGCGCAACCCCGGGCGGTTCAATGAAACGCACCCAGCAAAAATGCCACGAACGGTTCGGGACGGCATGGAACGCGTTGAGAACTCGGGGAGGCGCCAGACACGCCATGCCCGGCTTGCTGGTTGTCCAACGCCCATCGAGGAGAATCCGCCCCTCTCCGGCGACACACACATGGATGAAGCTGCCGCTGGGCCGGACCCGCACGATCCGGTACGGCGCACCGGTCTCCATCCAGCCCACGTGCGCAATCCGATGCCGGGCCAGCGCCGGAAACGTTTCGGCGCGGAGCACGATTTCGCGGGCCTCCGGGGCCCTCAACGAAACATCCTCAGTCGGGTTCATACCAAGCCTGGATTCCTGCACTCCCGCAGGGGCAATGGCAACCGGGATTCTGCTCCATGTGGTTTTTAAACATGTTTCCGTGGATTGCGGCCATCCCCAATCCGCTGCGGATGGATTAGGGTCGTCTCGTTCGTTGAACCCCGTTTACTCCTCGCGCTTATGCCCAACCCTTGGACCGGTAAAGGAAACCCATACACCCGACAGGAGGTCGTCGACCGCCTCCGCGCCACGCTCGCAAAAGGCGAGCCTCTCATTGCCGCCGGCGCCGGCACGGGCATCTCCGCCAAATTCATCGAACGCGGCGGCGCCGACCTCCTCATCATCTACAACAGCGGCCGGTTCCGTATGATGGGCCACGGCTCGACCGCCGGGCTGATGGCCTACGGCGACGCCAACGCGATCGCCATGGACATTGGCGAATACGAGGTGCTGCCCGTGGTGGAGGAGATTCCCGTCGTCTGCGGCGTGCACGCCACCGATCCACGCCGGCGGATGTGGCACTGGCTGGGCAAGGTCAAGGACATGGGTTTCTCCGGGGTGAACAATTTCCCCACCCACACCATCATCGACGGCCACTTCCGCGGGGTGCTCGAGGAGACCGGAATGAGCGTCCAGAAAGAGTTTGAAATGGTCGGGCTCGCACGCCGGATGGACCTTTTTAGCATCGTTTACGTGGCCACTCCCGAGGAGGCCGCCGAGATGACCCGGCAGGGGGCCGACGCCGTGATCGCCCACGTCGGGACGACCGTGGGCGGCTCCATCGGCGTGACGCAGGCGGTGGTCTCCTGGGATCACACGGTCCGCGTGACCCAGGACATCATCGACGCCGCGCGCGGCGTGCGCAAAGACGTGTTCACCCTCACCCACGGCGGACCGATCAACTCTCCGAAGGACGTGGAGTTCATTCTCAGCAAAACTTCCGCCGACGGGTTTGTCGGCGCCAGCAGCCTCGAACGCATGGGCGTGGAGGATTCCCTCACCGCGCTGACCCGTGAGTTCAAACGGGTCCCCCTCAACCGCCCCTGATCGCCCATGGACGTCGCCGTGCTGAATCGTCGTTTTGTCGGGGCGCAGGAAAAGGTCGCGTTCCGATCGGCGTTTGCCTGGGAGGAATGGCTTTGCCGCCCGGATATTGCGCCCGCCAAGGAACTTCTGCTGGTCCGCGCCACCATTGACCCCGGGGGTGCGCATGGCTTTCACACGCATCCGACCCGCGAAGAGATCATCTACGTGCTCAGCGGGCGCGCGGAGCAGTGGGTGGGCGCCCAGCGCCGCGAGCTGTGCGCCGGAGACATGGCGCTCATCCCCCGGGGGGAGGTCCACGGCACCTACAACGTGGGCGCCGAACCGCTGACCTTTCTGGCCATGCTTTCGCCTGCGCATGCGGAGGGCCCGGCGACAGTGGACGTCGCCTCCGAGGAACCCTGGTGTTCCCTGCGGGCACCCGGGAGTTCGCCGCCCCAAAGCCATCCCGTTTGCCCATGAACACCGTCGCCATCCTCGGCACATTCGACACCAAAGGGGAGGAGCTCGAGGCGCTGGCCCGGATGCTCGGCGGCCGTGGGGTGAGAGCCCTCCGGATCGACGTGGGAAGCGGCGCCCCCTCCGTGCCCGTGGACGTCCCGGCCCCGGAGGTGGCGGCTTGCGGCGGCGAGGATTGGGAAGCGGTCCTGGCCCTGCGGGATCGCGGCCGCTGGGTGGCGCTCATCGCACGGGCCGCAGCGGTTTACCTCCGGCAACTCGTGGCAAACGGAGCCGTTCAGGGCGTTCTCTCGCTCGGCGGCGGCGGTGGCACAGCCATCGCAACCGCGGCGATGCGCTCTCTGCCGATTGGTTTTCCCAAGGTCATGGTGTCGACTCTCGCCAGCGGCAATGTGGCCCCGTACGTCGGCACATCCGATATTGTTATGGTTCCGGCCGTGGTGGACGTGGCGGGGCTCAACCGGATCTCCCGGGTCATCTGGGAGAACGCCGCGGGCGCCGTCTGCGGAATGCTCGACACGGCCGGAACGCTCCCGGACCCAAAAGCCCGTCCTGTCGCGGTGGCGAGTATGTTCGGCAACACGACCGCCTGCGTGACCGAGGCGCGGCGGCTATTGGAGGATACCGGATGGGAGGTGTTGGTTTTCCACAGCACCGGCCAGGGAGGCAGAGCCATGGAGGCGCTGATCGCCAGCGGCCTCGTCTCTGGGGTGCTCGATTTAACGACCACGGAATGGGCAGATGAACTCGTCGGCGGCGTTCTTGGAGCGGGCCCGGATCGCTTGTCCGCCGCCGCCGCCGCCCACGTGCCTGCCGTCATCGCGCCGGGCTGCCTGGACATGGTCAACTTTGGCGAACCGCACACCGTGCCGGAACGTTTTTCCGGGCGCCGCTTCTACCAGCACAACCCACAGGTGACACTCATGCGCACCAGCGCCGAGGAGTGCGCCGAGCTGGGTCGAATCCTGGCCCGGAAAATCAACGCCTACACCGCCCCCGTCCGGATTTTCTGGCCCCGGGGCGGGATCAGCCAACTGAGCGCGCCGGGCCATCCTTTTTACGATCCCGAGGCCGACGCGGCCCTGCTCGGCGCCCTCAAGGCCACACTGAGGTCCGGGTTGGAGGTGCAAGAGCTGGATTGCGCGATCAACGACACGGCTTTTGCCCGGGCGTGCGCGGAGGCCCTTCTGTCCTTGAGCTCTGCGCCCTGACACAGCGCCGCCGCCGGCTTTTCGTCCCCTTGCCGCATTCCCCCTCTCCGCCGACGCGCTTTCCCTCGCCGTTGCGGCCCCTCGGGTGGCTACCGAAAAGAACTCCCAGCTCAAACCTGGCAATGCCGAGGACTCACATCCCCAGTCGCCGACGGAACAGGCGAAAGCGTTCCAACTCCCGGAGGGCTTCGACGTTGGACTGGTCGCGAGCGAGGAAACCGGGCCGACCCGACCGATCACCGTCACGTTTGATGACTCCGGGCGCATGTGGTCCATCACCGCCACCGAGTAGCCCCGCGAAAAAGAGCACTCCGACTGGACCAAAACCGGCCGAGACAAAGCCGTGCCTGGTGGCTACGATCCGGCCGACTGGCGGGATCTCCAGGTCCTCAGCGCGGGGTTCAACAAGATCTGGTGCTGGGGTCGTGCCCGAACCGGACGCGTCTTCATTCAGTAGGCGAACGACTTCGGATACAGCGTCGGTCCCTTTGAGGAAGACTCCGCCTTCCCCAGCTTCGCCTCCTCGAAACTCCACCCCCGCGCCCTGGTCCATCCCCCCACTGCGGAGGGGCTAGCCCTCGGCGGAACCGGTTTCTGCGGAATGGCCCTCTGCGAGGATCGCGCCGCCAGTTTTCCAGCCCCATGGCACGGCCTGATCTACGTTGACAAACCCATCTACGGCAAAATCCACGCGGTCAGCGCCAGCCTCGATGAGCGCGGGGTCTAGTCGTCCAGAAAGGCGGGCGAGGATGGAAACGAAGTCACGCTCGGCTCACGGGCGGCATCGCACAGAAAGTTTCCCACGGCGAGATCCAGTCGGCGGGCTACATCGACGGGCGCTCGGTGATGCCCCCCGTGGCGGCCGGCCTGCAGGATCCGCAGGTGGCCGAGATTGTCGCCTATCTGAGGGCGTTTGAGTAGGGCCACTCCCGTCGATGTCAGACGGATCAGACGGATCAGACGGATCAGACGGATCAGACGAACTGGACGCGCCCCACCAAACAACCAACGGCTCGCACACCGTCTCCCCACCGGGCCTGGGGCGGAGGCCCCATTGAGCCAACCCGGGCGCAGCTCTTAAAGGGGTGCGTGCCGTCCATGAAAACATGCGCTTACCCTCGCCGCCAGCGATTCGGTCGCAAGGCCTTCAGCCTGCTGGAACTCCTGCTGGTTGCGGGCCTCAGCCTGGCGTTGCTGGGTCTCGCCTTGCCCGCCGTCGGCGCGATTCAGTCGGCAAACCAGTTTTCCTCGGTCGTCGAGCGTCTGGCCGAGACTCTCGCCTTGGCCCGAACCGCAGCGGTCACTCAGCGCCGGTATGTCTATGTGGGTTTTTTCCAGAAACACGACGCGCCCGCTCAGGGGGGCCCGATCGTCCCGGCGCCGTTGTGGGTGCTGACCGCTCAATCCGAGGACGCCGCCAGAGGCTACGATACCGCCCGGCCCTCCGAATCCTGGCGCCGTTCCTACGGGACCACGCTCTGGCTGCGGCCCCTGGGGAGGCTCCAGAGCTTTGAGCGGGTCCACCTCGCCTCCACCCTCGGTGTTCCCCCGGAAACCGGGCCGATGGGAAAGACCGCCGGACGCCAGGACGTGGGACGGTTTTACCGGCTCGGCCATGAAGCGTGCCGATCGGTCACGCCTCTCACCCAACCGCTCAACACGCCGCTGGACCCGCGGCAGTGCGATTTCTTCTTCGAAAAAGTCATCCAGTTCGATCCTCAAGGCACGGCCCGGATTCAATACGAGTCCAACGGCGACGAAATCAAACAGTGCGTCGAAATCGGCCTTCTGCCGATCCGCGGCGCGCAGCCGCCAGGGGACGAGGTCCTCGCGGCGCAGGCCAATTGCGCCGCCATCCAACTGCATCCGCTCACCGGCGCCGTCCGGGTTTATCGGCCATGACGGGGCGAAACCAAGAGGGCTTGAGTTTGGTGGAGGTTGTTATCGCCCTCGGGGTTTGCTCCACGGGAATCCTTCTTCTCATGGGACTGCTCCCGGTCGGCCTCCAAACCCAGGAAAACGCCCGCCAAAACATCCAGTTGGCGCAACTGGCAGCCGCAGTCTGCGCGGACCTTCAATCCACCAGCAGTGCAGCGGAGTTTTCACCCCTCTACGGGTTGAAGGTCCCGAAGCCCGGCGATGCGCCCGTAGCCACAAGCGCCGTTGCCGATGAGAACGGGAGAGCGCTGCCGGAATCCCAAGCCGCCTCGGCCAAATACCGCATCCAAGTTTGGCTGACGCCGCCGCCGCAATCCCGCGGCAAATCCGCCACGCAAACCCGCGTGGCAATCAAGACACCCGCCCCCGAGAACGCGTCGGCCACTGCGGAGTATGAAGTGTTCACCGCCCTGGATCGCAACCCGTGAACCGACGTGGATACGCCGCGCCCGGCGCAAGCCGCGGGGGCTCACGTTGGTTGAACTCACCGTCGCCCTGGCCGTGCTCGGGCTCCTGGTTCTGGCGCTGGCACAGGCCACCGAGCACGCCTCAAAGACCGTCTTTTCTGGCGCCGAACGGATGCGGTGCGATCAACAGGCGCAGGCGATTTTCGAACGGATCTCGGCCGATCTCCGGGGAATTCCCGCGCGCTCCGATCTCGATCTCGTTTTCAAACGCCAACCCGGCAACGACGCCCTGTATTTCATCGCCGAGGCGCCGGCGTATTTTATCGGCGATCCCAACGCCTCCCTGCGCAGTCCCCTGGCGTTGATGGGGTACTGGCTCGGTGAAGACGCAACCCTCCTGCGTCTTTCCAAAGGCTTAACCTGGGAGGGCGCACCGGGGCAGCAGACGGGAGGCGCCCCGGTTTTTCTCACGGCCCCCGCCCCGACACTGGCCCCGATTACCGAGAGCACCCTTGTGGGACGCTGGCCCCGGGCCTTGGAGCCCGCAACCGGCGCCGAATTCCAAGGCGCCGACGTCCATCCGCTCAACCATCGGGTGATTCGCTTCGAATACTGCTTTGAACTGCGCCCCAAGCCGGGCGGCACTTCGGTTCTCGCGTTCTCGAACCAAGCCGCCCCCACGGGAAGCCCTCCCATTCGAGCCATCCGCGCTTTGCACATCGCCGTGGTGCTCAGAAACGCCGCCGAGCCCAGGATCGATCCCTCAACGCTCGCCTCACTGTTTCCCGATCCCACCGATGCGGATCTCGCGGAGACACCCCCTCGGCTGATGGCGTCGGTGTGGGAGGAAAACCTGTGGACGGCGGTTCGAACGGGAACGCTTTCCAACGGCGCAGGAATCCGCATCTACGAGCGGCGGGTTCCCCTGGGAGGCGTTCCATGAACAAGACGCCCGGCACGCATGCCCGCGGCGGCCGCATCCGCACAGCCGGAGGCGCCGCCCTGATTCTTGTCCTGACCACGATGAGCCTTCTCGCTGCCACGCTTCTGGCGTTCCTCGCGCACGCTCTCAGCGCCCGCCAAATCGCAAGCCACAGCGCCCGGCAAACCGCGGTCGATCTCCTCGCGCAGGGCGCCGTGGCCACGCTGCTGGGGGACTTCCGGGAGGAAATGGCGGCAGGCTCCCTTCCCCCCGCGCCGATCAACCCGTTGTTCATCCCGTCCTCACCGTTTACCGCGGTGCCCTTCCGGGCGGGGTCCCACGACGCGCTCCCGAACCTCCTCAAGCGCAGCTCGGCACAGACGCGGTTCTACGACGGACCCAATTACGACCTGGAGCGGCATCCGCCCAGCAGCCGGGCCATCTCGCAGCCCAGCGACGCCGGAAGCGAAGGCCGCGTCTCCCGGGAACGATGGAACCGTTCGCTCCTCCTGCCCAAACACCCCGATTTCCTGGATGACGACCTCCGCGTTTTACCTTGCCCGGAGTTTGTTGCGCCGGACTGGATCCCGGTGGCGCGCACCCCGGATACACTGTCGCGTGAGGACGTTGTGGGACGTTACGCCTACCTGATCTTTGACGAGGGCGGGCTCCTGGACGCCAACGTTGCCGGGCACCCGCTGGCAGTGCCCTCCCAGCGGCCCGGCGCCGGGCAGATGACAGCGGCCCAAGCCATTGAGTTTTCCAGGAAAGGCAGCCTGGCGTTCGCCGATCTCACCCGGCTGGGCCTGACTCGGGCGGAATCCGATCAACTGGTGGGCTGGCGCAACTACGCCAGCGCGCAACCCGTCGGCGAGCTGCCCCGGCTGCGTTTTGACACCGACGTCGCCCGCGCCTCCGTGAGCCGCTACCAAAGTGCCGTGCTCGCCCACACCGGCGGCCATCTCACCGGGCTGAATCCGTCTCTTCATCTTGGCCAATCGGACCGCGCGTTCACCAGTCGGCAAGCCTTGATGAGTTTCCTGCTCAACGGACTCCGCCCCAACGCCGCGCGCCGTGCCGCTCTTCAAAACGCGCTCCAGTATCTGGGAACTTTCAGCCGCGGCCTCAATCAACCCTCCCTCGCGCCCGATCCGGACCGGCCCAGAATCGGGGGCCCCGCCAGCGCCGGCCCCAACCTCAACGCCTATCGAGGCAACAACACCGCCTACCAACTCGACGACCAGATCAACCCGGTTTTCCTGAACGTGCGGCGGCGGCCTTCGCCGGAGGCGGGAGCCGTTCCAGGCGAAGACACCCCCTTGGTAAACCGCCGTTTCCCGCTGAGTCGGCTGTCGCTCCTCACCCAGGACGCAGTGGCAGGCCCCCAAAGCGCCATTCATCGTTTCTTCGGGCTGACCCGGGCCCGCCCGGAGGATCCGTGGCTGTACGACCACGGAATCGAGCACCGGCAAATCGGGCGACTGGAGGACGTGGCGGCACTCATCGATCCCCCGAGGGACCCCGATTTCGTGGAGCTGCTGAAAGCCACCATCGGGGTGGGGTCGCTGGGCAAAGCCGCCGCCACGGACGGCTTGGCGGGATTGTCCCAATACCGGCGGGACATCTCGGTAGACCTCCAAGTCCTTCAGATCGCAGCCAATCTCATCGATCAGGCCGATCCCGACGGATTCCCCACACGGATCGTCTTGCCGGATGGGTCCGAAGTGCGCGGCGTTGAAAACCTGCCCTATTTCTATCGGTTCCGCGTCGGCCCTCTTCACGTGCGTCTTCCGGTGCCTCTTGGGCAGGCCCCCTGGCTCCCCGCAGCCAATTCGCCCGCCCTCCAGGACGAGGGCCTGGGAGTGTTCCTCTTGCAGCCAGAGATCTGGAATCCGCACGACCAGAACGCCGCGCTGGGCAACCCGCGTCCCACGGAGTTCCGGGTCTTGATGGAAACCGGGGAGCCGGGCGTCACTCCCGCGGGCGGAACCAGCACCGCCGCCGTGCAGTTCCGCTCCAATGATTCCCCGGCGTTGCTGGCTTTCGGCGCGCCCCTGCCGTTCACGGCGGAGTCCACGGAGCTGCTGTTTTCCGTTCCGAACGCCCGGTTTTACCGGGAACCCACGCTTCTTTGCCGAGCCGGACTTCCCGCTGGAAGCGGGCTAACGCCGGGGCCGGCGCACGGGCTCCGGCAAATCGCAGGCGCTCTGCCGGAAGGCACCCTGCGGGACGCCGCGCAACCGGCCGAGAGCCTCGGTTACGTGGGGGCCTGCCTCGGCGGGTTTCCCCTGCGGCAGGTCCTGCCCGATCAGACCGTGGCCAGCGCGCAGAAAGTATCGGCGAACTTTTCCGCAAGCGCGGTCATCGTCCGCCTCCAGTGCCGCTCCGCCACCGGCCAATGGATCACCTACGATGAAAAACTCCTGCACGTCCCGGCGCTCGAGGCGACCCTGCCCGGAGGGCGCCCGGGCCAGCCCCCCGCCCCACCGGGCTTGTTGCTGGGGGAATCCCAGTCCTGGGGCCAATGCGCCGATCCGCGAACCGCCCGGTTCGGGTTCGCCATCGGACGCCAGGCCCCCGGCGACGTGCTCCATGCCGCAGCCTGCGCCCTGCCAAGCCATCGCCCCGATTCAGGCGCGGGTTTGGCAATTCACGAGTCGGGCACCCCGGGCACCGGGCTCAACCCCAGGCTCCACAACGGGCTGCTCGGCTGGGGCCCGCCCTCCCTGAAATTCGGCGACGGAGCGGCGCCCTGGCGTCCCGGGCTTCTGAGCCAAAACCGGGTCGACGGCCCGGATGACGGGAATTTTCTCGGCCGACCCGACACGGTTCCCGCCGGCTCTCCGCTTTTTTACCGGGACCCCGACCTGGTGGTGAGACGCGGCGTTGCCGCGTTTGTGGTTCCGGGCAACACGGCGGCGGGAGGGGCTATTTCAGCCGTCGCCTCCACGGGACTTCCGACGGCCACCGCAACCCGGTATCCGGATCTGACCCCCGGCCCACAAAGCCAGAGCCGCCCCATCGTGCTCAACCGCCCGTTCCGGTCCGTGGCGGAGTTGGGTGTGGTGTTCCGGGATCAACCCTGGAAAGACCTCGATTTTTCCACCCCGGAAACCGCCGACGCCGGGCTTCTCGATGTGTTGAGCCTTCGGGAGGACACGAGCCCCGGGGGGATCGTCGCGGGACGCGTCAACCTCAACACCCGGCAAGTGCCCGTGCTCAAGGCCCTGCTTGCGGGCACTTGCCGCGACGAGATCGCCACGTTGCCCGCTGCGGACTGGGCGCGAAACACCCAGCCACCCCTCTCCGATCAGGAAGCGGAGGAGCTGGCGCGCAGCCTCGTGGCTTATACCTCCCGGGACATCCCACCAAAGGGTCCGCTGCGGAATCTGAGCGAACTGGTGGGACGTCACGTGAAAGGATTTCAGCCGCCTCCGGGCTCCGCGGGCCATCAAGCCGAAACGCCGTTTGACGGATGGAGCGCCGAGAGCATCTCCCTCGATGTGCCCGGCACAGCGCCGCAGATCGTCCCCCGGTTCCGGCAAACCGCCCTGCGCGCTCTGGCGGACTCCGGCAACACCAGGGTCTGGAACCTCCTCATCGATCTCGTCGCACAAACCGGCCAGTATCCCCCGGGAAGCAACAACTGGGGGGCATTCCATCTGACTGCGGAAAAACGGCTGTGGATCCACGTGGCGATCGACCGGTGGACCGGCCACGTGCTGGATCAAGAATGGGAGGAGGTGCGCGAATGAACGGGGTTACCGCGGCGCACGGCGCCCTCAGAAAAGCGGCGGTGGCCGCCCTGCTCGCAGCCGACATTGCGAGGGAAAGCCTCGCCGAGGCGCCGCAACCCAGGGCGAGCCCGCCCGCACCCACGGCCCCGGCGCCGGAATGGCCCGGCGGCCCGAGGCTTGAACGCGCGCCGGACTTTGCCGCGTGGACGATCACCATCAGCCCCCTCAAAACCCCGAAACCCGGCCCGCAATCCTCCTCAGAACCGGCTCCGGAGCGCGGGCTCCTGCTCCCACCCAAACTGCTTCGGATCACGCGCACCGGGAACATCCTGCGCCAGGAGCGCACGGACGCCTCGGGAAAAACCAGCGAACTCTGGACCCGGGGCGCCATCCAGTTGGTCATCCTGCCGGAGCACCCGCAGCCTCTTCCCTGCGAACCGGGCGCCCCACTGCACGCTCTCTTTGACAACCTCCGCGAGGGGGATTTTCCGGAGCTGGCATGGATCCAGAAGGCTCTTTTCCAAGGGATCCATCCGTTCGCCGGACGCGCGTGCCTCATCTTTCGGGCAACCGGGCCCGAGGCGCCCGGGGGAAAAGCGCTGGCCTGTATCGACCTGGAGACGCGGCTGCCCGCCGCAAGCCAGCGGGGCAACGAGGTTCGGATTTACCGGTTCTTAAAGCCGCCAAAATCCGCGCTCAAACCCCCGCAAGCTGCGCTGGAATACTTCGAGCGCCGGGAAAACGCTTGGCGCAGCCTGCAACGCCCCCTGCCATCCCCGTAAGCCCCAACGCTCAAGTTCACGCGAAAACCACAGTTCCTGCGGAATTTTTCAAAAAGCTCCCCGCGCCCCCCCGACCGCGCCCTCGCGTGCCCCCCGGAATCTTTGCGCTCTTTGAGTTCCTTACGCTGAAGAGGGACGAGGGCCCGGCGGCCTGAGGCCCTGAGCCCGTGGCGCTTGCGCGTTGTTTTTGGAACCACAAAGATCTCAAAAAACCTACGCAAGCAGCCTGGAACTTCCGTTTTCAGGGTTCATCGGGTTCACAGAGAGGGGAAATGGAGGGCCGTTGCATTCAGTGACTTCCAAAGCCCTCCGCGCCCTCCGCGGCTCCGCGTGAAAATGATCTGTCTCCGTCATTTCGGAGTTCGGGATCAGTCATCCCCCCGGATTTCAGCCCTCGATCCAAACCCGGTTCCGCCTCAAGAACTGCTCGGGAGCGAGCCCGTAAACCCGTTTGAAAGTGCGAGAGAAATGGAAGGCATCGGCGAAATCCAACTGCTCGGCCACCTCCTTCACCATCAACCCGCCATCGAGCAGGAGTTCCGTCGCGCGGTTGAGCCGGAGCCGGAGAAGAAACTGATAGGGGGTGGTGTGCGCGAAACGCCGGAAAAGGCGGCAGAGATACGCCAGCTCCACATGACAGGCGGCGGCCACCGCCTCCACCGTTTTGACCTCCAGATAGTGTTTCTCCATCCATTGCTTGGCGCGCTGATAAGTCGCAAGGGCGCGCGGCGCACTCGCGCCCCCCGCCACGGCGCGTTCCGTGATTTTCGTCAGCAGCACCGGCAGCAACTCCGCGCATAACCGCGCCCCGTACCGGCTCTGGCTTGCGCCCTCCCGCTGGAGGAGCTCGAAAATCTCCACCACCTCCGGGGGCGACGACACCTGCACCGCCCGCCAGCCCCGCAGTGCGCTCTCCCCCAGCAGACGCTCCGCGTCGGCGCCGGCGAAATCGATGTAGTACTTGAGCATGGGCCGCTTGGGCTCGTTGCGGATGACATGCGCGGCCCCGGGGCCGTAGGCGAACGCCATCCCCGGCCGCAGGGCGTAACGGTGGCCCGCCAGCTCCAGGGTGCCCTCGCCTTCGGCCACAAATTCCACGGCCAAAAACGGGAATGTGCTCCGTTGCACCCGGTAATCCGGACGCATCCGCTCGCAGCCCCCGCACACCACCACCACCCCGGGGCCGGGCTTCGCAGAGAGATCCAAATAATAACGCCGAGCCTCGCTGACCTGGGTGGAAACAAAACTGGGCCGTTTTCCTGGAAAATCGTCGGGGGCAGACACGCCGGGAAAGGTCAAGAATCGACATGCAAGAGTCAATCCCTGCCATTCCCGCGGCCCCTCTTCCGCACTACCGTCTCCCCAAGCAAATCCTCCCGCCCCACCCTCTATGTTGACCCTCGAAAAATTCTCCCTCGGCGTCGGTGACCGTTTCGCGCACCAGGCCAAAGCCCAACTGCGAGCCTGCCAGCTTCTCTCGGAAAAAGGCGTCGATGTGGCGCCCGTCTGGAACAAGTCCCACCGGGAACACTCCTTTATTGGATCCGAGCCGGGCTCAGTTCTGGCAGCGGCCCAACAGGCCGTGGAAACCTTGAACTGGAAGAAGGGCTGGCATGTCGATGCCGACCATATCCGGCTGGAGACGGTGGACCGGTTTATCCCGGCATCGGACTTCTTCACATTGGACGTCGCGGACTCCATCGGCAAACCCGCCAGCCCAGACGCGGTGGAGGACTTTCTGGGCCGCCATCCGGAGCTCATCGGCGCCCTGGAGATTCCGCAGATCCAAAGCCCGTTCCACACCACCCGCGAACAGGTCCGGAAGATCGCGGAGAAGTTCCTGCTCGCCGTCCAGGACGCGGGGAAACTCTACCGGCACATCGCGGAGAAGAAAGGGGCCGACAACCTGATCGCGGAGATCTCGATGGATGAAACCGACACGCCCCAGACGCCGCCCGAACTGCTGGTGATTCTCGCGGCAATCGCCGACGAGGGAATTCCCGTCCAAACCATCGCCCCCAAGTTCACGGGCCGCTTCAACAAGGGCGTGGATTACGAGGGTGACCTCGTCCAGTTCGAGAAAGAGTTTCACGAGGACCTCGCGGTCATCGCCTTCGCGGTTGCCCGATACGGGTTGCCCGCCAATCTCAAACTCAGCGTCCACTCCGGCAGCGACAAGTTTTCGCTTTACCCCATCATTCGCCGGACCCTGCCCAAGTTCGGCGCGGGCCTGCACATCAAAACTGCGGGGACGACTTGGCTTGAGGAGCTCATCGGGCTGGCGGAAGCCGGCGGCCCCGCGTTGGCATTGGCCACGGAGATTTACGCCGAGGCCATGGAACACGTCGAAGAGCTCACCGCGCCGTATGCGAGTGTGATCGACATCGATCGCTCCAAGCTGCCCAGCGGCGTGGAGGTCGCGGCTTGGAGCAGCGCGCAGTTCACGGGCGCCCTCCGGCACGACCAAAGCCATCCCCTCTTCAACCCGAGCCTTCGCCAGCTGCTCCATGTGGCCTTCAAATTGGCGGCGAAGAAAGGGGCCCGCTACCTCGACCTGCTCAAAGCCAACGAGGAAATCGTCGGCCGCAACGTGACCGCCAACCTCTACGAGCGGCATCTCATCCCGCTCTTCCTGGAGCGCGCCCAGGCATCCCAACCCGCCGCAGTTTGTTGATCATGCGCTCCGCCATCACCGTCTCCCTCGTCCCCCAGGCAAAAGGCGGCCCCTTCGTCTTCTGGGACGGATTGGAATCCGCCTGCGAATCGGCCTCGGCTCTGGGTTTCGACGCGATTGAAATTTTCCCGCCCGCGGCCGACGCCATCGACCGCCCCGCGCTCCACGCCCTCCTCGCCCGGCACTCGCTGCGGGTGGCGGCGTTTGGGACCGGGGGCGGCTGGGTGATCCACCAATGGCATCTCCTGCACGGGGACCCGGCCGTGCGCAAATCGGCGCGGGAATTCATCCGGCAGATCATCGGTCTCGCAGCCGAGTTTGGCGCCCCGGCCATCATCGGATCGATGCAGGGCCGGGTGGATGCCGGCCTGCCGCGCGCCCAAGCCCTTGAATGGCTCGGGGACGCCTTGGAGGATCTCGGTGGGCACGCGGAGCGCCT
The DNA here is from genome assembly GCA_945860355.1 of Chthoniobacter flavus. Lineage (GTDB taxonomy): Bacteria > Verrucomicrobiota > Verrucomicrobiia > Chthoniobacterales > Chthoniobacteraceae > CAIURC01. The sequence goes on along the minus strand of CAMARB010000026.1, from coordinate 11,020 downwards.
CGGCGCGCCGCTGCTCTACGAGCCCCTCAACCGCTACGAGACCAACCTGTTCAACACCCTGGGCGACGCCGCCGCGTTCCTGGATTCGTTGCGCACCCGGAACGTCAAACTGCTGGCCGACCTGTTCCACATGAACATCGAGGAGAGCTCCCCCGCCGACGCGCTCCGCGACGCCGCACGCCACATCGGGCACGTCCATTTCGCCGACAGCAACCGGCGCGCGGTCGGGTTCGGGCACACCGACATCGCGCCGATCCTCGCGGCGCTACGGGACATCGGCTACGCCGGCTATCTCTCCGGTGAAATCCTGCCGCTTCCCGACTCCCACGCGGCGGCCGCCCAGACGGCCCGCGCCTTTCAAACCTTGGTCTCCACGGCTCATGCTTAAACACCAACTCATCCACCCCAAAATCAACGAGGTGCTCGGCCGGGCCGGACACCACTCCGTCATCCTCATCGCCGACGGCAACTACCCCGCGTGGACCAAACGCGGCCCGAACGCGGAGCTGGTGAGCCTCAACCTGTCGCCGGGGCTGGTCTCCGTTGCGCAAACCCTGCGCGCCCTGCTCAGCGCGATCCCGGTGGACGCCATTCACACCATGGGCATTCCCCAGGACGATCCCTACGCGCAGTCGGGCGAGCCCCCGGTTTGGGATCAATACCGCGCCGTGGTGGCGGAAGCCGGCATGAAGCTTCCGCTGACGCCCATCCAGAAGTGGGACTTCTACAAAGCAGTCGAATCCCCCGACCACATCCTCACCATTCAAACCGGCGACCAATCTCTCTGGGCCAACGTGTTGCTGAGCGTCGGCTGCCGCACCGCCGAGTAACCCCCGCCTTCTCCCATGAAAAAACGTCTTTTAGGAAAAACAGGTCTCGAACTGCCCATCCTCTCCTTTGGCGCCTCCTCCCTGGGCCAGGAGTTCCGCAAGGTCAACCTTGAGGAAGCCCTGCGCAGCGTGCACGTGGCGCTGGATTGCGGCCTCAACTTCATCGACACATCACCCTTCTACGGACGCGGGATGAGCGAGGTGCTGCTCGGCCAGGCCCTGCGCGGGATACCGCGGGACAGCTACACGCTGTGCACCAAGCTGGGCCGATACGACCTGGCGCACTTTGATTTCTCCGCCAAACGCGTGGCCGAAAGCGTGGATGTCAGCCTCCACCGCCTCGGCACGGATCACCTCGACGTGGTCCTCTGCCACGACATCGAGTTCGTCCCCATGCAGCAAATCGTCGATGAAACCCTCCCCGCGCTCCGGAAGATCCAGCAGTCGGGCAAGGTGCGGTTCGTCGGGATCTCCGGTTACCCGATGAAAGCGTTCCAGTTCGTGCTCGCCCAAGCCGAGCTCGACTGCGTGCTCAGCTACAACCAGTACACCCTGCAAAACACGCGGTTCGCCGACGAACTCGTGCCGGAGCTCAAGTCCCGCGGCGTGGGGGTGATGAACGCCGGCCCGTTCTCGGCCCGGCTGCTCACCAACGCGCCCCTGCCCGACTGGCTCAAGGAACCCGAGGAAGTCAAAGCCGCCGCGCGCAAGGCCGCCGCGCACTGCCAAAGCCGCGGAGTGGACATCGCGCAGCTCGCCCTCCAGTTCTCCATCGCCAACCCCGACATCACAACCACCGTGGCCGGGAGCGCGAACCCGGAAAACATCCGCAAATGGAGCCAGTGGGCCGCCGCCCCCATCGACGAGACGCTCCTAAGGGAGGTCCAAGACATCTTCGCGCCGGTCAAAAACCTCGGCCACACCGAGGGTCTCCCGGAAAACAACTAGCCCCCCGCACATGAGAGCGATCCAACTCGAAAAACCCCTGGCGTTCCGCGCCATTGAAATCCCCCAACCCAACCGCCCAGGCCCAGGAGAGGCGCTGGTTCGCATCCACCGCGTCGGCATCTGCGGCACCGACTACGGCGGCTACCTCGGCAAGATGCCCTTTTATTCGTATCCCCGGATCCCGGGCCACGAGCTGGGGGTGGAAGTGCTGGCGACGGGACCGGGGGTGGAGAACGTGAAAGTGGGAGACCGCTGTTCGGTGGAGCCCTACATCAACTGCCAGCAGTGTTCGCCCTGTCGGCGCGGCCACACCAACTGCTGCGAGAACCACAAGACGCTGGGGGTGATGAGCGACGGCGGCATGTGCGAGACCATGCTCCTGCCGGCGCGCAAACTGCACGTGTCCGGAACGCTGAGCTTCGATCAGCTCGCCCTGGTGGAAACGCTGGCCATCGGATGCCACGCGGTGGATCGCGGCAACCCGCAGCCCGGCGAGTCCGTGCTCATCATCGGCTCGGGCCCGATCGGGCTCTCCGCCCTGGAGTTTGTTCGCGTCGCGGGCGCCCGCAGCATCGTGCTCGACCTCAACGAGGCCCGGCTGGAGTTCTGCAAAAAAACCATGGGCGTGGACCACACGATTCTCGCCAAGGGCGACGGCACCGAGTTCAGCCAGCTCGCGGAGATCACCGGAGGCGAAGGCGCCCACGTCGTGATTGACGCCACCGGCAGCCATCATTCCATGGGCAAGGCGCTGGAGTTCTGCGCGTTCGCCGGATGCCTGGTGTATGTGGGGATCACGCAGCAGGACCTGCAGTTCCCGCACGCCCCCGTCATGCACCGCCGGGAACTCTCCATTCTGGCCAGCCGCAACGCGCTCTCGCGGGATTTTTTCCGGATCATCCGGCTCATTGAGGAGGGGAAAATCAACACCGCCCCGTGGATCACCCATCACGCGAGGTTCGAGGAGATGATCGAGGCGTTCCCGACCTGGCTCAAGCCCCAGACCGGCGTCATCAAGGCCATCGTGGAGATGGTCTGACCGCCCACCCCGCCCGGCCCGAATTCTCCACCTGAAAACGGAAGCTCCAGCGGAATGACTGAAGGGGCGAATGCGCAAAGCCTTTGGGTTCCTCAATTTCCAAAACCTCTCCGCGTTCCCCGCGTCTCCGCGTGAAAACAATCTCTCTCTGAGACTGAGGAGTTCAGGCTCAATCTGCAACGCCCCCAACGCGCCCCCACCTCTCGTGAAACTCGACTCGCACCAGCATTTTTGGATCTACGACGCGCCCCAGTATCCCTGGATCCCTGAGGGCTCGGCCCTGCATCGCTCATGGCTTCCGGAGGATCTGGCGCGCATTCAAGAGCCGCTCGGCTTTGAGGGCTCCATCGCCGTCCAGGCCCGGCAAAGCCTGGAGGAGTCGCGCTGGCTGCTTTCCCTGGCCGACGCCCACCGCTCCATTCGCGGCGTGGTGGGTTGGGTGGATCTGCGCGACGCCCGCGTCGAGGAGCAGCTCGAGGAGCTCTCCCAACACCCCCGGTTTGTCGGAGTCCGCCACGTGGTCCAGGACGAGCCGGACCCGGCGTTCCTGCTCGGAAACGACTTTCAGCGCGGCGTGAGCCAACTCGCCCGGTTCGGCCTGGCCTACGATCTCCTCATCTATCCGCACCAACTCGAGGCGGCCATTGGGCTGGTGGAACGGTTCCCCGAGCAACGCTTCGTCCTCGATCACATCGCCAAACCCCTGATTCGCCAACGCACGATCTCCCCCTGGCGTGAGAACATCCGCACCCTGGCTGAATTCCCGCACGTCTGCTGCAAGGTCTCGGGAATGATCACCGAGGCCGATCACGCGGGCTGGGTGCCCGAGGATTTCGCCCCCTACCTGGACACCGTGTTCGAGGCGTTCGGCGGGGACAGGTTGATGTACGGCTCCGACTGGCCGGTTTGCCTTCTGGCCGGGAGTTACCAACAGACGGCGGAGTTGGTTGAGAACTACACCCGCCAACTCCCGTTGGCCGTAAGGGAAGCGGTCTTCGGCGGCAACGCCGCGCGGTTCTACCGCATCAAAGACTAGGAGGCGGCGCTTGCCACCACCACCCGCGCCCCTTCCACCTCGATCACCCGGATGGGCGTTTTTGCCTCGATAAAATCGCCCGAGGACACCACGTCAACCAGACGCTCCCCGAAAAGCGCTTTTCCGCTCGGACGCAGATCCGTGCGCGCCACGCCCTCAAGCCCGGGCGCGATCCGGGGTCCATGCGCGAGCACCGCCGAGGAGGGTCCGGCGGGAACGGCGGCGGAGAGCACAAAAGCCTGGTACACCCGCGTTTGAGGCAGGTAGCGAGCCAGGAAATAGATGGCCACGGCAGTTCCCGCAAACGTGAGGCTCAAGTTGACCAGGGGCCGCAGGAGCATGTCCGGGCTGGGCCAGACGGGCTCGGACGGAAGCCGATCGACCATGGCGTACAGGATTGCCCCGACCACGCAGAGCACCCCAACGAGCCCTGGGAGAATCGTGCCCGGCAGAACAAGCTCGAGCACGATGAGGCCGACTCCGGCCACAAAAAGCAGCAGCGCCTCCCAACCCGCCAATCCCGCGATGTAATGGCCGCCGAAGTAAAAGCCGAAACAAACCAAGGAGGCCAGGCCCGGAAAACCGAACCCGGGAATCTTGAATTCAAGGTAAGCGCCCAGAATCCCGCCCAGCAGGAGGAGCGGCGCCAGCCGGGTGATCCACACCGCCAGCCGCTCCATGCCCATGGGCTGGATCGTGATCACAGGCCCTTTTAACCCCGCTTGAGCCAGCATTTCTTCCAGCGAGGCCGCCATGCCCACGGCCAGCAACGGTTTGCCGTCATACGACGCGGACGCCTCCGCCGCGCTCAGGCTCAGCAGACTGCCCGCCGGGTGAACGATCCTCTCCCCAACGCGCACCTCCCGGGTCTTGTCCACAAACGCGGCCGCCACATCGGGATGATGCCCGTTTTTCTGCGCGGCCGCCCGCGTCATCGCCGAGACCATGGAGACGGTTTTCTCCTTCATGGTGGAAGGCAGATCCTCGCCGGTCCCCATCACGGGCGCCGCCGCCCCAATGACCGCATCCGGCGCCATGTAGATTTTTTGGGTGGCCAGCGCGATCAACGCTCCGGCGGACACGGCCCGGGAATGGATAAAAGTGTAAGTGGGCACCGTCGTGCGGAGCAGCGCATTCATGTTGTCGATGGCCGCCTTGACCTCCCCTCCATAGGTCTCCATCTCGATCACAAAAGCGCTGGCCTCCTGGCGTTCGGCGTCTTTCAGGGCCCGCCGCAGGAAAAAGAACTGCGCCTCGGACACCTCCGTTTTCAAGGGCACCACCACCACAGGCCGCAGTTCCCCGGCGTTCACCAATGCGGGCAGAAGGATGCTCAGAACCAGCCACAAGCAGAGTTTCATCGCGGGACTATGGAAAAAGTTCAGGGGCGCGTCCACTGAGGACCTCCTTCCACGCCCGAGCGGAGCCCGGACGCCGCCCTCCGCGAAGCGCTCGGCCCGGGTGCCGGAGCGCAACTGGGATCGGGGCTCAGTGCGCGGTTATTGCGGGAACCGAGTCCGGATTGGGCCGCACCACGGAGATCACGTGGGGCTGTTCGATGAAATATTTGCGGGCGACCCGGCGCACCTCCTCGACGGTGACCGCCTCGATCTCCTGGCGCAGCTGCCGGTAATGTCCAAACCCCAGGCCGTACAACTCGTCGAGCGCCGCGCTGAAAGCGAATGCGTCGTTGCTTTGATTCCGGATGTCCTGCTGGCCGAGGAGCTTTTCCTTGGCCCGGTGAATCTCCGCCTCGGTCAGACCGTGCTGAGCCAAGTTCCGGATCTCATCGAGCAACTCGGCTTTGACCGCCGTGAGCTTGAGGGGATCGGTGCCGAGATAGAAGATGAAGGGGCCCCGCGCCAGGCCCATGGCGTGGCTGCTTCCCACAAAATAGGCCAGCCCGAGCTCCTCCCGGATCCGGATAAAGAAACGGGAGCCCATGTCGCTGGAGGCCTCATCAATGAGGTCCAGAGCCGGCCGATCGGCGCTTGAAATGGAGCCCCCGTGATAACCCACCATCAAAATGGCCTGCGCCTTGTCGCGCTGCAGTTCCACCTCCACTGAACGCGCAAGGGGCTCGGGCTGCGGCACCACATCCAAAGCGGGTTCCCCCGCCGGAATCCCGGCCAACTCCCGCTCCACCTGGGCGCGCACGTCCTCGGCCCGCACATCGCCAAACACCGCCAAAACTCCGTTGCGCCCCACGATGTGACGCTCCTTGAAAGCCAGCAGGTCCGCGCGCGTCAGGGCGGCGATGGATTCCTGGGTGCCGAGGCTTTGCAGGGCGTAGGGATGACCGGCCAAAAGATGCTCGCGCAGGAGTTTGCCCGCGACGCTGGTCATCTCCTCCTCCTGCGCCTTGATTCCCGCCAGTTGCGCCTCCTTTTCCCGAGCCAAAGCCTTCTCGGGCACCGTGGCATCCCGCAGCACCTCGCCGAGTAAACTCAGGCCCAACGCCAGATCCGGGCGCATCACCCGCACCGCCACACTCAGGCTGTTGTTCCCGGAATCGCTGGAAATGCTGCCGCCGACGGACTCGATCTCACTGGCCAACTCGTCCGCGCTCCGGCGGGAGGTCCCTTTGAGCAGGGTCTTGGAGAGCAGCCGGGTGATCCCGTTGGTACCGGGCGTTTCGGCCAAAAGCCCGGCCTTAAAGGTGGCCACCGCCGAGACCAAAGGCAGCCGGGAATCTTCTCGCACCAAAAGCCGGAGGCCGTTGGAGAGCTCGAACTTTTGGATCTCTCCCGCCTCGATTTTTTCCACCACCCGGGAGCTCTTGCCCAGGGAACCCAGGGGGTTGAGGGACGTGATGGTGCGGTTCCGGTCGACCAGATACGTCGAGACACAACGCCGGACATCCTCCGGAGTCACCGCCTGGAGGGCGTGGAGGTATTCCCGAGAAAAATCCAGGTTCCGGGTCAGCATCCAGTTGGAGCCCAAGTCGCTGGCCTTGCCCCGCATCGTGGTGAGCTGGCGGAGCTGCTGGTTGAGCGAGATTTTCTTGGCCTTTTCGAGTTCGGCCTCCGTGACCCCGGCCGACCGGATCTCCTCGAGCATGCGGAGAATCTCCGCCTGAACTTCCAGGCGTTTCTCGGGATCGAGCACGGCATCGACGCCGAAAAGGCCCGGGTGCCCCGGCGAATAACACCAAGCGTCAATCCCGTGAACCAAACCGCGGTCCTCCCGCAGCACCCGGTAAAAACGGGAGCTGCGACCGGACCCGAGCACCACCGCCAACAGATCCAACGCGGGCACGTCGGGATGCGTGAGCTCGGGCACATGCCAGGCGAGGGAGAGCCGGGTCAACTCGGTGTTGAATTCGCGGTGCTCCTCGTGGGCGCCCCATTGAGGGGGTTCCTCGGGAATCCAGACCGGCGGCAACGATTTGCGGGGAGCCTCCGCGTACAGCCGCGAGAGCTGGTCGTGCACGGCTTGGGCGTCCACATCCCCCACCACCACAAAGAAGCAGTTGTTGGGGACGTACCGCGTCTTGTAGTACGCCATCACCTCCTCGCGACTCAGCGCGTTGAAGATGTCCAGATGCCCGATAACCGGATGCCGGCAGGGATGCTCCCGGTAGGCGGCCGCAAAAAGCTGTCGTCCGGCCACGCGGTCCGGATCGTCCTCGCCCATGGCGAACTCGCGGCGAATGACCTCCTGTTCCTTGGCGTATTCCTCCACGGGCAATGTGGAGTTCTGGAGGGCGTCCGCCAGCAAATCCAGGGCGGTGGGCACGCCCTTGGCGGGGATATCGATCCAGTACACGGTCCGGTCAAAAGACGTATAGGCGTTGATGTAACCACCGGCGTCCTGAACGGTCTGGGCGAAAGTGCTCGGGGAGCGGGTGGGCGTGCCCTTGAAGAGGAGATGCTCCAGGAGATGGGAGAGCCCCGCGCCCAGGTGGCGGTCTTCATGGATGGAGCCCGTCTGCACCCAAGCCTGGACGCTGGCCACCGGAGCGCTGGAGTCCTCTTGAACGATGAGGACCAGACCGTTTGGCAAGGTCCACAAACGGGCCGCGGGAGGCGGGCACTGGAGAGGCTGGGCAACGGCGGGCTGGGAGGGGGCGCTGGTAGGGTCCATCATTCGATCACGCTCGATTTGGGGCTGAGCAAGGCCCGCCGACACTGGGAAAACACCGCCGAACCCGACGCTCGGGATCGGGAGGATTGATTGAGAGGCTCCAGGCGGCCTGAGCCGGGAAACATCAACCCACTAGTTGAGCTCTTTGGCCGGCTGATCCATCAACGCCCTCCGATGGGGCTGGGGTGCATCGGGGAGGAACGGGAGAACAAAAGCGTCCTTGAAAGTGTAGCCCCCCTTGAAGTCCTCCACGGAGTCCGTCTCGTTTTTGCCGAAAACACCCACGGCGATGAGGTTGAAGACGATCTCCCCGAAATCCTCGCACTTCCGCACGCCCCAGTCCTCGAAAACGGTGGGAACCATCGGCCCGAACTCCTTGAGCGCGTAAAGCCGGATCCCGTCGAGCAGCTGCTGGCCCGACACATGCGACGAAGCCAGCTGCGCGGCGACGTCCTTGAGCTTGCGGCGTTGTTTGAGGGTGAAATCCAGGGCTTCTCTCAGGAAATGATAAGCCCCGCGCCCGTAGCGGGGGTCCCGGCTGAGCACGAGGTCCAGGGCTTGGTCAAAATCGAGCTTTTGCATAGGAATCCCATTGAAGTGGTTGAAGGTGCGCCCGACGCCCCGGACGGGAAAACCCCGGGAAACCGGGGTGAGGAGCAGAAAAAAAGGCGGACCAAGTAATAATGTTCACGCAAAGAAATCGGCTTGCGGAAAGTATGCAGAGTCGGCCTGAGCGTCAACCACCCGCTCCGATTCCTTGACAGGGACGCGCCCCTCGAAAGTTGGCGGATCGATTGGATGCGGCGCGAACCGCCTCCGAGGATCGGTTGAGATGCGGTGCGGAGGGGGCGCGGACAAAAAGCCGCGCATTTCCTCAAAACGGTTCATTGACGGGAGAGAATGAGGGGCCTACAGTCGCCACCCGCCTCAAAGCCGATTTTTTGTTTATAACCGTCATCTGCAACCAGAAATAAGGGAACACAAATGCCTGAAGTCATTGTTCGCAAAGGAGAGCCCATCGATCGCGCCCTCAAACGCCTGAAGAGCAAACTCGAAACCGAGGGGATCATGGAGGAAGTCCGCCGCCTGCGTGCGTTTGAGACACCGACCCAGAAGTCCAAGCGCAAGGCGAAGTCCAACGCGAAACGCGCCAAAGCGAAGTTCCGTTTCAACACCCCGGCCTAATCGGCCATCGGTTCCAGCCGTTTTCCACCTAGCCAGCCCTCGATCGGGGGCTGGCTGGTTTTGTTTCATCCGGGCTTTGCCGGTGCGCATTCACAAACCACCCGGAATCCCACGTCGTTGGAGGAGTAGCTGGGCGCATTAAAATGCCGGGCGCTCGCGCGCAAACTGTGCGCCCGGGATTTCCAACTGCCCCCCCGGTAAACCCGCTTGGAACCTTCCTGAGCGCCTTTGGGATTCACACGTTCACGGCCTTTGTAGGCCTCGAAGTCGTCGAGACACCACTCGAACACGTTCCCGGAAAGGTCCTCGATCCCGAACGGGCTGCCGCCTCGGGGATAACATCCCACGGGAGCGCCTTGGGCGTAACCGTCATCGATTTGCGGGTCTCTCCAGGGAAACGAGGTGCGGCAATCCGCGAAATTCGCGTAGTAACCGGCATCCAGGCGGTCGCCCCAGGGAAACACGCGCCCATCCGTTCCGCGGGCGGCATATTCCCATTCCGCCTCGGTCGGGAGCCGGTATTTGCGCCCTTCCCGTTGGCTCAACCACCCACAAAACCTTGCCGCGTCCGTGGCGCTGACCGACACCACCGGATGATTGTCCCCCGCCCAGGGCGGCCGGAACGCACGATGGGCCGGGTCACACTGCTCGAATTGGGCATTGGTGATCGGAAATCGTCCCAGGAAAAAACAGGCAAGCACGACCGGCGTCAGGGGACGCTCGTTGTCCAAGGCATCGGGAGCATCGCTCCCCATGGTGAACCGGCCTCCTGGGAGCCAAATCATTTCGCAGCCCAGAGAGTTGCGAAAATCGGGTTGGCGAAACCCGGCGTCCACCGGATGAACACCCGTTGCCACTCGGGGAGGCGCCTCTCCGGCCACAGAGCCGGACTGCGCAGTGGGCACCCTGGGCAAAACATCCCGGCTCCGGACAGATGAGCATCCCTTTTCATTCAGGACGGTTTTCGGGGCCCCGGAGCACGACGCCTCCGCCATTTGCTCCAGGTATTCGTCAATGAGATCCTCTGCCTGCCCTCCCGTCAGACCGAGGCCCTCGCCGATGTTGCAGAGGGCGTCCCTTTGATCATCGCTCATTTCGCCTCCGCCCTGGCACAGCCGGGAAAGCTGAAGGGTTTTGCGGAACTCGTCGGCGGGCGTTCCAGGAGAAGTTTCCGAAGTGCTCACTCCAGCCAAGGACGATTCATCGGGTGCCATCCTGCGAGCGCCCATCCGTTGGAGCTCCGCCTCCAAGCTCCTCTGAAATGCCTCGGCGGAGACGCCGAGCTCCTCGGCTGCACGCGCGATTCGCGCCTCCGCATCGGCCGTGAGCACCTGGTTAACGACGGCAAACGAAAGCCATTTCCTGAGTTCGCGGGAGGCGGACTCTTGCGCGGCCCCTTCCAGCGCGGCATCCAATCGGGCGCGGCGCTCGGGGTTGAGTAACTCCGCCCGCGCCTCGGCCAGCAACACGGGGGCCTCCTCCAAGCCCCCACGGAGGAGCTGCGCCAAGGGGTTGCTGGGTTGATTTTTGAGGGGCAGTTTTTTTTGCCACCAAACCAGGAGCCTCCGGCAATTCTCCTCAATCTGCTCGTTTGTCGCCCGCGCACCCTCGGAAAGGCAAAGGCGCTCGTAGAAATTGGGCGACTGGAAATTTTTCCAGCCCTCCCAACGCAGAGGGTTGTCGGGGATCGGTTCGGGCAGAGCCATACGCTGGGATCAATCGAAACCGGCGCCCGCTGGAGCGGCGCGGCAGCCGTGCAGCCAGGGAATTCTCAAGTGACCTTGATGAGTTGCAGGTCCGCAGTCGCCGCAGCCAACTCCGAGTCCGACAACCCTGTGTTCCTCGCGATGCGGACCCGGCTCTGCCGCCCGTAAGCCTCCACGATCACCTCCAACA
>CAMARB010000025.1 GCA_945860355.1 Chthoniobacter flavus | reverse complement strand
TGAGCAGGAAGAGACCGGCTCCGATTGCTGCCACGCCGGCGAGAGTCAAAAACACCGGGGCAGCGGATTTCCGCGAGGCCTCGGGAATCGGGTCCGTCGGTTTGACCTCCGAGTCGGGGCTGCCGGGCACCGGGTTGTCGTTCTTCTCGGTTTGCGGGGCCTCGGGATTGCCAAGAGAAGCCGGTTCAGCCGAGCCGGGAGCGGGCTCCAAACCGACCTCGGAAGCCAAGGCTTGGCAGAAGGCACAAGCGCTTTCGAAGGGAGGGGTGGAGGCGAGCGCCTGGCGGAGGATTTCGTTGCCGTGTTCCGACAAATTGGCGAGCGGCGTGTATCGCCAGGTCGGCCCCGCTGGGCCGGGCGCTGGGATGACTCCCCCCAGCAGTTCATAAGCGATGCGCGCCAGCCCCTGGATGGAGCGTTTGACCGGGTCCGCGTTCAACGGAGTGCCGGGGCGCGCGCCGGACACCACGGTTTGGTTCCCCGCCCACGCGGCGTCCATGCACAGCTGACGGGTGATCCCCAGCGGTTGCAGTTTAATTTGGTGGGGGCTCCAGGCGCCTAAAGGCGCCCGGAGAAATGCGTCTTTCGGCAGGAGCTGGCCCTTGCGCGTTTCAAAGACCTGGCTGCGCTGCGAGTTGTCGGTTGCGGGCAGACGCCCCGAGGCCTCCGTTGCCGGAAAATGGATCAGAATTTGTTGCAGCACCAAGTCCACATCGTTGAGACCTTGGCTGAGCGCGTGATCGAGTCCCTCGGCGGCCTGTTGGAGCAGGGGAACGCATTCGGCCGCCGTCAGTTCCCTCCGGGCGCGCAGCACGTCCAGCAGGGGAAATCCCCGGGTCCACTCCATGGAAATCACCGCCCTTCCCTCCAATGTCTCCGGCCCGTGAATCCGGAGCAGATTGGGATGAAGTATCCCCTGGGCCTTGACTGCGGCGCTTTCCAGGGCGGCGTGGGCGTTGGGATCTCTTTGCACTTCGGGGTGGAGGATGCACAGGCGCACTTCTCGGGAGGGCGCCCCGAGTTCCCTCGCCTCAAAAAGCCGGCCCGCTGGAGTCTCACCCAGGCTTTGGAGGAGCGTGAATCGTCGGCCCAATGTCGCGCCTGGTTCGATCCGAGGCGCTCCGTCGGCGCTCACGGGGTTCTCAGCCACCGTCGCGAAATCCTCCGAGCTGATGTCCGGCTGCGAATCCGTGGATGCGCCGGGTGCTGAGCCCGTGAGTTCCGCGAGGCTCGATTCGATTTCTCTCCTCAGCTCGTTGGGGCTCTGTGGGCGCCGGGCCGGGTCTTTTTCCAGCATCCGACCCAGGAGCCTCGCCACCGGGCGCGGAATGTCTTGGAGCCTCTCGAGGGGAGGCGGTTTGGAGAGATGCTGGCTCATGACCTGGGCGGTGGAGCCGGCAAATGGAGTCTGGCCGGAGAGCATGTACCAGAGGGTGACCCCGAGTGAGTAGATGTCGGAGCGCACGTCGACTTCCCGTTCCTCGAGCTGCTCGGGACTCGCGAAATGGGGCGTTCCCACAAAACCGCCCAATGAGATCGTGGCGTGCTCCTGGCTGCCGTCCTCGGGGAGAAAGGATTTCACCAGGCCGAAATCGATGACCTTGGCCACTAGCTCGTCGTCCTCTTGGACGACCATGAGGTTGGAGGGTTTGATGTCGCGATGGACCAGGCCGTGGGGATGCGCGGCGTTGAACGCCCGGGCGACTTGGGCCGCGATTTCAAGGCCCAACGCGGGGGCGAGCGGTCCCTTTCTTTTGATGAGTGCATCGACGGTTTCGCCGTCGATGAATTCCATGGTGTAAAAACATTGGCCGGCCTCCGCGCCGAGGTGAAACACGGAGGCCACGTTGCGGTGCCGCAGTTTGGCCGCGGAGCGAGCCTCCCTCACGAACCGTTGCCGCGACACATCGCTCTCCAGGTGGGCGCCGTTGATGACTTTTAACGCCACCGGAATCCGCAGATTCGTGTCGAACGCTTTGTAGGTGATCCCCATCGCGCCCCGGCCCAGTTCATGGGGTGATCCGTCCGCAAGCTGGAGGACCTCGTAGTGATCAAACCTGAGAGGGTCGGGCATGGTGGTTTGAGAGGAATGGCTGTGGGATAAGCGGGCGGCGCGTGGGCGGATGCGTGACTTGTTTTTCCAGCCGCCCGGTATCCCTCCCTAAATCATTTTTTCCCGCAATCCACTAATCCCTTTTTTTCCCGCGACCCTCTGTGCTGGAATGAGGTCTCTCATGGGTGCCACCCTTCATGTTCAGCCGGTCAGTTCTGCGCCGTTCGAAGTGGCGATTGGAAATACCGCCACCATTGGGCGGACCCGTGAGAACACGGTGTGCCTGAGTTCCAGTCCGCAGGTCTCCCGACAGCACGCGATGATCCGTTGTCACAACGGTTATCAGTACCAGATCATCGACCTGGGCAGCCGGAACGGCACCTTTGTGAACGAGCAACGGGTCGTCATGCCGGTCACCCTTGAGGCGGGCGCTCGGATCCGAATCGCGGACAACGTGCTCACGCTGAGGGAATCTTCCGAGGACAGGAGCGCCGAGCAGCAGCTCACCGTCGTGGGGTCTCTGGCGGCCGATTTCCTCGAGTCCCGGCCCGTGGCGCTTTTGGTCTGCGACATCCGCGGGTTTAGCTCCATGTCTGAGAGGATGGCCAGCGGCGACCTCGCCCAGGTGCTCGGGGTTTGGTTCCGTGAACTTGGCAACCTCGTGGCGGACAGCGGCGGCACCATTGACAAGTTCATTGGAGATGCCGTGCTCGCATACTGGGGGGGCGCAGCGGGGCCGCTCAATTGTGTGGCGGCCTTCGAGACGGCTAAAAAAATCCGCGCCTTAGCCGAGCCCCGGAAATGGCCTTGCGGCGAAAAGTTCGAGGTGGTGATTGCGCTCCATTACGGGAAGGTGACCTGCAGCAACGTGGGGGTCGCGGCGGAACGCGACGCAACGATCATTGGCGACGCCGTCAACACGGTTTTCCGCTTGGAATCGGTCAGCAAGGAGGTGGGCCAGGGGGTGGTGCTCTCGGAGGACATGGTTCAACACCTGCCTGAGAAAAGTTCGTTTGCCGATTTTGGTTCCCGGGCGCTCAAAGGCAAAACGCAGCTCGTGAAGATTTTCGGCTGGAGCGTCTAGACCCGCCGCCCGGGGGGATGGGGCGACGCGCGAGTCGGCGAGTACGGGGCGGTCAGGATTCGAAGCTGGCCAGGAGTTCCTCCGGGGTCACGGTGGCCGTGCCGAGTTTGCCCACCACAACGCCGCTGGCGTGATTGGCGATCTCGGCGGCTTCGGCCGGAGTGGCCCCCGCACTCAGGGCGAGTGTGTAGATGGCAATGACGGTGTCTCCCGCGCCGCTCACGTCGAACACCTCGCGCGCCCGCGTCGGCGCGTGGTAGGGGGGGGAATCCTGACGAAAGAGCATCACCCCGTGTTCGCCCAGCGTGATCAGGAGGTTTTCGGCATCCCATTTTTTGGAGAGCCTCCGGCCTGCCTCCAGGAGAGCGGAATCGGCCGTGGGCGGTTCCACGGGGTCGCTGACGGGCAGGCCCGCGCTCGCGAACGCCTCCACCCGGTTGGGTTTCATCACCGTGACATGCCGCCAGGCGAGGGGGTTGTTGGGGTTGGGATCCACTGCGAGGATTTTTCCGGCCCGATTCGTCAGCTCACAAATCGACTCGGCGAAGTCCTGGGGCAACATGCCTTTGCCGTAGTCTTCCACGATCACCGCGTCGGTTTCCGGAAGCAGCGCGGCGAGTTGTCGCAGGGCGGCGGCGGCGTGTTCGGGCCGCAGCGGGACGCGTTTTTCCCGGTCGATGCGGACCACGTGCTGCTGGCGGGCGATGATCCGGGTTTTGACGATGGTTTGATAACAGGGCTCGGATTGGACGGGCCCAACGTCGATGCCCTCCTCGGTGAGCAGTCGTTTGAGGTGCTCTGCGTGTTGGCAGGTGCCGGTGACGCCCATCACGCTCACCTGGGGGCAAAACTCCCGCAGATTCCTCGCCACGTTGGCGGCGCCGCCGGGAAAATAGGATTCGCTGGAGACTTCGACCACGGGCACGGGCGCTTCCGGTGAGATCCGTGAAACGCGGCCCCAGATGAATTCGTCGAGAATCAGGTCGCCGATGACCAAGATGCGTTTGTTGGAAAATTGGGCCAGGAGCGATTGGACGCGCGCGCGGTTCATGGGCAAAAGGACTTTATCGGGGACTTCAAGATCTGGGGCAGGGGATGGGGCGTTTTTTATCCCCGGTGCAGGGGGGCGGTGCGTTTCAGGGAGTGTGGGCGGAATCGTTGAGTTCCTCCAGAACGGCGGCAAAGAGCAGGGGAATCATGATTTCGTGGTGGCCGACCATATAAAAGCCCTGTCCGCCGAGTTGCGTGGGGCGGCGTTGGACATTTTCCGAGGGCCGGTAGTGGCGGGTCATATCGAAAGTGGCCGTGGTGAAATGCTCGACCCGATGGCCGAGGTTTCGCGCGATGGTCAGCGCTTTGAGGAAAACCTCCGGCATAATCACCGCGCTGCCTACATTGAGCACCACGCCGCCTTCCAACTGGGCCACCACCGACGTGAACAGCTGGAAATCGCGGTAGCTCGACTCCCCGAGAACCGCCCCGTTGCTGCTGGGATGCTGGTGGATGATGTCCGTCCCGATGGCGATGTGCACGGTGACGGGCATGTCCAGCTCGGCTCCGGTCGCCAACAGACTCTGTGCCCGGTTTTCGTAACCGCGCGCGGCCTCGCCCAGGGCGCGGCCCGCTCCCAGACCCCGGGAAACGCCTTCGGCCAAGGCCTTGTTCATTTCGCGCCCGGTTTCCTCGACCATCCCAAAGCTTCCGTCGTTGAGCCCCCGCTGGACGTCCTCACTGGTTTCTCCCTGATAACACAGCTCAAAATCGTGGATCGCGCCTGCCCCGTTGAACGCCACGGCGCTCAGGAGCCCCTGTCGCATGGCGTTCACGAACACCGGGTTGAGCCCGACCTTGATGGAATGCGCTCCCATCATTAAAAGCACGGGTCTCCGGTTGCGGATCGCCGCGGCGACTGCGGCGACTGTTTTTCTGAAGTCCTGAACCGCGAGAAAGTCGGGCAGGCTCCTGAGGAAATCCTGGAAGGAGCTCCCGGGCCGGTGGGGCTTCGCGAACGCTTCAGTCGCCACCTTGTTGGCGCGTTCCGACACCGGATAGGTGCGGATCTTTGAAAAATCGAGGGGCGTGAACTTCATTGCCTCGATTGCTCAGGGCGGGCGCGGGGGCTGTCAATTCCCTTTTGGAGAAGCCCGGGCAAACCGTTGCGGGGCTCCGGCCACATACTGGGCGGCTGCGTTCTTTGGCTCCGGAGTCTGAGGCTTCTTTCCGGAATGTGACAATTTCGTCACCTGTTTGTAACATTCAGCCCTGACCTTCCGCCCGCCGTTCACGCAACCGGGTGCCCGGCCCACGAGCAGGTTCTTCTTTAAAAGTGTCCGGGATTCCAGGATTCAAGAGCGGGTGTTTTGACGCGTCGGTGCCAAGACATCGCCTTCGCTGGAGCGGGGCTTGGGGGGCGGCCCCGCTGGTGGGTTCATTTTCATTCGTCTAGTTCATCTCTCTCATTATGAAACCAAGCATTCTCTTCACGGCAGTGGCCGCTCTGGCGCTCAGCAGTTCTTTCGCGCACGCTGGCAAGCTCGTGATCAAGGGCTCTGACACTCTGGGCGCAAAGCTGGTGCCGCAGCTCGCAGAGGCATTCAAGTCCGTTAATCCCGACACCAGCTTCGAAATCGCCGCCGAAGGCTCCACCACGGGCATCTCCGCAGTCATTGACGGCACGGCGCAGGTGGGAATGTCGAGCCGCCAGGCGAAAGCCACCGAAGTCTCGGCGGCAACGGCCAAGGGGGTGGATTTGAAGCCCGCGACCGTGGCGTATGACGGTCTGGCGATTATTGTTCACAGCGAAAACCCGCTCAAAAGCCTCACGAAAAAGCAGGTGGAGCAGATCTTCGCGGGAGACATCACCGACTGGAGTGCTGTCGGCGGCAAGCCGGGCGCGATTTCCATCTACACCCGCAACACCTCTTCCGGCACCTACAGCGATTTTAAGGAGCTGGCCATGAAGAAGCGCGATTACGCTAGAAGCTCCCAGAAGATGGCCGGCAACGAGCAGATCGCCGCCGAGGTGGGCAAGAACATCAACGGAATCGGTTACGTCGGGTTGGCCTACTTGAAGGCCGAAGGCGTGCAGGTGGTCCCCGTGGACGGCGCGCTCCCTTCTCCGGAATCGGTGCGTTCCGGGGCCTATCCCTATTCCCGGCCGACTTTCTACTACACCAACGGCGAACCGCAGGGGGAGGCGAAGGCGTTTGTGGATTTCACCCTGAGCCCCAAAGGCCAGGCGATTGTCGGGCAGGTCGGGTTTGTCGGCGTGAAGTAATCTCGGATTTGCGCCGGATCCGGGCCCGCAAGGTTGCGCGGCCCTCGTGCCCGGATGTCTGTTTTTGTTGTGATGCCTGACTCTCAATCTACGCCTGCCCCAGAGCGCTCTGTCGCGCTGGCCATCCGGAAGGAGAAACGCTTCCGTCCGCTGGGGTTGACGGCGGATTCCGCCATCCGCCGATTTTTTCAGGGAAACGCCGCCTTTGCGATTCTCGCCCTGGTGCTGATCATGGTCTTCCTGCTGCGGGAAGGGGCTGGGTTTTTCGGCCAGAACAGCCGGGGTATCCGCGTCTACCGGCTCGCTGGCTTGGAGTATGTGGACATCATCAAGGGGCAGCTCGACCGCCATGCGGAGTTGACCCGCGCGGCCAACGCATTGCGTTTGAAGATCTACTCCGACGCTTTGGCGAAGGGCGCCGCGCCGCAGGCCGCCACCGCCGCGCTTGCGGGTTTTGACGCGTTTGCGGAGGCTCTGGGGGACGCGTCTGAGGA
Organism: Chthoniobacter flavus; assembly: GCA_945860355.1. Lineage (GTDB taxonomy): Bacteria > Verrucomicrobiota > Verrucomicrobiia > Chthoniobacterales > Chthoniobacteraceae > CAIURC01. The sequence continues at coordinate 22,025 of CAMARB010000025.1, read as the reverse complement.
CGTTCGCTCCCTGGCTTCGGACCTCACGGAGCAGGCGGCAGCCGTCAAGCAGAGGGAGCAGATCTATCAGGATTCAATTGAGCAAAAAGCCATGCTGATCCGGGCCGGCAAGGCGGGTGCAGCCGCCGCCGTCTCCTCCGTGGCGGTGGATTTCGGGCGGGAAATCAAGGCGCTCTCCGCCTCTCTGCCGATCTACAAGGATGCCAACCGTTTGTTCGCCAAGAAGCTCAACGCCTCCTTGGCAATGGCCGGGCCGCAATCGGTCCCTGCCGCTTGGACTCCTCAATTGAGCGGACTCAAGGCGGCTGCGGAGCGGTATGCCGCGACGTTTCCAGAGGTTGAGGCGGAGCTTGCCGCGTGGCGTTACGATGCTCCTGTTCCTTGGTATCGGTCGGTCACCGCTTTCCTTTTTGGTCGGCAGTGGCTGACGGCGAGTTTCTGGCAGGATTGGTACGGGATCATTCCTCTTTTCATCGGGTCGCTTCTGGTCTCTTTGATCGCTCTGCTGATTGCGGTGCCTCTGGGAGTGGTGGCGGCCATTTACGTCAGTGAAGTGGCCGGGACCGGCGAGAAAACCTGGATCAAGCCGGCCATCGAATTCATCGCGGCAATCCCCTCGGTGGTTCTCGGTTTTTTTGGGGTGGCAATTCTCGGCCAGTCTCTGAGGGCGGTTTCGGAAACGACCTGGCTGGCTTGGGTTCCGGGTTTTCCCATGAGCGAGCGTCTGAATGCCTTCACCGCGGGGTGCCTCCTGGCGTTTATGGCCATTCCCACGATTTTCTCGCTCGCTGAGGACGCCCTCACCAACGTTCCCCGGCATTTCAAGGAGGCGTCTTTCGCCCTGGGCGCGACGCGGCTCCAGACCATTCTCAGGGTGCTGGTTCCGGCGTCTTTGTCCGGGCTGATCTCGGCCATCCTGCTCGGGTTTGGGCGGGTGATCGGCGAAACCATGGTGGTCCTGCTCTGCGCGGGCAACCGCATCGCGATTCCCGATTTCACCCAGGGCTTGGGCGCTTTCTTCCAGCCCGTTCACACGATGACGGGAATTATCGCCCAGGAAATGGGTGAGGTGGTCCCGGGCAGCATCCATTACCGCGCCCTGTTCATGGTGGGTATCGTGCTGTTCCTCCTGGCACTGGGGATCAACTACGTCGCCCAGCGGGTCGTGCAACGTTACCGAATCTCGATCGGATGAACCGCAACCCTTTCGCCCACAAGTCCTCCGGTTCGCAATGGGTTGAGCGGTTGGTTTTCGGCCTTTTCCGCGCCGGCACCTACCTCATCCTGGCGTGTGCCCTGGCCGTTTTCGCCACGATTTTCTGGAAAGGTGGCGGAACGGTTTTCCAGAAGGCCGCACCCTACGTGAACTGGCAGTTTCTGAGTCAGTCGCCCGAGACTTTGTACGTGTTCCAACACGAAGGCATTAAAATGGAGCTGGGGGATCGGGAGTTTCGCGCGTTTAAAAAGGAGCGCGGCCTGGATGCGATTAAGGCGGATACCTACGCTCACAGTGCCGGGGGCATCTGGCCCTGCATCCAAGGCACGTTTTGGCTGGTGGTGGGCTCCATGACCATCGCCCTGTTTCTCGGGGTGAGCAGCGCCGTGTATCTGAGCGAATACAGCCATGGCGGTCAGCTGGTTGGCCTGATCCGGCTGGCGATCCTCAACCTCGCGGGTGTCCCCTCCATCGTTTTCGGGCTCTTCGGCTTGGGACTGTTTGTTCATTTTATGCCCGTGCTCGCGGGCGTGGACGATCCCTCCGTTCCGAGTCTGCCCGTCGGGTTCGGTTACTGGCTGAATTTCTCCGGCTGGGGGGTCTGCCTTGCTTCGGGCTGGTTTACCCTCGCCCTGATGGCTTTGCCTGTGGTGATCGCCGCTAGTGAGGAGTCTCTCCGCGCCGTTCCCAAGGGGTTCCGCGAGGCATCCCTCGCCCTGGGCGCCACCCAGTGGCAGGCGATCCGCACCAACGTGTTGCCTTACGCGCTCCCGGGAATGTTGACCTCCTCAATTCTGGGGGTCGCCCGGGTGGCCGGCGAAACCGCTCCGGTGATGTTCACGGCCGCTTACGTGATGCGGGATGCGGGCGGCTCCTCCGGATTGTTCAACTTCATCGGCCAGGGCGTGATGGCGCTGCCCTACCACATCTACGTCGTCAGCTCGAAAATCCCGCAGAACCAATACACCGAACGCGTCCAATACGGCACGGCGCTGGTGTTTTTAATTCTGGTCAGCGGAATCGCAACCACCTCCATTCTGCTCCGGACGCGGATGCGCAAGCGGTACCGCTGGTAACCGACCATGGCCTCTTTAACCCAACCTCGCATGGAAGCCTTTTCCCCATCTCCCGCCTCCCCGGCGCATTCTGCGTCGGGCGAACCGGGTCCCGAGCCCGCGATGATTGCCGTGGAGAAACTCGACTTCTTTTACGGCGCCAGCCAGGCGCTGCACGGGATCGACCTGCGGATTCCTGAGAACCGGGTGACCGCGTTCATCGGGCCTTCGGGCTGCGGCAAGTCGACGCTGTTGCGGTGCTTTAATCGCATGAACGATCTGATCGACGGCACGCGGATCGGCAGCGGAAGGATCCTTATTCAGGGCGTGGACATCCACGATCCCGACGTGGATGTGATTTCTCTGAGGCGCCAGGTGGGCATGGTGTTCCAAAAATCCAATCCCTTCCCGAAATCGATCTTTGAGAACATTGCGTACGGGCTGGAGGTGCAGGGGGTGAAAAACCGGAGGCGGCTCGAGGAGGTCGTGGAGAAAAGTTTGCGGGGGGCGGCGCTTTGGGAGGAGGTCAAGGACCGGCTGCACACCAGCGCTCTGGGCCTTTCGGGGGGGCAACAACAGCGGCTTTGCATCGCCCGGGCCATCGCGGTGGAGCCGCGGATCATCCTCATGGACGAGCCCTGCTCGGCGTTGGACCCGATCGCCACGGCGAAGGTCGAGGAGCTCATCCACGAGCTCAAGCGTTCCTACACGATTGTGATCGTCACCCATAACATGCAGCAGGCGGGCCGCTGCTCGGATCTCACCGCGTTTTTCTATCTCGGCCGGCTCGTTGAAATGGGCAGGACTGAGAAAATCTTCACCAACCCCGTTCAGACGCAAACCGAGGACTATATCAGCGGCAGGTTTGGTTGATGACGGACCGCGCCGGGATCCGGTTTTTTCCCGCGCCCAACTCTTTTTATTCATGAACGTATTTTGGGAACGTCAGTTGAGCGAAATCCGCGAGCAGCTCCTGCTCATGAGCGGTCTCACCGAACGCAGCTTGGTAACGTCCCTTCGGGGGCTGGTGGAACGCGATGACAGCCTCTGCGATGCCGTGGAGGAGGAGGACTCGCAGATTGATCTTCTGGAGGTTCAGATCGACGAGATGGTGATCACCTACATGGCGACCCACGGACCCGTCGCCAAAGACTGCCGGTTCATGCTGGCGGCCTCAAAAATCTCCAGCAACCTGGAGCGGATCGCCGATCAAGCCACCAAAATCGCCCGGCACGCAAAAGGCCTCAACCAGGAGCCGCTTTTTAAACCCCTGATCGACATCCCATTGATGGCCGAGATCGGTCGGGAAATGCTGCGGGACAGCATCTCCTCTTATATTGAGGGAAAACCCGATCTCGCCGTGGAGATTATCGCGCGGGACCGCAGCGTGAACGACCTCTACAAACAGCTCGCCCGGGAGTTGACGAGTTACATGATTGAGGACCCGAAGACGATCACCCGGGCTCTGAGTTTGCTGACTATTGCCAAGGCTTTGGAACGGGTGGCCGACCACGCGACGAACATCGCCGAGGAGGTTTTCTACCTTTATAAAGGCCAGGACATCCGCCATGAGCGGGTCCGGAAACTCGCGGCGGCGGCGCGACGCGAGGAAAACGGTTCCGATCGGGGATGATGCCGGCGGTTTTGTTTTCTCCCTGAAGGGTTTGCCGCGCGCCGAAATCCGCGCGGATCTTCATGAGGGGGGCGCGCCCCCCGGGACAGGGGATGGGAGCGGACCGGCTTTTCCTGCCGGGGGTGGAGCTCAAGGGGCCCGGAATTTCTTTGCCGGGCTTGGCGGGGAGCTGGTAAGCAAGCGCCCCATTATCCGCCTATGTCTCTACTCCAACGCTTTTTTGGTCGGGACGACCAATTTTTTCAGCTCCTCGAAAATAGCGCATCGGAAGCGAAGCGCGGCGCGGTTCTGCTCAGTCGTGTGGCAGCCAACGTGGGGCAGGGCGCCATCGATGAGATGATCGGCGACTTGGCGCAGTGCCGCCGCAAACACAAGCGGGTCAGCCAGGAGATCACGGAGCAACTCTGCAAAAAATTCGTGACGCCTTTTGAGCGGGAGGACATCGAGGCGCTTTCCGCGGCTCTGTATAAAATCTCAAAGAACGTCGAAAAAATCGGGGAACGCCTGACGATTTCGCCTCCGGGGGCGAAAATGGAGAACGTGGCCCGTCAGATTTCGATCTTGGAACAGGCCACGTCGATTGTGGCGAAAATGGTGGGGGAACTCCGGGCTAACCGCCACGGGGAACTCATCAAGGACGACTACGAGCGGCTCCAGGTGCTTGAGGGGGAGGCGGACCGAGTGATGAACGACCTGCTGCGGAACGTCTATCACGGGGAGAGCGACGCCCGGATGGTGGTGTTCTGGAAGGACATCTACGAGCTGCTCGAGAAGGGGATCGATCGCTGTCGCGACGCGGGCTACGTGGTTTTCCACGTGGTGCTTAAGAACTCCTGACGCGCATGGCTCTGTTGCTGACGGTTTTGTTCGTGGCGTTGGTGTTTGAGTACATCAACGGGTTTCACGATACGGCCAACTCCATTGCCACGGTGGTTTCCACCAAGGTGCTCTTGCCTCGCCAGGCGATCGCGCTGGCGGCGATCACAAACCTGGTGGGCGCCCTGATGGGGGTGGCGGTCGCGAAAACCATCACCTCCGGGCTGGTGGACGCGACGTTTGTTTCCACACAAACCATCATCTGCGCCCTGCTCGCGGGCATTGTGTGGAATCTGGTGACGTGGTGGCTCGGCTTGCCCTCCAGCTCCACGCACGCTCTGGTGGGCGGGCTCTGCGGCGCCACACTCGCCTCGGCTCATGGCCAGTGGAGCGCCCTGATTTGGTCGAAGGTGACCGCCGGCAAGCCTTGGTGGGAAAACGCGGGGATCCTCTACAAAGTGCTCATCCCGATGCTCACCTCGCCCGTGATCGGTTTTACGGTGGGGCTGCTGATGATGAGCGGGCTCTACGTGTGGCTGCGCAACTGGCGCCCCAGCGTCGTGAGCGGTGTTTTCGGCAAGCTCCAGCTGGCCAGCGCGGCGTACATGGGCTGGAGCCACGGCCTCAACGACGCTCAAAAGACGATGGGCGTGATCACCCTGGCCCTTGTGGCCGCCACCAAGGCGGGTGCGCTCGGGGGCGCCCCGGCGTTTCTCGCGTTCCTCAAGACGCCGGATATGGGGGCCTCCCCGGTGATCCCGTTGTGGGTCAAGTTGACGTGCGCCGTCGTCATGGCCGCCGGGACCGCAGCGGGCGGGTGGCGGATTATCCAGACGATGGGGCACAAGATGGTCAAGCTGCAGCCCGTGCACGGGTTCGCCGCCGAGGCCACCGCGGCCTCCGTCCTTTTCTTTGCGGGCCAGTTCGGGATGCCGGTTTCCACGACCCACGCCATCACCACCAGCATCATGGGCGTGGGCTGCGCCAAACGATTCAGCGCCGTCAATTTCCCTGTCGTCCGCCGGATCCTGTGGGCGTGGGTGTTGACCATCCCGGCCACGGGGCTCCTTGGTTATCTTGCGATGAGAACCACCCAGCAGTTTGGCTGGTGATCGCCGACCACCCCTGTTCCTGTCCCGCGCTCTGGCTGTTTCCCGGGGAGCCCGTTCCAAGATCCACGATCGCTTTTTTCCATGGAGACGCCGGAGTCCGATCCGCTTTGGGTGCAGTCTCAAATCGCGGGCGAACTCCGTGAAATCGAATCGCTTCACATGCCTTTCGGGAAATTCGGGCCCCAGCATTTCCCCCCCCATGGCGTGCCGATCTATGATTTGCCGGTGGAGTACCTCGGATGGTTTGCCCAGAAGGGCGGATTCCCCAAGGGGCGTCTTGGACATCTGCTCCGGGTCGTTTACCAAATGAAAGTCGATGGATCCGACACCGCATTCGACCCCATGCGACGGCGCGCCGGAGGGCGAACCCGGTTGCGCCCCCCGACCCGGGGCCGCTGAGGCCGGCGGGGCCTGGTGTTCTGAGGCCCGCTCCATTCCGGCGGCTGCGGCTCCAAACGCCGTTTCCCGGAGACGGTTTCTTCGCGGAGGCGCTCTTCTGGGCGGCGCGGTTTGCCTTCCCTCGGGTCTTTGGAGCGCGTCCGCCGCGACTCAGCCCTGTCACCCTCGCGCCCGGGCGCTGCCTCCCGGCGGGGATTTCTCATTTGTCGTGTTGAGCGATCTTCACTACCGCGACACGGGCTGCGCTCAATGGACTGCCGCTGTCGTGGCTCACCTGAGTCAACTGCGGCCGCGTCCAGCTTTCTGCGTCCTCGCCGGGGATCTCACCGAGGACGGCGCCCCCGGCCAGCTGACGGCGGTAAAGCGCGCCTTTTGGGGGCTGCCTTTCCCGGTGCACGCGCTCCCGGGGAATCACGACTGTGATTTGGAGGGTTCTTTTGAAAATTACCGGGCGGTTTACGGGCCCACGCTCAACTACCGGTTCAGCGTCGCCGGCCGGGAGTTTCTCGTGTTGGACTCCACCGAGGGCCGCAAAGTCTACAGGGCGCGGGTGTCCCGGGAGAGCCTGGTCTGGCTTGAGGGACAACTCGCCAGCCTTCCTCGGGAGCGCCCCGTGACCCTGTTTACCCACCTGCCCCTGGGGAAAAACTGGCTGCGCCCCGTCAACGCCGAAGCCGTGATTCGCCTGTTTGCGCATCACCGTTTGGAGGGCGTTTTTTCAGGGCACTGGCATGGCCTTACCCAAACGCGCCGCGAGAGCAGCGTGCTGGTGACGGGGCGTTGCGCGTCGCGCTGGCGACGGAACCACGATGGATCCGATGAAAAGGGCTACCTGCTTTGCGCAGTCCGCAGCGGTCGCCTTTCCCACCGGTTCATAAGTGTGGGGCGGCCCGGCGAGGAGGGCCTGCGGCTTGCCTCCCTGATGCCGGGACATCCGGGGCTCTCTGCCGGGTGCGAGCCGGGCACGAACAGTGCTCCCAGTGCGGGCACCCATGGTTGAGTCGGCGCATTTCAATCGAGTCCCAGCGTTTCCCCGGAACGGTGTGGGATCGTTTTTTAAAGATTTCGTGTAACCGCACCCCGTTTCCCGGAGTCAATGGGGGAACCCCGCTTTTGCATGTTTGCCGCCCCGGATCTCCCGCCTGACAGCGAGTTTATTTGCGCCCTGACCAAGCATCAGACGGCGCTTCGCGGATTTTGCCAGGCCGCCCTCGGCCGGGAGGATGACGCCATGGAGGCTTTGCAACGCACCAACCTGGTGCTTTGGAAAAAGGCGGCGAGCTGGGATCCCACAACGAGTTTCCTGCGCTGGGCCACCGCGGTGGCGCGGTTTGAGGTGCTGGCTCTCATCCGCGACCGGCAACGGTTCTCGGAGCGGATGGTTTTTGATTCGGATCTGGTGGAGTTGATGGCGGAGGAGGGCGGGGACGATGTGGAGGCATTTGAATCCAGGCAGCGGGCACTGGCCCTCTGTTGGGCGGAGCTGCTGCCAAAACACCGCGAGGTTCTGGCCGCGCATTACGCCTCGGGTTGTTCGATGCGGGAGATTGCCGAGAGCCGCCAGATGGGGGTCAGCGCCGTGAAAGTGATGATGTTGCGGCTGCGCCAGGGGCTCGCCTCCTGTATCGGTCAAAAACTCGCCTCGGAGGTGGGCCGATGAGCGACGCGATCCAGAGCGATTGGAAGACCCAGGTGGAGACTTGGCTGCTGGAGAGCCGCGACGGGATTCTTTCTGAGGAAGCCCGGCGAGCCCTCAATGAACTCCTTCTGGCGGATCCAGAGGCCCGCAAACATGCCCGCCAGTTCCTGCTCAACGACGCCGCACTCTCGGAGCAATGCCGTCTGGAGCGCGCCGAACAGCTTTTTTCCCATGAGCGCTCCCTGCCTCTCCCAAGGGCCGCCCGGATCCCGCGGACCCCGTTTTTGTGGACGGTGGCGGCCTCGGTGGCGCTGCTGATTTGCGGGGTCACGGTGTGGGCGGGGATCCGCTCCGGTCGTTTGCCGGAGGAAATGACGAGCTCCGGAATCGCGCTTCTCTCCCAAACCCTGGGGGCGGAGTGGGGCGGGGTGGCGCGTCGCCCGGGCCAGGTGCTCGAGCCGGGCACCCTCAAGCTCCATGCCGGGCTGGCGCGGATCGATTTCCTCAACGGCGCCAGCCTCGTTGTCGAGGGACCGGCGGAACTCGAGCTGCGTTCCGCTCAGGACGCTTTCTGTCGCTCCGGCCGGGTTTTCGCGGAGGTCCCCGCTCAAGCCCAGGGCTTCAAAATTTCCAGTCCGGACGTTGCTGTTGCAGACTCTCCAGCGCGGTTCGGGTTGGAAGTGCGCGCCGATGGTGGCTCCGATCTGCACGCCCTGCGCGGCGCGCTTTTGATCCACTCCTCGGAGGGGGGGGATCGGGTGGCGCCGGGGACCGCCGTGACCCTGCGCCCGGGGCGGAAACCCGCGCCGGCGTCTTTTGCCGAGGCCCGGTTCCGGACGCCCGAAGAGCTTGAGGCGGCGCTGGCGCGCGAGTTTGCGGAGCGTTATGCCCATTGGAAATCCGGCCTCGCGCAACCGGCGCCCAAAGACCTGCTGCTCCACTACACTTTTGAGGCTCCCGGGGAATCCCGTCTGCGCAATCGCGGCGCCGTTCAAGACCCGGAGAGCGACGGGTTGATTGTCGGATGCCAATGGACGGCGGGACGTTGGCCCGGGAAAGCGGCGCTGGATTTCAAACGGGTGACAGACCGGGTGCGGATCCGGGTGCCGGGCAGTTTTGATGCGGTGACCTGGCTTGCATGGGTGCGGGTGGATTCCCTCCCGAACAACCTCAACTCGCTGGTGCTCAACGCGGGCTACAACCTGCACTGGCAGATCAACAAGGAAGGTTGGATGGCCCTGGGCGCGCCGGGTGCGGGGACGCGTGAAAGAGGCCAGTCTCCAACGCTCATCACGCCGGACTGGTTTGGGCAGTGGATCCAGCTCTGTTCGACTTTTGACGGGGCTGCTGGGCGCGTGACCCACTACTTCAATGGCAGGAAGGTGAGCGAAGCCCGGGTGAAGAGCGGGTTGAAACTCGCTCTCGGGGATGCCGACATTGGCAATTGGGTGGCCAGCCAGGAGCGGGGCGGGCATGCGCTCCGCAACTTCAACGGCAGGATCGACGAGCTCCTGTTTTTCAGCAGGGCTCTGCCGGCAGACGAGGTGAAAAAGCTTTTTGACTGGGGCGACCCGTGTCGCCCGGCCCCTGGCGGCCTTGGAATTCTCCAAGCCGACCAAGCCCCCGTTTCTCCGGGGCACGAGCCGCTCCAGACACGTTTGTCGCAGTAACCCTCGGAATCCCCCTCAAAACAATGAACCGACTCCTTCCGTTTCTCTGTCTCCTCCTGCTCAGCCACGCGATGCGGGCCGCCCAGCCCAATGTGTTGTTCCTCTTCGCCGACGACCAGACCTACGAGGCCGTGCGCGCGTTCGGGCACACGGACATCGACACGCCCAATCTCGACCGGCTCGCGGCCCGCGGGACGAATTTTACCCGGGCATACAACATGGGGTCCTGGAGCGGCGCGGTGTGCGTGGCCAGCCGGACGATGCTGATCACCGGGCGCAGCGTCTGGAGCGCGCAATCCATTTACAATTCCACGGACAAAGAGCGTGAGGCGGGCCTGCTCTGGCCGCAACTCATGGCAAAGGCCGGTTACCAGACGTTCATGACGGGCAAATGGCATATCCAAGCCAAGGCCGAGCGGGCCTTCGACGTCGTCAGGAACTTGCGGTCCGGCATGCCCGGGACCGTGAGCCAGGCTTACAACCGGCCCGTGGAGGGAGCGCTTGACTCATGGAATCCGGCCGATGAAAACCTCGGGGGTTACTGGCAGGGCGGCAAACATTGGAGCGAGGTCGCCGCCGACGACTGCATCGATTTCCTCGGGCAAACCCGCTCCGACGGACGCCCCTTTTTCATCTACACGGCCTTCAACGCGCCGCACGATCCCAGGCAGTCGCCCCAGACCTACCTCGACAAATACCCGCTGAGCCGGATGTCGTTGCCCCGTAGTTTCCAACCCGAATACCCGCATAAAGACGCCATGGGCTGCGGGCTCGGCTTACGGGATGAAAAACTCGCGCCGATGCCTCGCACGGAATTTTCCGTCAAAACCCACCGGCGCGAGTACTACGCGCTGGTCACCCATCTCGACGCGCAGATTGGCCGGATTTTGGACGCCCTCGACCAGTCGGGCCAAGCCGACAACACCTGGGTCTTTTTCACCGCCGACCATGGCCTCGCTTTGGGCAATCACGGATTGTTGGGCAAACAGAACATGTACGACCACAGTGTCCGGGTGCCTTTCATTGTGGCCGGACCCGGTGTGCCGCGGAACGCCAAAAACGACGCGGCGATCTATCTCCAGGACGTGATGCCGACGGCGTTGGAGCTGGCGGGGGCCGAAAAACCCGAGCACGTCTTCTTCAAGAGCCTCTGCCCCCTGCTCAAGGGCGCGCAGACCCGCTCCAACTACGACGCGGTGTACGGGGCTTACCTGGATCTGCAGCGCGCGATCACCCATGACGGCTGGAAGCTCATCGCGTATCCCAAGGCGAAAGTGCTGCGCCTCTATCATCTCGCGGACGATCCCCTGGAGATCACCGATCTGGCCGCGCGCCCCGAACATGCCGGCGTCAAAACGCGGCTCTTCGATCGGCTGACAAAACTCGCCACGGAAATGGGGGATGCGCTGGACCTCAAACGCGTTTACGGCGAGTAACCGCGCGGAGCCGGCTCAGTGCGGATGGTCGCGCGCGACTCGCAACAACCGCAGGACTCGCCCCTGAGTTCGCGTCATCCCGCGTCCACTGCGGAACGTGGCCTAGCGGGGTTCGGTTGCCGGGGGCGTTTCCCCCAGCAGTTTTCGGATCATGCCCACGGCTTCTGCGGTGCCGGAGGCGTTGTGGCCGGTCTGTGACCAGACGATGTTTCCGTCGGGTCCAACGATGACCGTGTGCGGGATGCTGTCGGCACCGTAAGTCTTTCCCACAGACTGCGAGGCATCGAGTGCCACGGTGAAGTTCCAGCCCCGTTTGCGCAGGAAACTCTGGATCGCGGCCGACGGCTCGCCTTGGTTGACTCCCATCAGTTGCACCTTCGATTCCGGGAACACGGAAAGCGCCTCGATCCACTCGGGGATGGATTGGATGCAGGGGCCGCACCAAGTCGCCCAGAAGTCGAGCACCAGGACCTTTCCTTTCTGCGAGGAGAGCTCGAATTCTCCACCGGAAAGAAGCGGGAGTTTGAAATTCGGGGCGGGTTTGCCCTCGGCGAGTGCCGCTGAACTCTCGGCGCCGGCGATGACGGGTTCTCGAGCCGGTTCCCACTCCCATACCCCGAGGGAATTGCGGAGGCCACCCGGCTCGGAGTGTCCCCGGCTGAGCTCGAAAACCTCGGAAGTGGGAATGCTGCACCGTCCGTAGAAGGGGTGCTGGCCGTCGATGGTGTTCTCAGAAAAAGCGGTGGCTTTGAGTGTGATCCGCGCCCCGTTGGTGAGAACCAACGTGTGGGTCGCCCGGTCCCTCACGCCGCCGTGGGCGGTTTCAAGAAGGGCGTGGATCTTGTCCAAGTTCGCGCCGGAGCTCGAAAGGGTGAGTTGTTGAAAGGCGGGCTCCCACAGCAGGGGGGCGCTTTCGGAAAGTGCAACCCCCTGTTTGGCGATTTCATGGCGCGCCGCGGTCGCGTCCTTAAACGCGGGCTTTTTCAGCCAATACGTGGCGTTGAAATGAGCGAGATTCGCGCCCCCGGATGTGGACGGTTCCAGGAGAATCTGGCCGCTCTCCGCGACGCGAAAGCTCAGTCCGAACGCCGCGCAGATGGATTCAAGGGCGCTTTGCAGCGTGGCCTGTTGGATCTGAATCCGGCGTTTGGGGCTCCGGAAGTTCTCCGGAGTTTGAAACACCAGGGTTTGGTCGGCTCTTTTGAGAAAGGAGAGGTGGCTGGTGAGGTCGCCGAAGAGGTTCGAGGTTGGGAACGGCTTGGCTAGCGCCTTGATGGTCGCGTTCTCCTCAGTCGTTGCGTCTGTGCTGGGCGGGCGTTTTTTCAACCAGATCGCCGCGCTCAGACGCTCCCTGGGGATCGCCAGGCTTTCGAGCCCGGTCCGGAATTGAATGTGGCTGGAGGTTGCGCTTTCGAGAGTCCCCGTCAACAAGTCGCCGTTGGATGCGATCAGGACATGGCTGGGCGGGGTTTCCCGGCGAAAACGCGGCACCGTCAGCGCCTGTTTTTTCGCCTCCGGCGCCGCGGCGACCACGGGAAGTTGCGCGGGGTTCGCGACGCCCGAAAAGTCCGAGAGGGTCACGGCTTCCTGCTGGTTTCCCCAGAGGGAGCCGGGTTCGATCCGCAGGCCCAGTGCCGAAATCGGCTGTTTGACTGGGATGGTTGTGAGCGTCACGCCGTTGATGCGGATTTGAAGGGCCCCGGGATCGATCGTGATCTGCACGGCGAGGGGGACTCCCAGCGGTGTGGCGAGTTGAACCTGGGGCGAGTCGGGCCCGTCTTCTTTCACGGTGCAGTGCTCGCCCATTCTCCCGATGATGACCGCGGTTGATTTCTCACCGGACGCATCGGCGAAAACCTGGAGTCTGACCGTGGAAAAATCCGTGCCTTCGATTTTGAAGTGAAGCTCCTTGCTCGCCATGGCCGAAGCGTGCCAGAGGGTCGCTCCTGGTTGGATCGTCACGAGGTTTTTGGTGCGCTGAACATCCTTTTCGTTGCCTTTCACAACGGTCCAACCGTCCCGGAATCCCTTCACGGGTTTCTGCGTGGTTGTGGCGAATCGGATGCCTTCCACGGAGTCGCGCGGGAGTGTTCGCGATTCGAATTGCGGCGACCGGATCGCAATCCCGGAGGGCGTGATTGCCTCAAGCGTTGCGGCAAGAATGTCGCCGCTCCGGGTGTGGATGAGCGCCGACGGAGCGTTCGGGTTGTTTTTGAGTCCTAAGCCGCGCCGGATTCTGTACGGGACATTATGCGAGGGGGTGGCCGGGCGCACACCGCCCACGGGGAGCCACTGCGGATCGGCATTTCCTGCGGTGATGAGACGCCCGCTCAGGGGCGTTTGATCCAGCTCGATTTGATCCAGCGGCATTTCAGGCCGGTTCGCAAGGTCCCGGACCGGGCTGGGAACCGGCGGCCGGACTTGCGAAAGCCCGTCGAGCGGCACCGGAATGGGCACCTCGCAGAACGGGGTCTGGAGCGACATCCGTCCGGGCGCTTGCGCACTCAGGGTGCCCCTGAGGAATGCGCCGTCGCCATACGCGAAGGTCATTTCGTGCGGAACCGGAATTGGCGGGTCGTCGGATAAAATAATCGTCTCCACCGCGTCCCATGGAAACGAAGCTGCGGGGGGGGCTTGCTCGGCGGAGACGCCGAGGGTGTTGTCCGAAAGGGTCTGCGCCTGCCCGGCGAGCACGCGGCCGTCGGCCAGTTCCACCCGGGGGCCGGAGCCCGCGCTATTCCCCGTTCGCAGGCCGCTGCGGAGTTGGAAAGATTCGAGTGTGAGCGCGCGGCCCTTGTTGCGGATGTGAAATCCGGGGGCCAGCGGTGTCTCGGATCCCGCCGGTGCGAGTCGCGTGGGTTGGTCCGTCGGGTTGGGCGGAGATACCGGAACGGCCCAGGTGAGCTCTGCAGTTTGGGGGCGGTCGAGTCTGACCAGGGTGCACACCCGAGTGTCCAAGTCCCAAGTGATCCTCAGGGGGACTCGCCGGACGGTGGGTTCCAGTTCGCAAAGTTTCCGGAAAGTGTCGCCGACGCGGAGAACCACCTCGTTTTCCCAGGTCTCAACGGAGATCCGGCTCTTTTCCTGCCCGACAAGCACCCACTCGAATTCCGGCTGCTTTTCTTCCTCGCTGAACGTCAATTCCAGATCCCCGCGGGACGGCGGAGCCACGCGGGAGCTGGCCCTTGTGTTCCAGTAAGGAAAACGAAGGCTGCCACCGGGCCCGGCGACGAGCGCCTGAGTCGGGAGTCCCTCGACGGTGGCGAGGTTCGGCGCGGTCCAGCCCGTGGTCCCCTGTGGGCCGCTCACGATGAGGCGCGACGGAGTGCCGGGGGGCTGCGATGCGGCGTTTCCCAGTCTGCGCACGCATAGCAGCGCGTCTTTTCTGACGCGCAGGTCGCCGTGGCGCGCGCTTCTGACCAGGAAGGTTTCCCCGGTGATCTCCACGAGGTTGCCATAGAAAAAACTGCCGTTCCGGGCCGTGAAGCTGAACACCTCCCCGGTTTGTGTGGAGGGAACGCTCTGGTCGATCCGGCGCAGAGCTTTCCAATCGAGCGCAAGGGGTTCCTCGAAAAGCGGTGTTTTCCAGGTCAGTTGGTTTGCGTCGGCGCCGAGAATCTCGCCTGGGAGCATCTGGCCGTTTTTCCAGCGGAGCTGGCTTTGAGGCGGCGGCGAGGGAACCTGGGCTAGGAGGCTCCCACAGAGCGCGCCGCTGAGCAGAAATGCGCAGAGCCTTTTCATCGTTCGTAGATGGGGAGGAGCCGGTAGTTGAGCGCCAGAGACAGCAGCGTCATTCCTGTGCCGTAGCCACTGCCCCCGAAAGAGCCGTCTGTTTTCTGCGCCTCGCGCAACTCCCGGACCTTGGCCTCGTTCCACTTCTGCCAGGCGGAATAGTCGCCCTGAAAAAGCGCCTGCGCCATGTAGTAACCGAAGTATTCTGGGTAGGAGGTTTCCTTGTGCTCGAGGTTCTCCCGTAGTCGTTGGAGGCTGGCTTTATAGGCGTCGGAGTCTTTGGATTTTGAGACCGCCCCGACCAGGGCGCTGATGGCTGTGAGGTTGATGGAGCCCCCCATGCCGCCGAATCCCCCGGAGTAGGCGACCGAGCCCTCCTTTCCCGTGCTGCGGCGCATGTATTCGAGAGCGGCCTCCGTGGTTTCATCGGGCACTGCGAGTCCGGCGTTGCGCGCGGCCAGCAGCCCCATGAGCACGGCGCCGACCACCGAGGTGTCCGCATCGGTTGCGTCCGGTGAATAACGCCAGCCACCCCAGCGGTTTTTCTTTTGTGAGGTCGCGGCGCAACGGATCGCCAGGTCCAGGCTTTGCGCGATGCTGCGCACGGGTTTTTGCCCCTCCCAAAGTAATGTTTCGTCGACCGCGCCGTAGGCCTCCGCCAGCCCGAGCATGCCGAACCCGTGGTGATACATGCTGTTGGGCAGGTAGCCGGTCTGCGGGTCCTGGGCTTGGAGAATTGAACGCAGCGCCCTTCGGATCGCGCCGGCGTAACGGCCGTAGTTCGGGTCCTCGCCGCTGGCGAGCAGGGCCATGGTGCAAATACCCGTGATTCCGCAACCTTCCCCGTGGGGCCCTCCCCAGGTTCCGGAGGCCGATTGGGTTTGCACCAAATACGCAAGCCCCCGTTCGTACACGGTCTCGACCTCCGCGGGGATTTGTCCCCCGAATCGGAGCCCGGGGTCCTGCGCGGGCGCCGACCCGCTCCATGCCAAGGTGAGGGTGGCTCCGAGGAGGAGCGCAGCCCGTGTTTTGTTACTTCGCGGAGGGAGGAGGGCGATGTTCATGGCGCTTTTGATTTCACCCGCTGATCGTGCAGGCGCTGGATGTGTTCCCAAAGCGACTCGGTGTGTTGGTAAGCCTCGGATTTTTTCCAGCTTTCCAATTGAGCGGGGGCGAGAATGTTTTTGAGCTCCTTTTCCGAGATCCCCATCACGGGCAAGCCTATCTGATGTAGATACCAATCCTCGTCAAAGGCTTCGAGATCCTGCTGGTGGGTTTCCAGGATGTGCCGGATTTTTTCCCCAAGTTTTGTGGATTGCTCCTCGGTGAGCGGCGAGGCCTGGGCAAACGTTCGGACAACGAGCTCCGAGAGCGTCTCGTTCCGGAATACGGCCCGCTCGGCTCGGACGTTTCTGATTTTCTGGAGCTGCTCGGCGTTGAGTTCGGCCTGGAACGTCTTTTCCCAAAGCGGCTGTTCCTCGATTCCCGGGAGGTGTCTCAGGGAAAAGCGGAACGCCATTTCGTGCTCTGGGATGGCTGCGAGCCGTGCCCTGACCTCCCTCGGAGGGCATTCCTTCAGTTGCGAAAGCACGGTTCCGCGCTGCCCCTGCGCGGCTGCCTCGACCACGGCGTCTGCGGCGCCGAGGGCGGCCGATCGCAGCCGGGCCGAGTGTTCGGGCGCGAGATGACACTCCCGGGTGGCCTCGTCGACCCGGACCAGGATTGAGCCCCGTGTTTTTTCCCTCGTTTGCTGGATCTTGCGAAACAGGAATTCCGAGAGGGCTTGCTCTCCCTCCTCTGGTTCCAAACCGAACGCGGGGTCCGCGGAGGGCTCGGGGGGAGGGGGCTGTTTGCCGCGCCCCCTGCGATTTTGTGCGGTGTCTTTACAAGCCTCCCTCCAGCGCCGGATTTGTTCCGGAGCCAGAATGGCCGCGAGCTCCGTGTCGGGTAGGTCCCTCCCCAGTTCGAGATAACCCCTGCTCTGAACTCCCTCCTCGATCTCTCCTAAACTTTTTCTCCGCGCTCTTGAGAGCAAGAGCGTTTCCAACTGGCGGCGTTGTTCCGAAGAAAACGCCGCGCTTTTGTCCAGATCCACCAGGAAAAGCCGCGTCCAAAGTGAGGCCATTTGCTCCTCGCGCCGGGCGAGCGTCCGAGTTTCTTCCGGGGTCAGGATTTTGGTCAGTCCCTCTTTCCAGAGTGGCTGCTTTTTGTAGCTGCGTAGCGCCGTGGTGTGGGGGTATGGCGGAAAAGTGGCGCGCTCCGGGATTTTGTCCGTTTTGAGCACGGCCTCCTGCTCCGGGTGGCTGAGGCTCCTTAGCCAGGCCTCCGCTGCCTGGCAGTAATCCTCCACGGATTGATCGAGCGCTTGATCCATTAGTTTTTGTAACTCTTCAACGCGCTCTTTTTTGAGTCCCAGTCCGGTTTCAAATGCCGCGAGCTCGCGGTTTACGTCGGGGCTTATCCAGTCCCGAATCCGCTTGGTATGCCCTCGGACCTGTTTTCGGATTTTTTCCCCGCGAGCCTTCTCGGCTGCCGATAGAGAGTCGTATTGCTCCGGCGAAAGTGTGCTCTTGAGGAGCTCCGCCCAGTCCGCCGTTCTGTCCGGCAATTCGGGAAAAGGCTTCCTCAGCACGGGGTCTTGAAAATCCAAAACCCTTGAGTCCTCCTGCTCGGGGGCGGCGAAGATTTGAATGGTTTTTTCAACACTGATGTCCGGCTCTTTCTCTCGGGCCCGCTGGATCAGTTCCCGGAGGTGGGCGGTCCATTTTTCCAAGTAAGAGGCAAATAGTGGGTTTGCTCCCTTTTCGAGTGCCTCAAGGGCAGGGGGCTCCACGGATGCCGTGGTTTTAATCGAGGCGATCTCCTCCTTAAGTCGCGTGGTGAGTTTCTCGCGGGTTGCCAGGCGCGCTTTTTCGATCTCCCCAGCGAATGCGTCGTTCCCTGCTTTCTCCTCGGCTCGGGTGTTCCCGGGCTCGGTTGTCTGCGTCCGGGCGAAGGGGGCCACGGCGAGGAGGAGGCACGCGGCCAGACACGTCTTGTTGCGGGGCCTGCGAATCATTTTTTTCCTCCTTCGAGCAGGTTGAAATAGGCGTCCAGGCCGCTCTTGTATTCCGCCGGAAACTCCCTGCCGGCGTGCCCGGTGGCTTGGCCAACGGAGCGCGCGCTGACCACTGTTTTCGCGTCGCCTCCGGGCCCGAAGTCGGCGAGGGCCGCCGACCCGGCGCTCGCCGCGGTGCCACCCCCGCCCGGGCTGCTTCCGCCGCCCCCACCCGAGTTCGGGTTGCGGCGTTCGGTTTGGAGCAGGAGCTCGATGGCCTCGGTTTCGGCGGCGATGGCGACCGGCCCCGTCTCCGGTTTTTTGAGGATGTCCCGGCTCTCGGCCATCACTTGGAGCACCGAATCCAGCAGCCGGAGTTCCTTGCCGAACTTGGAGGCGGCCTCCGGAATCTCCAGGATTTCGCCCCGCGCCCCCTGGGTTTGGCCGCGGATGGTTTCCTGCTTTTCCGCGAGCTTTTGCGCATCCCGGGCGAACTGCTCGTCTTTGAGCGCGGGCTTGGCGTTTTGTTTCTCGCGCGTTTCATCGCGGAGTTGGATCTCGTCCCGGAGCGCCTGCATCACCTTGAGGACGATCTCCGGCGGAAGACTGTCTTTGCTGCTGCAGGAGCTCGACTTGCATTTGCTGGCGGCAACGAGCTCCTCCGCCCAACGGTCCAGTGTGTCCGCCCAAAATTCGGAGCCGGACAGGGTTTGACCGCTGAGGTTGGTGAGGAGTCTCTCGCCGTTGCGGTTGAGCGCCTTGGGCGGCTCGACCTCGCGCATCTCCGCGGTGATTTTCTTGAAGCGTTCATCCGATTTCCGTGTGGCGTAGGCTTCCAAGTCCTCCTGGATGACCCGGACAAACTCGCTCTGCTCTTTGGCTGTGCCGAGGATCGGCTCCGCCTCCGGCAGCTTGCCCCGCTGGATGCCGAAGGAGCTCAGGGTTTCCTGCCGGATGTTGTCGGCCATCTTGATCTGTTTGCGCGACGCCGTTTTGAGCCGCTTGACGAATGTGCTCGTTTCCAGGCTCCCGAGAATGGCGTTGAGTTCGTCGGAAACCTTGGCGAATTCGGCGAGCAGATCCTTTTGCTCGGCGAGCGCGGAATCCAGTTTTTCCTGGGCGGGCGACTGCGCCGGGGCGGGCCCGGTCTTTTTGCTGCCGGGCGCGGCCGCGAGGGTTGTCTGCGGAAGAGTGAGTTTGCCGGCTCCGGGAGGTTTCGGCGGCGTATCGGCGGGTGAGGGGGGGAGAAGGTTGCCCGATTCCCGGTCCGCGAGGGTGGGAACCGCCGGTTTGGCGGGCGCACTCGGTGAGGGCGCAGCGGGCGGCGCCTCGCCGTTTTTTTGGGAGGCCGTGGCGCCCGTCCCATGACTCCCCTTACTCCCCTGAGTCGGGTTCTCCTCCGCGCTCTTCTGGGCTGCACTGCGCGGGGCTTCGCTGGCATTGGCGGTCTGTTTGAGCAGATCGGAGACACTCGGCATGCGGGCGGCCGCGATTTGTTCCAGCGACCGGAGCATGGTCGCCCACGACTCGAGACGGGGGGCGTCGAACTCCGGGTTCTTGGTGGCGTGTTCGACCAACTTGCGCCCGGATTGGTTGAGTTGGGTGAGCCGGGACGCGTTGGCGGCCTCGGCCGCCGCTTGCTCGGCGACGAGCTTCCTGTTTGCGGGGCGATCCAGCTCCGCGAAATCCAGGGCGCGCAACTCGCGGTTGGTCTGATGCAGCTGTTTCTCGCGGTCGTAGGTTTCCTTGGCGGCATCCAGCCATTTGCCAAACTGTTGGTTGAGCCAGAGCGCGTGGTCGGTCTGGCTCAAAATGTGGAACACAAACGCCGGGCTCTTGGCGCGTTTGCGCCCGGGCAGGTAGTCGTCGGCCCATGCCCGAATCTCAAGGGTCTGCGGGGCCACTCCGTCACGGGTCGCGCAAAAAGTCGCCAGCCCCCCAAGCTCCCGCTTTTCCGGTGCCCCCCCGGCGGCTGTGGTTTCGCCGTGGACGGAGGCGTTCTGCGCCGCGCCGCTCCACTCGAGGCCCATTGTTTTCACGCCAAAATCGTCCGAGGCCGAGAGCTCGAAGGTGATCACCTCCGAGTCCAGGATGACCTGCTCGACGGATTCGCGGCGCGCGGCGACCCGCGGCGGTTCGTCGTCCACGGCGCGGACTTTCACTCGGAGCGGTTCCCGCGGGGTGAGCCCGTCGATGTCTTGCCAAAAGAATTCCCGGGTGGCGTCCCCGGTGACGGGCTGGGCGGCGGTGAGGATCCGGTCGGCGTCGACCTTTTGCGGGAGCGCATCCATCTTCGCCTCGGCCAACCGGCGGCTGGCCCTTGCCTCAAACCCCGCGTGCGCTCCTTTGACGACGTTCACCGCGCCTCCCCGGACCAGCGTGCGCTGCGGTTCTTTTTGGCCGAGATAGGCGGGCAGCTCGATGAGGGCGGCCAGCTCGGTCAGTTCCGGGCGGGGCTGCGGGACGAGCTCTACGGACTGGCGGAAATCGCCGAAGCGCAATGCCAACGCGGTGTCCCGTTTCTGGGGGGGGAGTTTGAGCCGGTAAACGCCGGCATCCAGCGGTGCGCTGATCGGCGGCTGCTGGGGCAGGATCGCGGCGCCCGAGGCGGGGGAAGTGCGGGTGTCCGGCGCGAGGCGGACTGGCAATTCGACGGGTTCAGCGGCGGGGATCACGATGCGGGCCGGCAGCGGTTCGATCCGCGTGAAAGTGAACCGGGCGACGTTGCGCCACGGCGTCAGCCAGCGCGCGCCGGCGTTCCAGGCGGCCTCGGAGGCGAAAGCCGCGACAAGGGCGAGGGTGGCCGTCAAGGCGCCGGTCGCCCATGCCCAGCGTCGGCGCTGCGCGCCGGGGATGGCTTCGCTCAAATCTTTGTCCGCCACCGCCTCAGCCGCCTGGGCCATAGCCGCCTGGATGAGCCTCTCGCTGCGGCCCGACTGGGCCGCTTCTGTGTGGGCCAGTTCCACGATGCCCAGCAACTGGTCGCCGAGCCGGGGGAACGTCCGGCGCACCAGGCGGGCGGCGTCCTCGAGCCGGCGTTGACGCCAGACCCAGGTATGCCATTTCAACGGAAGCCCGAGACCAAGTCCGGCGCTCCCCCCCGCGAGCAGTGCCAGCCGGACCCAGCCGGGTGTTTCAAAAAAACGGTCCAGGACGAAAACCAGCAGATAGGAAAGGGCGATCCCGAAGAGGGCGGCCAGCAGGGCCTCGGTGATTTTTACGATCCAGACTCTGCGGCGGAAATCGGCCAGCTTGTTTTCAAGGAGAGGCGGCAGCGGGATATTCATCGGCGAATGCTCCAGTTAGAATGAACCGAGGGATTTTCGGGCCACCCAGAACACGCCCAAGAGCAGCACGATGCCGCCCGCCCAGAGCGGATGCGCCCAGAGCGGGATTCGGCGTTCCTGGGGGGGCGGCTTGGGCAACGCGCAAATCGTGTCGAGCAGGGCTTTGGGATCGTACGTGTCCAGCATCCGGCCCCGGGTGAGTTGGGTGATTTCGCGGAGCACATCGAGTCGGGCGGGTTGTCCGATGACTTCGCGCCGGGCGCCTTGAATGGAGAGCCGGGTGTCGAGGGTTGCGCCGGCCTCGGCGCAGCTCAGGTGCACTTGATGGTCGCCTTGTTCTTGCGGGGTGAACACGCCGCTGAAAAGGCCCCAGGCGTCATCCCCGGCTGGGGTGAGCCGCACGGAAGCCGTTTTTCCCGAGGGCGCGGTGACCAGCGCCACGGCGTGGCCCTCGCGCAGGGGTTCCCCGGAGGCGCTGGTGATGTTTGCGTTGAAAGTGAGCGCCGCCCCGAGTTTGGGCCGGTCGGGCGCGTAAAAGAGCCGCATCTTCTGCCCCTGCGACATCGTGCGCTGGTAGGCCATCCAGCGCACCACCTGGCCCCAGAAACGGTAATGGTATTTGTCCTCCACGCCCTTGCGCCAGCGCCAGGCGCCGTCGGTGCCCATGAACAAGATTTTGCCCGCCCCGTGGGTTTTGGTGACGAGCAGCGGGATCCGTCCGAATCGGTTGTTTTCGGTTTGATGCGTGGCCAGCACTTCGCTGCCGGCTTTGGCGCGGGTGGCGGGCGCATACCATTGGAACCCGGGGAGTCTTTGCCAAAGAGTCGCGCTGGCCTCCTCGTTGTCCTCGAGCTGGGTGAGCAGGCTGCGCCTGCCCGCCTCGGTGAGCTCCAGCCGTCCCGCCGTCGACGTGCCCCATCCGCTGGGTTGCGTCTCATCGAGCAGCACCGGAAGCAGATCGCCGAGCGCCGTGGCCGTGAGCGATTGGGTCAA
>CAMARB010000024.1 GCA_945860355.1 Chthoniobacter flavus | reverse complement strand
CGGTGACAACCGTGCGCCCCCGCCCGGCGCCCTCTGAGGCGGATCCCATCCATTACACGGCTTTCCCGAGAGGCCTGCGTCCTTCTAGGTTGTGGTTATGACGGATACGGAGGCCTGCATCGCACTGAACATGGTTCCGCACCTGGGGCCTCTTCGTTTGCGCAAACTCCTGGAGCGACTGGAGTCACCCCAGCGCATCCTGGGGGCCTCCGCCTCGGAGTTACAGAAAGTCGAAGGGATCGGGCCGGAAATCGCCGCCACCCTGGCCCGCTGGCAGGACGCGATCAACCTCTCCGCGGAACTGGCTCTGATTGAGGAATTTGGCGCGAGAGTGATCACCCAGGCGGACCCACTCTTTCCCCGGGCGCTTCGGGAGATCTACAACCCGCCCATCGTCCTCTACGTGTGGGGCACCCTCGCCGAACGCGACCATCACGCGGTGGGCATTGTCGGCTCGCGGAAAACCAGTCACTACGGACTGAGCAGCGCGAAAAAACTCGCCTACCAGATCGCCTACACCGGCGTGACAGTCGTCAGCGGGCTGGCCCGCGGAATTGATACCGCAGCGCACCAGGGCGCATTGGCCGCAAACGGCCGGACCGTCGCCGTCATCGGATCGGGGCTGCTCGAGCTTTACCCTCCCGAGAACGCGGGTTTGGCGGAAAAAATCGCCGCCTCCGGTGCCGTGCTCAGCGAGTACCCCATGAAATTTCCGCCGAGCCCGCAGAATTTCCCGTACCGGAACCGGATTGTGGCGGGCTGGGGCAGCGGGCTTTTGGTGGTCGAAGCGGGGCTCAACAGCGGGGCGCTGATCACGGCCAACCAGGCCGCCGAGTGCGGGCGCCAGGTTTACGCGGTGCCCGGGCCCATCGACCGGCCCACGTCTGCCGGCTCCAACCGCCTCATCCAGCAAGGGGCCAAATTGGTGACCTCGGCAGCCGACGTGCTGGAGGACATGGAAAGCCTCTTTCCCGCAGCAAACCCGGGATTTTCGCAGGTAAAATCCGCCGCACCCCCTTCGCAGC
This sequence comes from Chthoniobacter flavus, assembly GCA_945860355.1. Classification (GTDB taxonomy): domain Bacteria; phylum Verrucomicrobiota; class Verrucomicrobiia; order Chthoniobacterales; family Chthoniobacteraceae; genus CAIURC01. The sequence goes on along the minus strand of CAMARB010000024.1, from coordinate 28,280 downwards.
CTCCCTCGGAGAGAGGCTCCGGCTCGGGCACTCGTTCAGACTGGGCGCCTTCCGCGGACGCGCTGAGCGTGTGGAACACGTTGAGCGAGAGCCCCGCCCCGCTGGATGGCATCGCCGCCGAGACCGGGCTGAGTGTTCAAAGGGTGCTGAGCCTGCTTTTGGATCTTGAGATGCGCCGCCGCGTCAGGCAGCTGCCGGGCAAACACTTTGTTCGCGCCACGCAAAGTCCAGCGCCCTGACCCTTTCCCCCCGTTTATTTCCGCTGTCTTGTGCGGTAAAAAAGCGGTTTGCCAACCCATTGTGTGTCTCCTACGTTCCACGCCCTCGATATGGAACGGCCGGTTTTGTGACCCGCCGGGCCAGAGTTCGTGAAGAAGTAAGGAAGCCCAGCCGCTCATGTCGAAAACCTTAGTTATCGCGGAAAAACCCAGCGTCGCAGGCGACCTCGCCAAGGCACTCGGCGGATTTAAAAAAGAGGGCGACTTCTACGAGAACGATCTCTTCGTCATCTCCTCGGCTGTGGGCCATCTCCTGGAGTTGGCTCCGCCGGCCGGATTCGAGCCGGCCAAGGGCAAATGGAAGATTGAAAACCTGCCTTCGTTGCCCCCGGAGTTCGACCTCGTGCCGATCGAGAAAAACGTGGGGCGGCTCAACACGCTCAAACGACTGCTCAAACGCAAGGACGTCCAGGAAGTCGTCAACGCCTGCGACGCCGGGCGCGAGGGGGAACTCATCTTCCGCAATCTGCTCAAGGCGAGCGGGGTGAAGAAACCCTCCAAACGCCTCTGGCTCCAGTCCATGACCCCGGAATCCATCCGGAACGCCTTTCAACGGCTGCGTTCGGAGGCGGACATGCAGCCCCTCGCGGATGCCGCGGTGAGCCGGAGCGAGGCCGACTGGCTGGTGGGCATCAACTCCACCCGCGCACTCACGGCGTTTAACTCCCAGGGCGGCGGGTTCAACAAAACCACCTCCGGCCGGGTGCAAACCCCCACCCTCGCCATCCTAGTCGATCGCGAGCAGAAAATCCGCGCGTTCAAGCCGCGCACATATTTTGAGGTGTTCGCCGAGTTTGATGTCCAGGCCGGCAGCTACCGGGGCCGCTGGTTTGACGCCGGGTTCCGCAAGAACGCGGAGGAAGAAGCCAAGGCGGAACGGATTTGGGACCGGGCACAGGCGGAAGCCATCGTGGCCAAGTGCAAAGGCAAACCGGGCCGGATCGAGGAGGAAAAAAAGCCGGCCACCCAGACGCCGCCGCTGCTTTACGATCTGACCACCCTGCAAAGGGAGGCCAACTCCCGGTTCGGGTTTCCGGCGAAAATGACCCTGCAGATCGCCCAGGCGCTGTACGAGAAGCACAAGGTGCTCACGTATCCCCGGACCGACTCGCGCTACCTGCCTGAAGACCACCTCAACACGGCCCGCCGCGTGATGGAGGACTTCGACGACGCGAACCTCTCCAAACACGCCCTCAAGGCGCTCCAACAGGGTTGGGTGCGCCCCAACAAACGCATTTTCAACGACGCTAAGGTGAGCGATCACTTCGCGATCGTCCCCACGGGCACGGCGCCCAAAAACCTCTCGGAGACCGAGCAAAAGGTGTTCGACATGGTGGCCCGCCGCTTCATCGCGGTGTTCTACCCGGCCGCGCAGTTTGAGGTGACCACGCGGATCACCACGGTGGAGAACGAGAAGTTCAAGACCGACGGGAAGATCATCGTCGACCCCGGATGGTTGGCCGTTTACGGCCGGCAAGCCGAGGGCGAGGGCGAGGCGGACAAAGCCATCGTGGCCATCGTGCCGGGTGAACCCGCGCAGACGCAGTCCGTTGAGATCAAAGAAAGCGAGACCAAACCCCCGGCCCGGTTCAGCGAAGCCACGCTGCTGAGCGCCATGGAGGGCGCGGGAAAACTCATCGACGACGAGGAGCTCCGCGAGGCCATGAGCGAACGCGGCCTGGGTACCCCGGCCACACGCGCGCAGATCATCGAGGGGCTCATCAACGAGGGGTTCCTCATCCGGCAGGGACGCGAGCTCATCGTCACCGCCAAAGGCATCTCGCTGATCACCCTTCTGCGCGATCTGCACGCCGAAGCCCTCACCAAACCGGAGCTCACCGGCGAGTGGGAGTCCAAGCTCAAACGCATGGAGCGCGGCGAGCTCTCCCGGCAGCAGTTCATGGATCAGATCCGCGAACTCACCCGCGAGGTCGTGGAGAAAGTCCGGGCCGGAATGGGCAAGGAAGTGCGGGGCGAATTCCATCCCCTGGAGGTCGCCTGCCCGAAGTGCGGCAGCCCGCAATTCAAGGAGAGTTTCCGCGCCTACGAATGCACCAACCCCGAGTGCAAACTCATCGTCTGGAAGTCCATGGCGGGCCGCGAACTCGAACGCGAGGAGGTCATCAAGCTGCTCGCAGAAAAAAAGGTCGGCCCGTTGGAGGGGTTCCGCAGCAAACTCGGCAGGGCCTTTGCCGCGGCGGTGATCATCGGCGAGGACTGGAAGCAGAAGTTCGATTTCGAAAAAGAGGGCGGCGGCGATTCCGGCGAACCCATCGTCCCGGTGGTGCCCGAGCCCGTGGGTCAATGCCGCGTGTGCAGCGGCGGCCAGGTTTTTGAGACGCTCAGCGCGTTTGTCTGCGAGAATGTGCCCGCGAAAAAGTGCACCTTCCGCATGGGCAAAACCATTCTCCAGCGCGAAATCCCCCGATCCCAAGTGGCCAAACTGCTCGCCACCGGCAAAACGGACCTGCTCCCGAAGTTCGTCTCATCCAAAACCAAGCGCGCTTTCTCCGCCTACCTCAATCTCGGGGAGAACGGGAAAGTGGGGTTTGAGTTCGAGCCCCGGGCGCCCAAAGCGCCCAAGAAAACGTCGGCCCCGGCCAAGGCTTAGGAAGCGTCGGCGCGGCTTTTTCCACACACGCTGTTTCCCAACGCGCCCCCCTCCCTTTTCGCCCAATAGTCCGCCCTACGGCCCCTTCGATTCCGCGCTCTTTTGCAAATCCCATCCACACTTGCCATCGTCGCTGGAAATGGCGTTTACCCGCAGGCCATGGCCCGGAGCGCGCGCCGCGCGGGCGTGGAACGCATCGTGGTGGCGGCGTTCCATAATGAAACCCAGCCCGAGCTGGCGCCCCTGGTGGATTCCGTTGAATGGCTGCGGGTCGGGCAACTGGGCAAGCTCCTGAAGTTTCTGCAAAACTCCGGCGCCCGCCATGCCGTCATGTCGGGCCAGATCCATCCCAAGAACCTCTTCGACCTCCGGCCCGACCTCAAAGCGGTGATCCTGTTGGGACGCCTGCGCGAGCGCAACGCGGAGTCCATCTTCGGCGCAATCGGCGAGGAGATGGCCAAGGTGGGTGTGGAACTTCTGCCCGCCACAACGTTCATGGAGGAATACCTCGCGCCGCGGGGATTGGTGGCCGGCCCCGCGCTGAGTCGGCGCGAACAAGCCGACGTGGAGTTCGGGTTCCGCATCGCAAAACAAACCAGCCAGCTCGACATCGGTCAGACCGTGGTGGTCAAAGGCGGCACAGTGCTCGCCGTGGAGGCGTTTGAAGGCACCAATGCCGCGATGAAACGCGGCGGCGAACTGGGCCGCAAAGACGCCGTCATGGTCAAAGTCTCCAAACCGCGCCAGGACCTGCGGTTTGACGTGCCGGTGATCGGGCCGCTCACCCTCCAGGCGGCCGCCGAGGCGCGGATCCGCGTGTTGGGGGTGGAGGCGGGCCAGACCCTGCTCCTGGATCGCGAAACCCTGCTCGCGGAAGCCGCCGCTCAACGCATCTCCATCTTTGGCGTCGCCCCGGAGTCAGTTCCCGCCACCCATTAGTCCGCCTCTTTTCACCCTTCATTTCCCCACGCTTTTCCCATGAGCACCCTTCTCAGAGCCGGCGTGATCGGCACCGGCAGCATCGGCAAGAACCACGCCCGCATCCTTGCCGAACTCCCGGACGCGAAGTTTACCGCCCTTTACGACACGCACACCGCCGCAGCCCAGGAAATCGCCAGCCGCTACGGGGCCAAAGCCGCGGCGTCCCTGGAGGAATTTGCCAGTCTTGTGGACGCCGCCACGGTGGCCACGCCCACGCCCACCCATTTCGAAATCGCCAAATTTCTGCTCGAACGCGGCAAACACGTCCTGGTGGAAAAACCCATCACGGAAACCACAGCCGACGCCCGCGCACTCTCCCAACTGGCCCAGGAACGCGGCCTGGTTTTGCAGGTGGGCCATATTGAGCGCTTTAATCCCGCCTTGAGCGCGCTGGAATCCAAACTGACGCGGCCCCGTTTTATCGAGTCGCACCGGCTCTCGCCCTACCCCAACCGGAGCACCGAGATCGGCGTGGTTCTCGACCTCATGATCCACGATTTGGAGATCATTCTGCATCTGGTCCGCTCGCCGCTCAAAAGCGTCGATGCCGTGGGCGTGCCGGTGTTGAGCCGCCTGGAGGACATCGCCAACGCGCGACTGCGCTTCGAGAACGGGTGCGTCGCCAACATCACCGTCAGCCGGATCAGCCCGGAAAAGATGCGCAAGATCCGGGTCTTCCAAGAGGACGCCTATCTCTCCCTCGATTACCAGGCGCAGTCTGGATCCATCTACCGGCTCGCCCGGCAGGATGAACCCGAGAGTTCCCTTTTCAAGAAGCTGCTCTCCTCCAAGGACGAGACCGTGGTGAGCGAGTTCGCCGGCAAACGTATTGTCCGCGAGCCCGTGGAGGTGGTCAAAGGCGAGCCGCTTCGGCGCGAGTTGGCCGATTTCCTCGCCTGCGCCCGCGAAGGCGCCAAGCCGAAGGTGTCAGGCCACGAGGCCACGGCGGCCCTTGAACTGGCGCTGGAAATCACCCGCCAAATCGAGGAATCCCATCGCGAGCCCTGAGGCGGGCCTCCAATTCCCGCCCTCGAGCGACTCCCGATCCCGGGAGTCTTTTTCACCCATGAAGCTCTACTTGATCGCAGGTGAAGCCAGCGGAGACGCCCGCGGCGCGGAACTCATGCGCGCCCTTCACGCATTGGATCCGCTCCTGGAGTTCTCCGGGGCGGGCGGCCCCGAAATGAAGGAGTTGGCGCAGGGCACCTTCCTGGATTGGGCGGATGAAGCCGTGGTGGGCCTCTGGGACGTGCTCAAAAAATACGGCTATTTCAAGGGGCAGTTTGACCGGATGCTGAGCGAGATCCTGGCGCTCCAGCCCGAGGCGGTGGTTCTCATCGATTACCCGGGATTCAACCTGCGCCTCGCCAAAGCGCTGCACGCCCGCGCCCCGCAAATCAAGATCCTCTACTACATCAGCCCCCAGGTTTGGGCGTGGAACCGGGGGCGGATCAAGGAAATGGCCGGCTACCTGAATCTGATGCTCTGCATTTTCCCGTTCGAGAAACCCCTCTACGAACAGTCCGGCTTGCGCACGGAGTTTGTCGGCCATCCCCTGCTCGATTCCCTTGCCGCCAAACGCACCAACGCCCCGCGCGATCCCGAATTGGTGGGCCTTTTCCCGGGCAGCCGGAACAAGGAGGTGCGCAAACTTTTCCCGGTCATGATCGCGGCTGCCCGCGAGCTTCGCCAACACCACCCGGGCCTGCGGTTTGAGGCGGCCGCAGCCTCGGAGAAGGTGGCGGAACTTATGCGGGAACTCCTCCGCGATGCGGCCGCCGAAGAACTCGGATGCACCGTGGCTCTGCGCACCTCGCATTCTCTCATGCAACGGGCCGGAGTCGGCATGGTGACCTCCGGCACGGCCACACTCGAGGCGGCTTATTTCGGCCTGCCGATGGTCATTCTCTACAAGGTCGCATGGCTGACGTGGGTCATTGGCAAACGCCTCGTGAAGGTCCCCTTTCTCGGGATGCCCAATCTCTTGGCCGGCCGCGAAATCGCCCGCGAATTCCTTCAGGAATCCGCTCAGCCGCGCCCCATCGCGGAGGAACTCCTGCGTCTCCTCGGGGATGACTCCGCCCGGCAAAAGCTCCAGCAAGAGCTCGCGGGCGTGATCACTCAACTTGGGGAGACGGGCGCAGGGAAACGGGCCGCCTTTCACATCAGCAACGAGCTCCGCGGATCCTCGCCCGCTTGCTAAGAATGACGCTCGGCACACTCCGCCCGGATCCGTTTTTGAAGAGTGAGCCAGACCGGTTCAAAGGGCCCCCGAAAAAATCGCTATCCATCGACGGAATGGCAGTTCAAAATCCAACCCCCTTCTCGATAAGGCACCCGTCAAAGCTCACTTGAATTATCCCTGTCCTCCGTCGGCAACCGGATGCCAGGACCCACTTTGAAAGCGCGTTTTTTCCAACGTCCCGAAACCTCAGCTCCCCACTCTCCGAGGAAGACTGAGGCCCGTCTCACAAGGGCGGTTTCGGCGGCCCCCCAGGTTCCCCCGCCAGTTTGGCCTGTTCCAATGGACGGCTCTTTATTCCGCAGCATTCGCTGAGGAGCCCGGAACAAAACACCACGGCTCTCTTCCAACAAAGAGGCCTTTGATACCCATGCACGAACCACGTAAAAACACTCTCTCCCAGAGCTTTGGCGCACTCGGCGTCGTTTACGGCGATATCGGAACCAGCGTCCTCTACGCATTCAAGGAATGCCTCGAGCACGGCATCGAGTCAGAAAAGGACATCGTCGGTGTTCTCTCCCTCATCATCTGGAGCCTGTTCAGTTTGGTGAGCATCAAATACCTGGCCAACATCATGAGGGCCGACAACCACGGCGAGGGCGGGGTTCTCGCCCTGCTCTCCCTCGCGTTCCCCAGCGACCGCAGCAAATTTAGCCGCTCCGCGGCCACGATGACCGGCATCGGAATTTTCGGAGCGGCTCTGCTCTACGGCGACGGCGCGATCACGCCGGCCATCTCGGTTTTATCGGCGGTGGAGGGCCTTAAAATCGCCACGACCCAGGTGGCGCCTTTCATCATCCCGCTGACCCTGGGCATTTTGGCGGGCCTCTTTTCGCTCCAATCCAAGGGCACCGGGGCGATCGGCAAATGGTTCGGCCCCATCATGCTCGGGTGGTTTAGTATTTTGGCGGTTCTGGGGATCAAAAACATCGCATCCACCCCCGGCGTGTTGCATGCCCTCAACCCTCTCCACGCCATTGTTTTTCTCTCCGAACACGGCACGGGGGCGCTCGCCATCATGGGCAGCGTTTTTCTGGTGGTGACCGGCGGTGAAGCCCTCTACGCCGACATGGGCCATTTCGGCAGGAAACCCATCGCGCGAGCCTGGACGTTCCTGGTTTGCCCGGCCCTGATTCTCAATTACCTCGGCCAGGGCGCGCTGGTGCTCAGCGATCCCGCGGCCAAAGTGAACCCCTTCTTCTACCTCGCACCCGGTTGGGCGCTCTATCCGCTGATCGCCATCGCCACCGCCGCGACCATTATCGCGTCCCAGGCCCTCATCTCGGGGGCGTTCTCCCTGACGATGCAGGGAATCCAGATGGGTTACATCCCGCGGATGGAAATCCGCCACACCTCCAAGGACGAACACGGCCAGATCTACATCCCCAAAATCAACACCCTGCTCGGGGTCGCCTGCGCCGCCCTGGTGCTGGGTTTTGGAAGCGCTTCCGCGCTGGCGAGCGCCTACGGGATTGCCGTCACGCTGACGATGCTGGCCACCACGGCCCTCTTCTATTTCGCCTCCCAGCGGCTCTGGAACTGGCCCCCGCTCAAGGCCGCCGTCTGCTGCGTCATCTTCGGCTCGATCGAGCTGATGTTTTTCACGGCCAACTCGCTCAAGATCCTGCATGGAGGCTGGTTCCCGCTCGTCGCCGGGGCCGTTCTCTTCACCCTCATGACCACCTGGAAAACCGGCCGCAGGCTGCTCCAAACGCGCCTCGCGCCCGGGATGCCCCTGGATGATTTCATCGCCTCCATCAGCATCGCCGGGACCTTGGACGAACACCACAAGCTGCATCGCTGCCAGGGAACCGCCGTGTTTCTGGCCAGCAACCCGGAAGGCACCCCGAACGCCCTGGTTAAAAACATCAAACACAATCAGGTGCTCCATACCCGGAACATCCTGCTGAACATCTCCACCGCCGCGGAACAACCCTATGTGCGCCCCGATCAGCGCGTCCAAATCGCGGATCGGACCGAGGGCTTTTTCAGAGTCTCGGCCCGGTTCGGATTCATGGAGACCCCCAACATCCACGAGGTCATCCGCGCCACCTCGGAAAAAGGGCTCGCCATTGATCCCCTGCGCACCACGTTTTTCGTCGGCAAAGAACGCATCATTCCGACCACCAACGAGGGGATGGCCCTCTGGCGCGAACACGTCTTCGTGTTCCTCAGCAAACACGCCGAAAACGCCGCCGACTTCTTCCAACTCCCGCCTGACCGGGTGTACGAGGTGAGCCAAGTCGTGGAGATTTAAACGCGACTGCGTTTCCCTGTCCCTCGGGGCCCGTTCCGGCTGAGCCGGGGCGGGCCCCGCCTATTTTGGACGTTCACCCTCGAGCTCTCGGGAGCCGAACCAGCTCTCCAAAAACTCAGCCTTGCCGCGGGCCGGATTCGGCATCCGATCGAACTCGCCTCGCTGGCAGCGGCTCGCAACACCTCCGCGTGAGAATGATCTTTCTCCGCACATTCAGAGTGCTGGAGAATCCCAACGCTTGGGGACGCCTCGTGCGACCGCGTCTCAAACTCCACGCATCGCTCGGGCCCCTACCTGATTCCCCGTGCCCCCGCTCTCCAGCTTATTCTCCGGCCCTGGCGTGAGCCCGAGCCCGGCAGTTCCTTAAACCAGCCGGGGACCGGGTTCCTACGCCCCGCTTCACCCAAGCGTCTTTGCCCGGAAACGGCAGGGATTCAGTCCGCAGCCCCTGCGGATCCTCGGGAATCCGCGGGGCGTATGGCCTCCGCCGATTCCTCGAATTCAATTCCATGACCGCCTCCGACAAACAACTCTGGCTCGAACTCATCCGCGCAGCCCAAAGCGCCCTGCCCGGGACTCGCCAGCCCGTCGCGGTTCCCCCGGAGCTGCTTCTCTGTGTGGACCTCGAACTCAGCGCGCTGCAAAGCCTCTGCGGGTTCCGCTCCGAAGCCAAGCCCCCCCACTCGGCGCCGCCCCTCTCCTTGTATCCCCGAGAAACGCCCAGCTCTCCGGCTCCCTGATCCGCAGAAAGCCGAGGCCGGACTATTCACTGGGCACCACCGCCCCGAGAACCACGCCGTTCTCGGGATTCACCAACTGGCCTTGGCTGGTGATGCCGATCAAGGCTTGATCGGTTCGGATCATACACAGGTAAAGCTTCGATATCGGCGCCGTCAGCACCCCGACCTGGCTAATCTCCCCGGCCTGGGTCACTTTGAGCAACTGTTGCTCCGAGGTGATGACAAAACGGTCCGGAACCCCGGGAAACACGCAATAAGCCACCACACGGGGACTCATTGTCGCGACTGCGGCTTCTTCCCTGAGTTTTAAACCCACCTTTCGGGGGCCCGACTCGAGCGGTGCCCCGCTCAGCTCCGTGGGAAACCGCCCCACCCCCAAAAGCACGCACACACTCCAACAGATCCAGTGTTTCATTTGACGCCTCTCCTCCCGTTCTTTTTTTAAAGTCCCGCCCTCCTCCGCAAAGCCGACTCCCGCCCCATGGCGCTCCACCCCTGTCGCCAACCCCGCCCGCGCCCCCGCCCGCGCCCCCGCCCCCGACCTTCTCGCTCCTTCTCGCTCCTTCTCGCTCCTTCTCGCGGGAAAAAATGCCCGCCGCCGAACCGCACGCCGCCGCCGTCCATGCCTTTGGCGAAAGACATCCCGGCACAACTCCTATGGTCGTAGGCAGCACGAGCGTCCCACAACCGCAGTGCCCAGGAAGAGAACTCTCAGCGGTTTCTTGAACGCTCTGCCGACGGCTCATCCGCTCATAACGGAGCTCCTTTGAAAACTCGCCCCTGCCACCATCCGATTGCTGCCGACTCTCCGCGTTCCCTCTCGTTTTATTGGCCGATTCACTGCCGATTCCCTGCCGATTCACTGCCGGTTCACTGCCGGTTAACCGTCTCCACCAAGCCTCCCCCCCTCAAACTTTCTTCGTTTGAGCGGGCCTGGGCGGGTGCCTGCGGACCTGTGTTTTTAGATTGGCGGGCATTCACATGCGCCTCCGTCTGCGCCTCTTTTCCCGCCCCTCACCAACGATTCGTCGCGTCCCGGGATTCCCCGCCGTCACGCATTTTTGGGAGGAAGCGGCACCAGGAGCGAATCCACGTAGCGCTGATTACTTTTACGCAAGCGCTCCACCATGATGCGCCCGATGGCGATCAGTAACTTGAATGCGACGGTCGGGTAAACGCCCGAAAGCGCCGCCAAGCCGGCTTTGGAGACTTTCAGCAACATCGACGCGTCCAGGGAGACGACATCCGCCGAACGCGGGCCGGAATCCACCAGGGCGAGTTCCCCGAAAAAGTCGCCCGGTTTGAGCACGGCCAGATCCACGCTGTAGCCGTCCTTGTGATGCACCACACTGGCATGGCCCGAGACCACCACGTACATACAGTCCCCGGAGCTGTCCTGGCGCACGATACATTGGCCCTCGGTGAACTGCTCGGGATCGGCGAGCCCTAAAAACTGGTCGAGTTCGGCGTCTGAGAACTCTGAGAAAAGAGATTTGTTGCGCAGCACATCGCGCATTTGAGTCGGAGTGATCATCGGGAAGAATCCGGAAGCACCTTGCCGTCCCGCATTTCAACCAAACGCGGGGCGATCTTGGCCACTTCAGGGCTATGGGTGACGACTAACAGGGTGGTTTTGTATTTTGAAGAAATGGTTTGAAGCAATTCCATGACTTGGCCGGCGTTGACCGAGTCGAGGTTTCCCGTCGGCTCGTCCGCCAGCAACAGGCCGGGCCCATGCACGAGGGCGCGGGCGATGGCCGTGCGCTGCATCTGGCCGCCGCTGAGCTGATGCATCCAGTGCGAAGCGCGGCCTTCAAGCCCCACCAAAGCCACCAACTCCTTCGCCCGGGCGCGCGCCTCCCTGAGGGGCACCCCCTGCAGAAGCAACGGCACACACACGTTCTCCAAGACGCTCATCGTCGGCAGGAGATGAAAAAACTGGAAAACAACCCCGATCTTCCGGCGCCGGTAACGGGTCAGCTCCGCGTCCGACGCCGCGTGCAAGGCGAGGCCATCGACAAACACCTCGCCTTCACTGGGCAAATCCAAACCCGCAACGAGGTGCAAAAGCGTGCTTTTCCCGCATCCGCTCGGGCCCGTGATCGCCACAAACTCGCCGTCGGCCACCTCCAAAGAAACGCGATCGAGAGCGGCCCCGGACGCGGGGTAAACACGGCTGACATTGCGGAGTTGGATCATAGCGAAAACGGCGGGAGTTGAATCCCTTGGGAAAACCGGAGACAGTGCGGGCACTTTGAACCCAAGGGAGTCCTCCACTCAACCCTGCTCGCATGATCTGCCCGAGATCTTTGCCGAAAGCGAGGACTGGCTGGTGACAAACAAACCGCCGGGAATGGAGGCGCATCCGAGCAAGCCCAACGGGCGGCGCACGCTCTGGCATTTCCTGCGCGAGCTGCTCGCCTACGAGATCGTCAACGGGGGCCAGGTGTCGATCATCAACCGGCTCGACCGCGAGACGAGCGGGCTGACGCTCGTGGCGAAATCCCATGACGCCGCGCGCCTGTTCCACGGGCTGATGGAACGGCGCGTGATTTCCAAGGAATACCTCGCCCTGGTTTGGGGTTGGCCCGAAGAGGACCAATTCACGGTGGATCTGCCCCTGCTTCGCCAGGGAACCCGGGAACCCTCGGCCATCTACCTCAAACAGATGGGCCACCCGGACGGAGCCCCTTCCACCACGGCATTTCAGGTGGAGCGCAGATTCCAGAAAACGGGCGCGGGTTCCGGCCAGTATTCCCTGATCCGTTGTTTTCCCCGCACAGGGCGGATGCACCAGATCCGAGTCCACCTGGCCGCCCGGGGACATCCCATCGTGGGCGACAAGCTCTACGGCCCGGATGAAGGCTGTTACTTGGAGTTTATCAGAACGGGCTGGACCCCTGCCCTGAACACGCGCCTGCTCCTGCCCCGGCACGCTTTGCATTCATGCGCACTGCATATCCCGGAGCTGGGGTTCTCCTGGCGGAGCCCGCTTGCGGGGGATCTGAGCCGCTGGATGGATCTGGAAATTTGCTCGCGGCCTCCGAACCCGGCCCCCTAAATACGCCCCGCTCGCATCGCGCATCTATGAAGCCCACCGCCAAATGCCACAACTACTCCGGCTGCCTCCGGGCGTACCGCGGCGAACTGGTCCGGATGGAGGTTGGCACCCCGCTGATCTGCCCGGAATGCTCCCAACCCCTCACGATCGTCCAGACCATGGGCTCCCCGCGGCTCAGGCTTGTGGCGTTGGGCGCACTCGCCCTGCTCGGTGGCATGGCGTATCTGGCGCTCACGGGGCTCCCTCCTTTGCCGGAACCGAGCCCGAACCCCGCCGCCCAGCCGACCACTCCCCCTGAGCGCGCGGACACCGCGCAAGCGGCGGCCAACCCCGCCCCGGCGATTTCCCAACCGGCGCCTCCCACGGCCTCCGACTCCTCCCAAGCGAGCGTCGTCACGGCGCCGCGGCTCGATCTGGACGTGCACGCCGCGGAGACAAAAAAAACCCGCGCGGAAGTCCTCGAACGCGTGGATTTGATGCCCAACGTCAGTCAATCCAACAAAGACAAACTATACGCCAGCGTGGACCGGGCCCGCAGAATGGGCAAACTGCTCAGGATCACCTTTCCCTCGGGCAAAACCTCGCTGCTCCCGGAGGAAGCGCAGGCGCTCAAAACCCAGCTCGAATCCCCCGCCCTCGTGAAACTGCGGGATGACCCGACCGCGGTCTTTGTGCTCCTGGGGTATGCCGATCCCAAAGGGGATCCCCAGAAAAACCTCGTCGTCTCGCAAACCCGAGCGGACACCGTGCTCGCGGCGATGCGGGACAAATGCGGGGTGGTCAACTTGATGCATGCCGTGGGCATGGGAGCGTCCACGCTGCTGGACTCCCAAGACCTGGAGAAAAACCGCGCCGTGGAAGTCTGGGCCGTTCTTCCCTAAGCGCTCCCCCCGGCCACTCTCGTCCCGATGCCATCTCTCGCCATCACGGGTGGCCTTCCCGTCCGGATTCTGCCCCTGAGGGTGGGAGTGATGACGGTGGGCCGCTCATCGGAGGCGGACCTGGAGCTGCAGCACGCGGAGGTTTCCCGGCAACACTGCCGGATCACCTGGGATGAAAAAGAGTGCCGCGTGGAAGACCTCGGAAGTCGGTCCGGGACAAGGATCAACGGGGAGTTGATTTCTTCGATCACCCGGTTGCTTCCGGGCGACGTGCTCGGCCTGGGCCAGGTCACTTTGCGCTTGGACATGGGCGCGCCCCAGGGGCCGGCTGCGGGAACGGGCATGGTTTCGCCCACCGGCCAAGCCCCGGAAAACGGCCAGCCGATCCGTCGGATCCTGCTCAAGGACGGTCTTCTTTTGGGAAGAGACAGCCATTGCGATGTGCGGCTCAACGACCCGACGGTTTCGCGGCGCCATTGCCAAATCACATCGGAGCCGGACCGCGGCTGGCTCGTCCACGATCTGCAAAGCGGCTCGGGGTCCTTCGTCAACGGCCGCCGGTTCGACCAACATTCCCTCATCCTGGGCGACCGCCTGCAGGTGGGCCCGTTCTGCCTCCAATTCGACGGTCTTTTCCTGAACCGGATTGATAACGCCTCGGGCGGCGCCCTCGACGCCGAGAGCGTGGAGACCCGCGCGGGCGGGCAGAACATCCTGGCAGGCGTTTCCCTTCACATCGCGCCCTCCCAGTTCATCGGCATTCTCGGGCCCAGCGGCGCGGGGAAATCCACGCTTCTGCACGTCCTGGCAGGGCTGCGGCAGCCCGACACCGGCAGCGTGTTTGTCGATGGGCGCAACGTGTATCACCCGGAGTCGAGGCCCTCCTTCGGGTTCGTGCCTCAGGACGACATCGTGCATCCGGAGTTGACCGTGACTGAGGCCTTCCGGTTTGCGGCTGAGCTGCGGTTGGCCAAACACACCCCCCGGGCCGAGCTCGAAAAACTCCTGTCACAAACCCTCGACCAACTCGGCCTTCAGGAAAGGGCGCACACCCCCGTGGCGCGCCTCTCCGGCGGGCAACGCAAACGGGTCAGCGTCGGCGTGGAACTCCTGGCCAAACCCTCCGTGCTTTTCTTGGATGAACCCACCTCCGGGCTCGACCCCGGAACGGAGTTCCAGCTCATGGAGTTGCTTCGACACCTCGCAGACACGGGCTGCACGGTCATCTGCACCACCCATGTGATGGAGAACGCCTATCTCATGGACCAGATCGTCGTCCTGATGCAGGGCGGGCTCGTTTTCAAAGGCACCCCGAAGGAGGCCCGGGAACGGTTTGACGTGCCGAAACTTCAGCGCCTCTACGACAAACTTCTCAGCCGGACCGCCGCGGATTGGCGCCGCGACCACCCGTCCGAACCCCTTCCACCGCGCAAAAAACCCGCGCCCCTGCCGCCCCATTCCACGAGGCCCGCCGCCCTCCCGATTTTGCTCCGCCGCCAGTGGACGATCCTCCGGGCGGATCCGCGTAATTTTGTGATCCTGCTGGGACAACCGCTGCTGATCGGGGCCCTGGTGTCATGGGTCACCGACGAGCGGTCCCTTGTGATGTTTTTCGCGTATTTGGCGACGCTCTGGTTCGGGTGCAGCAACGCGGCGCAGGAATTGGTGAAGGAACGCCCCGTGTTCATTCGGGAACGCCTGGTGGGAGTGGGCCCGCACCCCTACCTGGGCAGCAAACTTTTCTTTCTTTCAGCCATCACCCTCCTTCAGGCCGCGCTGCTTTATGGCGCCACCCTGCTGGGCGAGGGCTCGCAAGATGGTTCCATGGGCTGGCAAGCGGCGGCCCTGGGCGGCACTGCCCTCGCGGCCGTGGGCATCGGCACGGCGATCTCAGCCTACGCCCGCACCGTCCTCCAGGCCGTGATGGTGGTTCCCCTCCTGCTCATCCCGCAAATCGTTTTCTCCGGGTACACCGTTCCGGCCAGCGACATGACTCCGGCGGTGGCGAGGGTGAGCCGGTGCATGCCCAGTTTTTCCGCCCAGACGATGATGGACACCAGTTTCCTTTGGAAAAAACAGCTCCAAGGAAACACGATCAGCGACCACGCCCAGTCCTATCGCAACCTGGACCCGGAGCGTGAACTCACCTCGCGGGACACCTTCGAGCGATCCGGCCCGGCGCTCCGGGCGTTACTTTGCCTGCTTCTTTGGACGCTGGTCGCCTACTGGGCCTCGTGGATCGCGCTGCGGCGCGGAACGGCCCGCTAAGAAAAAGAGAACCGCGGCCTGTTTCCCGAAAAAACCCCGGGAGCGACGGCCAATTGACCGGTCTCGGGCCTGCGCTGGATAGGAAAGAGTGAAACCCTGGCGGGAAAATCCGGCCAAAACCTTCAGTTCGCGCCCGGCCGGAGTGTGCAGCCCCCCGGCGCACGACGCGGGCTCTTTCTCCGCGCCAGGCGATGGAAAAACGCACACGGGGTGCGCTGAGTCCCCCCCGGGTCGCTCTTCCATTAAACCGAAGGCTTCTTAACTGCTTTCGTCATATACGAAGCCCCGACCACTTGGGAAGTTCCGGGGGGCCCCGGATCGGGGGTATCCCTGAGTTCACCCGGCGTCTGCTGCGCATTTTATCGTTATGTTCTTCCGCAACCGTTTTTCCCTGCTGCGTTGGCCCCTCAAACCCCTGTTTGAGCACGCCTCCAACGTCGCCGACGGCTCTGCGCTGGAAGCCCACCTGGGCAAGGCCCGGTATTCCATCCGCCTCCTGCGCTACTGGTGGGCTGGACAGGCGCTGGCAGAGGAGGCCGCCAGGCTCGGACGCCCGCTTTCCGTGGTGGATCTGGGATGTGAACGCGGTTGGCTCAAACATTTCACCCCGCCGGGGGTTGTGGCGCACTGGACCGGGCTGGATTGGAATCCCAGGTTCTCCGTTCTCCGGCAGGCGGGCTACGACGAGGTCCTCAGCGCGAACGCCGACGAGACGTTGCCGCTCGCGGCGGGCTGCGCCGACGCGGTGGTGAGCCTTCATGTTTTTGAGCATCTGCCTCGCCCGGGCGCCACCATCTCGGAGGTCAGCAGGCTCCTGCGTCCGGGCGGGATCTTTCTGGGCGGCGCACCCACGATGCCAGGCTGGCTGGCTTGGTTTCGGGAGCGCTACTTCCGCTGGAGATTGGGGCGCGGCCTGATCCCGCCCGGCGGCCACATCACTTGCCTATCCCCGTCCCGATGGCGACGCCTGGCCGGGGAGGTCGGGCTGGGGGTCGAGTTCGCTGTCGGCAGCCACGCTGCGCGTATGACGGGTTCCCGGATCGAGAATTTCCTGCCATGGGTCCGCATCAATCAACTCTGGGGGGCGCTCTTTCCCTCTCTCGGATCAGAGTGCTATCTGAAGGCTCGTCGTTCGGGCGCGTGGGCGGCGGCGCCCCAGCCTCTCCCGCATGGGCGCGGGCGTCTGCGGCTCCTGTGGGCGGTCAGCGCAGCCGCAGCGTTGTTGCTTTTGGTCGCAGCCGGAGAGCGCTGGATGCGGGGCGCCGATGGAAACGAACGATTGCAAACCTGCCGGTTAAGCCAATGGCTGGGCGAACATCAGGATGGGAACGACCATTTTATCGTGGTTGCCGACAAGGCGATCCCCGCGCACATCGGGGTGCGGAAGGATGCGACGGAGGTTGCGACGCCCGAGGAGGCCTTGCAAAAGCTGATTCACAACAGGGACGCGCATATTCTTGTGGGCGCTTCCGAGCTCCGGCAGTGGAGCAAGGCGCAGTGGCCTGCGAAGTTGGTGGTGGACGACAGGCTCACCGCGCACGGGGCAGATTATCTCCTTCTCAAGATGCCGAGGGAGCAGAGCCAGGCCGAGATTACAAACTAACCGGCGAGACAGAGCATTCACGGCTCCGCACGAGTCTACGGGGAAGGATTCCGGAGCGCTTCGGCGCATTCCCTCCGCATTCCCCGGCTCTCTGTGAGGTGCCTTCGAGCGGAGAGCCAGCGGTTTTGAGACGGGGCGTTACAGGGTGCCCTTAACGCGCGCACCCCAGCGACGCCCACCCAGGGGCACCCCACCCCGGCCGCACACATCGAGAGTTTCGAGGTTTGGCGCCCGTTTTTAAGGAGGACGCGGGGACCAGCGGCTTCAAGCGGCTCGCACGGATCCTGCTTTTTCGTCCGAGAAAACTGCCGCCCGCACCTTGGCCCCTTCGCTCACAGGCATCGGCGAGCCCGGCGCCCCGACTACTCCCCCTGATGCATCGTTGGCCCATGACGCCCCCCTTGCCGGTAACCGCTGCGGGGATTCCATTTCGGCGCGCATGCGAGCGGACTTCGAGTTCCCCGGATCCAAGCCCCTGCCCAAAGGCGCGACACCCGTCCCAATCACCAAAATCGTGCCCGAGCCAATGCCGTTTGCGATCGTCGACACAGCGCTTGGCCCGTCAGCCGGATGGAGGGAGAGCCCGCGGACTGGCTTCGGCTGATTGGCTTTCCACCGGGACGTTCCAGACCGGCACCGCTCTGTTTTGGCCCGGTGAATTGGGCGGATCACGATCAAAATCTCACCCCGGAGCATAAAACCACCCGGGTGCTGCATCTCGCGCAAAACGGAATTTGCAGAAATTTCGCTGCTAAGGATACGCACTCGCCAAACCGTATTCAGACGTGACGCGTTCCCCAGACGAAAACCATCACCTCGCGCAGGTGCAGAGGCTCTTTCTCGAGCATCAGCCGGCGTTGCGCTCTTATGTCCTTTCGATTGTGCGGGATTTTGCGCTCGTACCCGACGTGGTCCAGGAGACCTTTCTCGCCGTCACGCGGAAGGCCGGGGACTTCGATCTCACCACCCATTTCCTCGCGTGGGCGTGTGCGATTGCGCGTTTCGAATCACTCGCCGCGATGCGGCGCGCGAACCGTCCGGCCTTGGGCGAGGAGACCCTGGAGCTTTTGGCAGCGAGCGAGGCGTCGGGCCGCCCGGACTACCGGGCGGACTGGCTCAATCGTTGCCTTGCGAGGCTCACGCCAACGATTCAACGGATGATCCGCCTGCGGTATGAGGAGGCGCTCAAGCCGGGCGAGATCGCGACTCTCATCGGGTGGACACCCAATGCGGTTTGCGTGGCCACCTCGCGCGCCAGGAAAGAGCTGCGCCAGTGCATCTCCACATTTCAACAGAACGAAACTCAATCATGAACACGGAACGACTCGGCCATCTGATGTGCCGATACTTCGATTGCGCCATCACGGGCGAAGAAATTGCGGAGCTCAACACGGCGCTCCTGACTCGCCCGGAGGCTCGGGAATCTTTCTGGCAGGAGGCCCATCTTCACGGGGCACTCCGCGAGTGGGGCCTCGACAACCGCGGCCTCATGGAGCTCCGGGCGCTGCCGTCCCCTGACGGTGAAACACCCGGCCGGACCCGACGCCCTCCGCGCCCCTCATGGCATCCGCTGGCGGCCGCCGCCGCCGGGGTCGTATTCGGCCTTTTTTGCGCATCCGCGGCGTGGGGCTTCGCCGCCACCCGGGCCGCGGCGACGACGTCGCGCGTGTTTGCGCTGATCGACGGGAGTTTCGAGAGCCGGACAGGCCCCCTGGCGTCGGGTTTTCCAATGGAGTTTGGGGTGTGGAGTGGCGACGAGGCGGAGACCGTCGAGCGGCGTCCAGACGGCGAGAAAGATGGGCGGCGTGTCCTGCGCTTTTTGCGCGCTCAAAGAGAGCCCGCGCGAACCAGCTCCGGGGCCGCATCGTGCGATATTTACCAACTGGTGGACATGCGCGCCATCAACGCTCAGCCGCGCTCTGGCAACGCGACGCTGGAGCTCTCGTCCCGCTTTCTGGATTCCCGGGCGTCCGGCGCCGAGCCGGTGCTTTTCCTGCTCCGTCTGTATGCGTTTGCCGGCTCGCCGGGCGAATTCGCCAATCAATGGCCCTTCACACAAAAGGCTGCGCTGGCGGCGGGTTGGAGCAGCCAAGAAAGCAAGGGCGGAAAACCAACCGCTTGGCACCGGGTTACCACCCAGCTCTCGCTTCCGCCACAAGCCGACTTCGCTATCGTTCACATTGTGGCGCACAACCCGAAGCTGGCCCCAGGCACGTTTGCCACATTCGGCGAGCAGTTTGTTGATGACGTGCAGCTCACGCTGAAAACCCAGCCGGCACGGTTGATTGGCGACTAAAACCGCCGCCCGTTGAATCCCGCGCTCCTCCTCCCATGAACACCCGCCGCCAATTCCTCCGCAGCTCCACTGCGCTCATTGCCCTGCCTTTTCTAGAGTCCCTGGGCTTTAAGGCGTTCACCGCTCCAAAAACCGTCACGCCTCCCAAGCGCATGATCTTCCTCGGGTTCGGCTGGGGTGTCTCCAACGAGACTTGGTTTCCCGATGTGAAGAAGACGGGACCGGACTGGGAACTTTCAGAGGGGCTCCTGCCCCTCTCCCGTCATCAGAAGGACATCACAGTGATTCAAGGCTGCTCCAACAAGTTCAGCAACGAGGCGCACTGGGGCAGCACCTTCTGGCTTACGGGGGCCAACCGCTACGCCGAGCCCGGCCAGAGTTTCCACAACAGCATCAGCGCCGACCAAGTCGCGGCCGCGCATCTGGGCGCTGACACCCGGTTCGCCTCCATTCAGCTCAACACGGCGGACGCCGAAAAATCCGGCCACGGGCCCGGACTCTCCCTTGCCTGGGATGGCCGCGGAAAGCCCCTGGCCGGCCTCGAAAACCCCGTCGCGGCGTTTCACCGGCTTTTCTCTGATGACACCACGCCCCTGAGCGCGCGCCAGGCCATGCTCACCCAGAAACGCAGCGTGCTCGACGCCGTCCTGGAGGACGCCAAACGAGTGCAAAACGGGCTCACAAAAACGGACACCGACAAGCTCGACGAATACTTCCAGAGCGTCCGGGAGATCGAGGTGCGGCTCGGCAAGGACGAGCAATGGCTCAGCGTGCCCAAAGTCAAACCGCCCGTCTCCGAGCCGAAACCGGGCCTCGTCGGCAAAGAGGAGATCAAAGTGATGTACGACATCATCGTCGCCGCCCTGCAGACGGACGCCACCCGTGTGCTGACCTACCGCCAGCCCGTCGCCACCCTGCTCCAGAGCCTCGACTTGAAGGTGGCCCCGCACGACATGAGCCACTACAGCCCCGGCGAACGCATGGCCGCTTCCCAGCTGCGCGACGCCACGCAGAGCGAGCTGCTCGCCGGGCTCATCGACAAGCTCAAGGCGACCGAGGAGGCCGACGGAACCCGGCTGTTCGACAACGTCTCCCTCGCCTACGGGAGCAACATCCGCACCATCCACTACCTCGACAACTGCCCCACACTGCTCACCGGCGGCGGCGCCAACCTCAAGCTCGGCCAGCACCTCGTTCTCCCCAAGGACACCCCGCTGGCCAATGTCTGGCTTACCGCACTCCACGGCATCGGCGCGGATGCCGAGCGCCACGGCGACAGCACGGGTTTGGTGAAAGAGCTGATCGCATAGGCAATTCCTCGCCTCCGTATGTGCCCCCATTTGCGCGGCTTGGTTTCGGCGGCGTTCGCCGCACCCTCTCGGCGCCGTTGTCCGTTTCTCTGAAATAGGCTGCTTCGCCCATCAACACCCGCCCATGAACACGCGCCGCCAGTTCCTCCGCAGTTCCACGGCGCTCATCGCGCTGCCATTTCTCGAATCGCTGGGCTTCAAGGCGTTCACCGCAAGCCAACCCGTCGCGCAGCGAAAGAGAATGATCTTCCTGGGCTTCGGCTGGGGCGTCACGAAGGAGACGTGGTACCCGGACCGGGCGACGACGGGCGCGGAATGGAGCCTGCCCCCGGGCCTTCAACCGCTGGCCCGGCATCAGAAGGACATCACCGTCATCCAGAACCTCGCAAACAAGTTCACCAACGAGGCGCACTGGGGAAGCACCTTCTGGCTCACCGGCGCAAACCGTTATGGCGAGCCGGGCCAGAGCTTCCACAACAGCGTCTCGGCCGACCAGATCGCGGCGGAGGCCTTCGGCAAAGACACGCGGTTCACGTCGCTCCAGCTCAGTTGCGAGAATGGCGAGGAATCGGGCCACGGCCCGGGGCTTTCGCTGGCCTGGGATCGGCAGGGCAAGCCGGTGTCGGGGTTCAACAGCCCCGTTGTCGCGTTCCACCGGCTGTTTTCCAACGAGACGACGACGCTTGAGCAGCGCCAGGCGCAGCTCAGGCAGAAGCGCAGCGTGCTCGACACGGTGCTGGACGACGCCGAGAGCGTGGCCCGCGGCCTCGGTCGGGAGGACACCGACAAACTCGCGGAGTACCTGCAAAGCGTCCGGGACATCGAGGTGCGCATCGCCAAGGACGAGCAATGGCTGGACAAACCCAAGCCAACCCCGGGGGATGACGTGCGTGAGCCCAAAGGCGAGGTGACGGGCGCCGAGGAAATCCGCCTAATGTATGCGTTGATTGCTGCGGCTTTGCAGGCGGATCTCACCCGCGTGGCGACCTATCGGCAGCCGGTGAACTCCCTGCTCAAGGGTCTCAAGATCCCGTTTTCAGGGCACAACATGAGCCACTACAGCCCGGGAGCGCGCATGGAGGCCAGCCAGCTCCGGGATTCCACGCAGGCCGAGCTGCTCGCTGGGTTCATTGACAAACTGAAGGCAACAAAGGAGCCCGACGGAACCACGCTTTTTGACCACACCACACTCGCCTACGGCAGCAACATCCAGAGCATCCACTACCTAGACAACTGCCCCACACTCGTCACCGGCGGCGGCGCCGGGGTGAGACTCGGCCAACACGTGGTGATGCGTGATCCGAAGACACCCCTTTGCAACCTCTGGCTCACCCTGCTGCGCGGGAACGGACTCGATGTGACGTCGCACGGCGACAGCACGGGGATCATTCACGAACTCATCGCTTGAGGGCCACCCGATGAAACTTGCCGCGTTCCTTCTCGTCTCCGCCGCCCTCAACGGCGCCCTCGCCGCGCCCCCCGAGGTGCGTATGGACGAAACCCAGCGCGCCTTTCTCAAGGACTACTGCGTCAACTGCCACGGTGCCAAAAAGACCAAGGGGGATGTGCGTCTCGATGATCTCCCGTTCCTGCTCGGCGACATCCCCACCGCCGAACGCTGGCAGAAGATCCTCAACACTCTCAACGCGGGTGAAATGCCGCCGGAGGACGAAAAGCAGCCGCAAGCGGAGGAAAAGGCCCGATTCCTTCAGCATCTCTCCGGCACGATGGTCGCGGCGAGGAAGGCGCTGGCCGACACCGGGGGCGCCATCACCATGCGCCGCCTCAACAAGCGCGAGTATGAAAACACCATCCAAGACCTGCTCGGTGTGAGGGTGGACGCAAAGGAGCTCCCCAATGACGGGGGCGGAGGCGGCTTCGACACGTTCGGCAAGTCGCTCTTCCTCTCCAGCGATCAGTTTGAGCAATACCTCTCTCTCGCCCGCCGGGCGGTAGACCAAGCCGTCGCCACGGGGCCGCAACCCGAGACCCGAAAGGTTCGCATCGAGGCGGAGGACGAGGCCAACCAACGGATCACCCACATCCTCCGCTATTATCAGATGGGCGGCTACCGGGCCTACAAACAGTGGAAAGCATCCAACGGCCGGCCCACCACGGATTTCGGCATCTTGGACGAGGGCGAGATGAAATTCCGCCTCGGCAATTGGGAGAGGAACACCGCGCCGATGATCGACTACCTCACGCGGCCCGAGACCAAGGCGGGCGCGCTGCTCACCATCCACGATAGCAACCCCCAGGTCGGCGTCGCGATCCCCGATGAGATGCCGCCAGGCCGCTATCGGGTGCGCGCCGGGATCGGGGCCGTCCCAGGCACCGCGCCGTCCCGCCACTTCGTCGAGTTCGGCGTGCGCGGCAGATCCCTTGAGGATGCGATGAACCTGATCGACTGCCGCCGGATCACCGGGACGAGGAAAGAACCGCAGGTCCTTGAGTTCGACATCACCCTGTCGGAGCTCACCGTGCCGCTCAAGGTCGAGATCGGACCCGAGACCAAGAAACGCATCACCCTGGGCGAGCGGGTCTTCGCATTCCGGGAACGCCAGCCCAACAACCGCGAGCACGCCGCGCACGTGTCCAGAAAGTCCAGCGAGGAGACCGGGTTCGGCGTCGATCCCGCCCTCTGGATTGACTGGGTGGAATGGGAGGGGCCTCTTCCCGACTCGTGGCCCACCGCCGCTCACTCGCGCATCTTTTTCAAAGGCGACACCGCCACCAAAGACGACGCGTATGCGAGCGAGATTCTCGCCCGATTCGCTGCGACGGCTTTCCGGGGCAAGGACGTGAAGCCGAGCTACCTCGGGAAACTCGTGGCGCACTACCGCGAGAAACGGCAGGCGGGCAAAAGTTTTGAGGAGGCGTTGAAGGAGCCCCTGAGCATCGTCCTGGCTTCGCCCAGTTTTCTCTACCTCAACGAAATCGGCCCCAAGCCGGGCCGCCAGGCGACGGGATCGGCGACGACGGTGCCGGTCAACCTGACCACCACACCGAGCCCGAACAAGGCATCGCCCCCCCGCTCCCGGGTCCCGTTGTCCGGCCCCGAGCTTGCCACGCGCCTCGCCTACTTCCTCTGGAGCGGGCCGCCGGATGAAGAACTGCTTTCCCTCGGGCGCTCGGGAGAACTGACACAATCCGCCACCCTCCGCGAACAAACCGCGCGTCTGCTCAGCTCCCCCAAAGCGTGGCGTTTCATCACCGGCTTCACCCAGCAGTGGCTTGGAATGGAGCGGCTGGACTTCTTCCAGTTCAACTCACGCCTCTATCCCGGCTTCGACGACAGTCTCAAGAGCGCCGCGCGCGACGAGGTGTTCCACACGATGCACACCCTCCTCACAGAGAACCTCCCCGTCTCATCGCTCCTCAAGTCCGACTTCGTCGTCATCAACGAGCTGCTGGCGGACTATTACGGGCTGAAGTCCCCAGCGCCAGGGTTTCAAAAGGTGCCCGTTCCTTCGGGAACGCCGCGCGGCGGGCTGCTCGGCATGGCCGCCGTGCTGGCCATGGGCTCCGACGGCGAGCGCTCTTCGCCCGTCGAACGCGGCGCCTGGGTGCTGCGCAAACTCTTGAACGATCCGCCGCCGCCCGCGCCGCCCAATGTGCCCCAGCTTAGTCGGCATGTGGGCAAACTGCTCTCCGCCCGGGAACTGCTCACGGCTCACATGGAGGAGCCCCAGTGCGCGCAGTGTCATCGGCGGATCGACCCGCTCGGCTACGGCCTGGAGCACTTCAACGCCGCCGGTCTCTGGCGCGATGTCGAGATGACGGAGGTCGCCGCCGGTTACACCGTCCGCAAATCCAAGTCGCACCCCATTGACGCCACCGGCACGCTGCCAGACGGGACCCGGTTCGACGGATTTTTCGCACTCCGGGACGCCATCGCAAAAAATCACAACGCCTTCGAGCGCGGGCTCGTGGACAACCTCGTGAGTTATGCCCTGGGCCGCCCCTCCCAGTTCTCAGACGAGGACCTCTGCGACGCCATCGTGGCCCGGGCCGACGCCGGGGGCCTCACACTCCAAACCCTCATTCAGGCGCTGGTCGCCAGCCGACCATTCCAGACCAAGTAGCCCCCCCCAAACTCAAACGTATTTCCCCTTCATGAAACTGAGACTCCCCTGCCAACTCCTCGTCATCTCCACCCTTTTCGTCAGCGCCACCGCCCCGGCGCAAAGCCCCCTCAAAGGCACCGTCTTGATCCAGGAGGACTTCAACAGCGGAGAACCCGTGGCGCCCAAGCAATGGGCCGTCGGACCGACCTGGAACGTCCCGGAGACTTGGGAGCTCCGCGACGGGGCCATCGCCTGCATTTACGACAGCAAAGCCCACCCGGGCAAAGCGCATGGCAAGGGGATCAATCCGAAGTTCAATGCGCGCGACGTGCGGGTCTCCTACCGGATTCAGTTTCAAGGCGAAGGCGCGGTGATGGACATGATCATCAACGCGCCGTTCGGCCCCACGAAGCCGGGCAGCGTGCTCTGGCACATCGGCGACGTCGTCACCCGCCCGACAAAACCCAACGCCCCCTACGACGTCTCCATCGGCGAACGCGATTTTACCCGCGACGTGACCCATCCCAAGCTCGCCGGCAAAACCCTCGACCCGGCGGTGCTTGAGAAGCCCGAGGGCACGTTTGGCAGCGCCTACGGCATCCCCGGGGCCAGTAAGCACGCCAAAATCCACCTCGCGACGGGCAAGTGGTACCAGTTTGTCGTCGAAAGCGTCGGGACGAAGTGGACGCTGTGGGTGGACGGGAAGGAGACGCTCTCGCTGGAGCTCAAACGCTCCGACGTGGACAAGGAGCAGGTCAACTTCATCGGGTTCGGCCCCTTCCTGCTCGACGACATCCTCATTGAAGAACTGACACGCTGAACGGATTGCGCCCGGCCGCCCCCTCCCTTCCACAGCTTCCCCATGACCCTGACAAACCCCTGGCTGCCATCGCTCCTGCTCGTCTCGCTGCTTGCCGTCACCGCAAGTCCGGCCACAGCGGTGCCCCAAGCCACGCTCGACACCAAACACCGCGACTTCCTCAAAGACAGCTGCCTGAAGTGCCACAACGCCGAAAAGCAGAAGGGCAAGGTGCGCCTCGACGACATTCCTTTCACGCTCGATTCCGTGGACAAGGCGGATCTGTGGCAGAAAGTGCTCAACACGATCAACTCGGGTGAAATGCCGCCCGAGGAGGAGAAACAGCCCGGTCCCGCCGCAAAAACGGACTTTCTCGACGCACTCTCCCAAACGCTTGTGGCCGCGCGCGCCGTCCTGGGCGACAGCGGGGGCAAAATCACCATGCGCCGACTGAACCGGCGCGAATACAAGAACACGATCCGCGACCTGCTCGGGGTGGACATCAGCGTGCGCGACCTGCCCGCCGACGGCGGCGCCGGCACGTTTGACACCGTGGGATCCTCGCTCTTCATGTCGAGCGACCAGTTTGAGCAGTATCTCGCGCTGGGGCGGCAGGCGCTGGATGAACATTTCGCTCGCAGGATGCCGCCGCCAAGCTCCGCCCCGGCTCAGCAAATCCGGCTGGAGCCCGAGCAGGCGGCCAACCGCCAGGTCGAGGCACGCCGCCTCCAATTAAAAGTCGGCTACGATCGCTATCTCCAATGGATCTCCGCCGTGGACGCGGCCGCGAGGCTCCCGGAGAACGCCCCTCTTGCCGACGAACTGCGCGAGATGGCGCATGTGAAGGCGAACCCCGCCGCGTTTTATCTCCATTGGCAGCGCCGCACGCCCAAACCCTCCACGAAAGACTTCGGTTTTCCGGATGCCGAAGCCGCGCGGTTCGCCAAGTCGGAGTTCGACAACCACCACCGCTACCACAGCGATTACCTCGAGCTCCCGGACCGGGGCAGCGGGGCCTACTTGATGACCTACACCGGCCACGAGCGGGACGTGATCACGGCCGATGCCAAGTGGCCCGCCGGGCGCTACACCCTAAGGCTGCGGCTCGCCGCCCTCGACGACTCAGCACCGGAGCGCCGCTTCATCCAAATCGGCCAAAGGGGCGAAAACACGCAGTTCAACATCCTGAGCACGCACCAGGTCACAGGCACCCTCGCTCAGCCTCAAACATTGGAGATCCCGGTGGATGTGCCGGTTCAAGGCCCGAGAGAATTCATGGTGCGCGAAAAACAGCCAACGGACCGCGCAGCCTGGGCTGAGACCTGGCGTGATGCGTTCGCAAAGACCGGCACCGGTCCGAAACCCGCGATCTGGATCGACTGGCTGGAGTTGAAAGGGCCGGTGAACTCATATCCGATCAAACAACGCCGGGAGGTGGAACTCCACGCGAACGCCATGGTCGGCGGCATTTACAACGGCTACTACAAAGGCGGCTACGAGGCGGCGCAGAAATTCATGGAGACCGGCACACCGCAGAAGGGCATCCCGGACGAGCCGGAGGCCAAGTTCCGGATCCGCGGTTTTAAGGAGAACGGACCGACCTTTGAGCGTTACCTCAACGATCCGCTCACCCAAACCGGCGCGTATTTGACCCTCTTCAACGTCCACACCGAGGAAGTGATCACATTGCCGCCGGACCAGCCCTCCGGCTGGCTTAAAACCAAACACGAGGTCGAAAAGGCCGAGCCGGGAGAATACATGCTGCGGTTCCGTATCGGCGCGGTGAAAGGCACGCCCGGTCAGAGGCACTTCGTGGAGCTCGGCAGCCGGCTAGGGAAGGATGATTTCAGCCTGATGCGCACATTCCAGATCAGCGGCACACCGGACACTGCACAGACCATTGAGGTGCCGGTGAGTGTCACCGCAAACGGTCCGCGCACCTTTGTCCTGCGGGAGAAACGCGACGTGAAGCTGGATCCCGATCTGTTCAGGGCATCCATCAAGGAGACCAAACTCGGTCCTCCGGAGGCGCTGTGGATTGACTGGGTGGAATGGGAAGGCCCCATCGTGCGGACCGCTGGCCCGGGAGGCATCCCGCCGATCATGGCGGACGGTGAATCAAACGCCCGTTCGGTTCTAAAAAAGTTCGCGGAGCGCGCGTTCCGCGGCAAGAAACCCTCCCCGGCCTTCTTGGACAAGCTGGCCGCGCTCCATGATGCGCGTATCCAAGCGGGCGACCCCTTTGACAAAGCCATTCGCGAGCCCCTGAGCGTGATATTGGCGTCGCCGGGTTTCCTCTATCTCCAGGAGGCCGGCGCGGCCTCCAGCCCAGACCCGGCCCGGAAGACACAACCTCTGACCCGGGAGGAACTGGCCTCCCGCCTTTCCTACTTCCTCTGGAGCGCGCCTCCGGACGAACAACTTCTCAACGCGGATCTCACCACGCCCGAGTCCATCGTGCGCCAGGTGAAACGGATGATCGCCAGCGAGAAAGCCGACGAGTTTGTCAGCGGATTTGTGCATCAGTGGCTCGGCATGGACCGGCTCGACTTCTTCCAGTTCGACACCAAACAGTTCCGCGACTTCGACGAGAGCGCCAGGGCCGCCGCCCGGCGCGAGGTTTACGAAACCTTCGCCCACCTGCTCCGCCACGGAGGCAGCCTCGCCAAACTGCTCAAGAGCGACGAGATCCACGTTAACGGCCTGCTGGCCGGCTATTACGGCATTGAAGGCGTCAGCGGCGACGCGTTTCAGAAAGTGAAACTCCCCGCCGGCTCCCCGCGGGGCGGTTTGCTGGGCATGGCGGCCGTGCTCGCCATGGGCAGCAACGGCGAACGCACCCGCCCCGTGGAGCGCGGCGCCTGGGTGCTGCGCACGCAGCTCCAC
>CAMARB010000023.1 GCA_945860355.1 Chthoniobacter flavus | reverse complement strand
CATGGCGTTTGCTATTTGGTCCGAACAAGAAGTTCACCCCCAGCCTTGACCTTGCAAACTCGCATTCCAGCTTCTGCTCCTCGGATCGTCTCCGGCCACCACTCCGCGTTGGCTGGAGTTCGTCGTGAGCAGCCGATCAGCGGCCCCAGGTGTTTCCGTCTTGGCGCATGCCCGGTGGCGGAACAGGAGAAAGGAAGTCCCTGCCTATGAAATTCCGCAATTGGTTCCCGGGAGGTGAGCGTATCTCGCGGCTGTTTGGGAAATGGGGGAGCGGCGGCGCTCGGGGCGAGTCTGTTCAGGTGGGACGTTTTGGCGGCTCGCTCGTCGAAGAGGCGTTCTCCGCGCTGCGAATCTCGTCGAGCTCTGCGGACGCGTGGAAAATCACGCCGCGGGTTCTCTCCGAATTGAGCGCCGAGCTGGTGGATCAGAACGTTCGCACGGAGCCCGATTTTGTCAGCCTCGGCAAGGATCTGCGCAATCTCTACAGCAACGCCTCGCAGCTTTCCAAAATGGTGAGCGACGGCGTTTCGGAGGTTCGCTCCTCGTTGGATGTGAGTAAGATTGCCGGCCAGGACGGCATTGCCGGACGCTCACTCAAGGATCTCCTGCTCGGGCTGGAGGAGACTTCAGACGGGCTGCAGACTCTGCGTCAAGTGACCCGGGAGCTGGGAAGACTCGGGGGCAGGGTGCGCGACATTGATCGGATCGCTGTCTTCCTCAAGTCTTCGGTCTTTAATTTTGCGATCGAGAGTGCGCGGTCTCCGCAGTGCCAGGCCGCGTTCGGGTCGTTCGCGGAGGAAATGCGCCAGCTCGGCGACAAGATCGCCGGCCTGGCGGAGAAGATCGGCACGCAGACCCGTTCGACCCACCGCACGCAGAACGAGGTCGTGGACGTCATCTCCTCAAACCTCCAGCAGCTCCATGAGTTGGCGAAAAAGGTGGAGTCGGCATCACACTCGACCTCGAGCGAGGTGGAGGAGTTGCTCCACTCCTCGTTCGCTTCTCTTCAGGAGGCGGAGCGCAATTCCCAGCAGATCGCCCGGTTCGCCAACGACGCCGTATTTCAGCTGCAGTTTGGCGACATCGTCCGGCAGAAATGTGAGCACATTCTGGAGGCCCTCCAGACGGCGCAGGACGTGTTGAGCAAGGTGCGCTCAAAGGAGGAGCTGCAGGACGCCGCCGCGAAGGTGGATCTGACACTCGCAGTCCAGGCGGGTCAGCTGGAATTGATCCGCAAGGAGATCGAGGGGGCCCGCCGCAAGCTTGGGGAGTGTTTCTCCGGAATCGGCCGGGAAACCATGCAGCTCAACCGGGTAATCCAAGCGCTGCAGGGGCCTTCATCCGCGCAGGAAAACGGCGAGGGCCCCTTTGACGCGCTCAAGGCGGATCTGCTCCGCCTCGCGGAACTTCAGGAACGCGGGATGAGCTCCCGCAACCAGGCCCGGGAGACATCCCGGCATGCCTCGGAGCTGGTCAAGCAGCTCTCGACCAACCTTGAGCAGGTCAAACTCATCAACCGGGAGATTCATCTCCAAGCGCTCAACGCGATTATCAAGACCGCCTCGTTGGGCGACCAGGGCGTGACCCTGGAGGTGCTCTCCATGCAGGTGGACCGGTTGTTTCGCGAGTCGAACCAGGGGGTCACGGAGATCATGGATATTCTTCAGAGCATCGTGGCTTGCGCGGACGCGGGCAAAATTGACGTGGAAGGCGAGTTCTCGCAGGAGAGCAGTCTGAGGGGGAGTCTTCTGATCGGCTTGGACAACGTCGAGCGCGCCTTCCAGAACCTCGGCACGACTTCGCTCTCCGCCTCCGCGCTCGTCCAAAAACAGCAGGCCTCTTTGGAGAAGAGTCAGGCCGGCCTTGTTTTTCTTGAGGGGCTGGCGCGGAAAATCTCCCGTTATGAGCGCGAGCTCTCGCGGTTGCGAATGATCTTGGGGCGGTCCAAGTCGCGTTCGTCGGCGGGCCAGACTGAGGATTTTTCGGCTCGGTACACGATGGAGAGCGAGCGCCGGATCCACGCGCAGGTTCGCAACGGCAATGCGGCGAATGGGACAGGGAATCCTTTCGGGTCGAGCACGCGCCCAGGCGCCTTCGGAGACTCCGGGGGCTCAAGGGCGATGCTTGAGGCGCAGCCGCAGAGGCCTCCCGCCAGGCCTGCGGCGGACGAGGAGGATCTGGGCGGGAATGTGGAACTTTTTTAAACCAACCTATGAATCTAGAAATTTCTCACGATGACGCATCGGGCACGGTGAAGCTTTCCGGCACGCTGGACCTCTACGGAGCGGATCAATTGGGCGAAGCGCTGCGGCTGGAGGTGGAGCGAGGGGGAGACCTCCTGCTCGATCTCGAGTCGGTGGGGGGCTGCGACGTTGCCGGCGCCCAGCTTCTCCTGGCCGCCGCGAAAACCCTCAACGCCCGGGGCAACCGGCTCCACGTCGAAAAAACATCCCCGGGCTTCCTCGAGTCGCTCGAGCAGATCGGGCTGCCCGCAGAAGTCCTCCAATCATAAGCGAAAATAGACAGGTCCTGACCTCCAACTCTCCACGAAATCACCACCAATTCTTATTACACAGCCATGGGTAAACTCATAATGACAGCCGACGACTCCGCCAGCATGCGGGAAATGATTAGCTTCACCCTGAAAAACGGGGGCTATGACGTCATCGAAGCCGAAGACGGCAGAGATGCTCTCTCAAAGATTTCCGGCACGGAAGCGCACATGCTCATCACCGACCTCAACATGCCAAACATGGACGGGATCGAGCTGATCCGAAAGGTGCGCGCCCTGCCGCAGTACAAGTATATCCCCATCATCATGCTGACGACCGAGTCGCAGGATGAAAAGAAAATGGCCGGGAAAGCGGCCGGGGCCAGCGGATGGATTGTGAAACCCTTCCGGAGCGAGCAGTTGCTCACGATCGCAAAGAAGTTTCTCAACTGAACCGCGGCGTGCGCCGCGGAAACCGCGCTGAAATAAAGGCCCCGGAGACTCTGGGGTGCTCTCCGCAGAGAGCGCTCTTTTGAACACGGAAGGGGGCATCGCGCGGTGTTGGCCAAGGTCGTCCGGCACTCGGCGGCCTGTATCCCTAGTCCGCACCCGCAAGGCGGGCACGCGGGGCCCGGTCCCACCCCGGGGAGAGCTGGCCAGATGCGGACGCGTTCCGATCGAAAACCCGAAAACGACGAGAAGACGACATTTCAATGAGCACACCCAACCCATCCATCACCTTTCTTCATGAGGCCGAGGATCTCCTTGTGCAGATCGAGGAGATTATCTTGGAGATCCATTCCCAAGACGCCCCTTCAGAACCCGTCAACCAACTCTTCCGCGCCTTCCACACGATCAAAGGGTCTGGTGCGATGTTCGGGTTTGATGCGGTCGCCGAATTCACCCACCACGTGGAGAGCGTTCTCGACAAAGTCCGGGAGGGGGAAATCCCCTTCAGCGACGAGCTCAGCGAGCTGGTCTTGGCATCCAAGGACCAGATCAAAAAACTCCTTGATGTCTCGCAGGGGGGGGACCCGGTGGAGCCGGGTTCCAGCGAGCGGATCATCGCGGCGCTTTCTGAATTTTCCAAGGGCAGCGCCGGTGCGCCGCCGCCAGTGGCTGCCGCCTCTGCGCATCGATCCCCCGCGCCGGCCTCCGGGCACCAGCAGTTCTCCATCCGGTTCAAGCCGAACCCCGAGATGATGGCATTCGGCACAAACCCCGTCTCACTGCTCAACGAGCTCAGGGGGTTGGGAGAATGCACGGTGTCCGCGAATCACCAAGATGTCCCCACGCTCGCCGACATTGTCCGGGATCGGTGTTATTTGTCGTGGGATATTCAGTTGTTCACCACCGCCGGCATTAACGCCATCCGCGACGTTTTCATCTTCGCCGAGGATGGCAGCCAGATCGACATCGAGGCGGTGGGCGCGCCGGAGCCCGCGTCGGCCGATTCCTCTGCGAACATCAGCGCCGTCCCTAAGGGCCAGGAAAAGACTTTGACTCCAGCGAAAGCTGAGCCCGCGGCCAAAGATTCCTCCTCGTCCAAGAAGGCGAGCTCCAACAACTCCCTGGTGCGCGTTCCATCGGACAAGCTGGACCGCCTGGTGACGCTGGTGGGCGAGTTGGTGATGAACCAGTCCCGACTTTCGCAGGTTGCCTCGCGGGTGGACCTCGCCGACGTGACCGCGCCGGTGGAGGAAATCGAGCGCCTGGTGTCGGAGCTGCGCGACAACGTTCTCGGGATCCGCATGACGCCCATCGGGATGGCGTTCAACCGGCTCAAACGGCTCGTCCATGACCTTTCCGGAGAACTCGGCAAACAAATCGACCTGATCACCGAGGGCGCCGAAACCGAACTCGACAAGACCGTGCTCGACCAGATCGGCGACCCGCTGGTGCACCTGATTCGGAACAGCGTGGACCATGGGATCGAATCCGCCGACGACCGCGAATTACACGGCAAACAGCGGCGGGGAAGAATCCGTCTCGCGGCGGCTCACGTGGGGTCCCATGTGGTGATTACGATTGAGGACGACGGGCGTGGGCTCGATCCGGACAAGATCCGGGCCAAGGCAATTTCCAAGAACCTCATCGCTCCGGATGCGCAGCTTTCGGAGAAGGAGATCTTCAACCTCATTTTCCTGCCGGGCTTCTCCACTGCGGCGCAGGTGACGAG
This sequence comes from Chthoniobacter flavus, assembly GCA_945860355.1. Lineage (GTDB taxonomy): Bacteria > Verrucomicrobiota > Verrucomicrobiia > Chthoniobacterales > Chthoniobacteraceae > CAIURC01. The sequence continues at coordinate 24,648 of CAMARB010000023.1, read as the reverse complement.
CGTTTCCGGACGCGGAGTGGGAATGGATGTGGTGAAGCGGCAGATCGACAGCCTGCGGGGCACGGTGTCGCTTGCGAGCCAGTTGGGCGGGGGGACAACCACGACCCTGACGCTGCCGCTGACTCTTGCCATCATCGACGGGCTTCTGGTGGAGATCGGCTCCGACCAGTTCATCGTCCCGATGGCTCTGGTCACGGAGAACGTGGAATTGCACAAGGCGGATCGCGCGCGGAACAATAGCCGGAACGCCGTGGCCGTCCGCGGGGATCTCATCCCCTACGTGCGGCTCCGGAGTCTCTTTCAGGTTTCCGAGGGCGAGCCCGATATTGAGAAGATCGTCATCGCCCAGCAGGGTGAGCAGCGAGTGGGCCTGGTGGTTGACAGGGTCCTGGGCAGTCACCAAACCGTGATTCAGTCGATTGGCCGGTTCTACCGGGAGGTGGAGATTGTATCCGGGGCGACGATCATGGGCGACGGCCGTGTGGCATTGATCCTGGATGTGGCCGGTTTGGTGCATTCGGTGCGACACGGAGCGGCCCATGGCACGCACGCTGCTAATCAACATTCGCCGGAGGAAACGGCCAGGCGTTGAGTCTGGGAAAAGCCCCCCTCTCAAGCCTCCGCCCACCCTTCGATCCCATTTGAAATCCCCCTCTCTATGAACTCCTTAGTCGCCACCCAATACATCACCTTCAAGATCGGAGATGAACTCTTCGCCATTGATGTCGTCAGCGTGCGAGAGGTTCTCGAACTCTCCCTCATCACGCGGATCCCCGACGCCCCGGCGCACCTCCGCGGCATGGTCAATGTGCGGGGAGAGGCGATTCCGGTCGTCGATTTGCGGGCCAAATTCGGACTCCCGCCGATCCCCGACAGCGTTCACACGAGAATCGTGGTCCTCGAGATCGAGGTCGAGGGGCAGCGGAGCGTCTTGGGTGGGATCGCCGACTCGGTGCATGAAGTCATCGATTTTGAGGCCGACATGATCAGTCCGCCCCCGCGGTTCGCCACCCGTTGGAAGGGGGACCTTATCAAGGGGGTGGCTCGGCGAGGCGAAGAACTCATCATCATCCTGAGCACAGACGCCGTTTTCTCCGGAAACGACGTGGAGGAAATCGGGGCGGCGGTAGCGCAGACGGGTTCCCTGGACGGCGCGGGATCGCATTAGCGGGAAACGAAGATTCGGCACTTTCAGGAGTTTTTTATGATCCAAGTCGACAACGCCACCAGCCAGTCGCTGGCACTTTCGGAGAGAAGTTTCACGAAGTTCGCGCAGTTCATCACCAGCGAGCTGGGCATCAAGATGCCCGCGGGGAAAATGTCCATGCTCCAAAGCCGCCTGTTGCGGCGGCTCAAACATTTGGGGATCGCCTCTCTCGAGGAATACCAGGAGTACCTGTTCACCTCACCTTGTGCCGAACAGGAGCGGGTTCACTTCATCGATGCGGTCACGACGAACAAGACGGATTTCTTCAGGGAGTCGGAGCACTTCACCTATCTGATGCGGCATGCCCTGCCCGAGCTGGATCCCGACATCCGCAATGGCAGGGGGGAGCCGCGGCGCTGGCCTTTCAAGCTCTGGTGCGCGGGGTGTTCCACCGGCGAGGAGCCCTACACCCAGGCGATGGTGCTCAGCGAGTTCGGCGAGGTGCGTCGGGGGTTCGAGTTCAAGATCCTCGCGACCGACGTCTCCACGCGGGTCCTCGAGCACGCGGAGTTGGGAATCTACGATGAGGACCGGGTCGCCGTCGTTCCGGACTCGTATCGGAAAAAATATTTGCTCAAAAGCAAGAGCACGGACCACGGCCAGGTGCGGATCACTCCGGAGCTGCGGAGCAAGGTGTATTTCAACCGGCTCAACTTCATGGACGAGGACTACAAAGTGCGGGACATGTTCGACGTGGTGTTCCACCGCAACGTGCTCATCTATTTCGACAAGCCCACGCAGGAGGCGGTCATCAACAAGCTTTGCAAGAACCTGAAGCCCGGGGGCTATCTCTTCGTGGGGCACTCGGAGTCGCTTTCGGGGTTAAAAGTGCCGCTGGTTTCGGTGAGCACGGCGGTGTTTCGCAAGGTGAAGTGAACCAAGGCCCCACGGCGTGCAAAGGGTCTTCCTCAAGCCGGGCGGGTTGATCGTAACAACAGACGAGGTTGAGGTGGTCACGGTTTTGGGATCCTGCGTGAGTGTCACCCTCCACGCCCCGCGTGCGGGACTCGCCGGAATGTGCCACGGGATTCTTCCCCGGCCGCGGCCTGGAACTCGTTTTGTCGCCAGCCAGGAGGAGCGGTTCCAGTTTCTCTCCGAGGCGTTGCCACATCTCCTGCTGGTGTTTCGGATGCGCAAACTCGGGAAGGAGGAGGTCCAGGTGAAGATGTTCGGCGGCGCGAACATCATCGGACAGACTGCTGACGCGGTCGCGATGGAGCGGCTGGCGAGGGAAGGCGTGGGCGCGATGAACGTCAACTTCACCAAGGCCTATCTCGAACACGAGGGGGTGCCCATCAAGGCCTGCGATGTCGGCGGAGGCAGGGGACGAAAAATCTTTTTCAACACCGGCAGCGGCGAGGTGCTGCACCGGTTTCTCAAATGAACTTATGGAAACAAAAAAAATCCGCGTATTGATCGTAGACGACTCCGCCTCTGTGCGGCAGACGCTCAAAGCCGTGCTGGAGACCGACGATGAAATCGAGGTCATCGCCACGGCGTCCGACCCCTACTCGGCGGTCGAGCAGATGAAGCAGCACACGCCGGACGTCATCACTCTCGATATTGAGATGCCGAGGATGGACGGGATCACGTTCCTGAAAAAAATCATGAACCAGCATCCCATCCCGGTCGTGATCTGCTCCAGCCTGACCGAGTCCGGTTCGGAGACGGCGCTTGCGGCACTGGAGAGCGGCGCCGTGGAGATCATCACCAAGCCAAAGGTGGGCACGAAACAGTTCATCCAAGATTCCACGGTGAGAATCTGCGACGCCGTCAAGTCGGCCGCTTATTCCCGAGTCGGAAAACGGCCCGCGCTCGCCGTGGCCGCGCCGCCGGTGCGTCCAAAGCTCACTGCCGACGCGGTGATAGAGCGGGGCAATTCCGAGGCGATGATCATGACCACGGAGAAAATCGTGGCCGTGGGCGCGTCGACGGGGGGGACCGAGGCGATCAAAACATTCCTCGAGAAGCTCCCCGCCAACTGCCCGGGAATCGTGATCGTCCAGCACATGCCGGAGAAGTTCACATCAAGCTTCGCGGCGCGACTGGACTCGCTCTGCCAGCCGACGGTGCGGGAGGCCCAGGACGGGGACTCCGTGATTCGCGGCCAGGTGCTCATCGCGCCCGGGACCAAGCACCTGCTGCTCAAGAGAAGCGGCGCCAGGTATTTTGTGGAGGTGAAGGACGGCCCCCTGGTCAGCCGGCACCGTCCATCCGTGGACGTTCTTTTCCGGTCCGTGGCGCGGTATGCGGGAAGAAACGCGGTGGGCGTGATTCTCACGGGAATGGGCGACGACGGGGCACGGGGCATGCTTGAGATGAGGGAGGCCGGCGCGCACAACATCGCCCAGAACGAGGAAACCTGCGTGGTCTTCGGGATGCCGGCGGAGGCGATCAAGGCCGGGGCGGTGGACAATGTCCTGCCCCTGGACCGGATCAGCGGCGAGGTGATCCGTGCGTGCGCGGACTAACAATTCGGCGGAGAGAAAACGCCCGACAACAAAATCAAAAAAGAGAAACACCAAAAGCCAATGAAACAAACGATAACCGAGCCCGCTCAGTACATCACCTTCAAACTCGGTGATGAGTTTTTTGCGATCGATGTGGTTCAGGTTCGGGAAGTCCTCGAGCCGTCACAGATCACCAAGGTGCCCTGCGCACCCCGCTACATGCGGGGCTTGGTGAACGTGCGCGGCAAGGCGATTCCCGTCGTGGACCTGCGCCTGAAGTTCGATCTCAGCGAAATCGCTGAGTCCGTCCACACGCGCATCATCGTCATGGAACTGGAGATCGAGGGCGAGCTGACCATCGTGGGCGGCATCGCGGACTCCGTGCATGAGGTGATCGAGATCGAGCCCGATCAGATCAGCCCGCCCCCGACCATTGCCACGCGCTGGAAGACGGAGCTGATCCGTGGAATGGGCCGACGCGGCGAGGACTTCATCATCATCCTCGATCTGCAGGCGGTTTTCTCGCTGAGCGACTTTAGCGCGGTCGAGAAGAACCAGGAAGCGCTCGCAGGCGTGGAGTGAGGAGGCGGAGATGAGCGGGAAGAAACCAGCAGGAGGCGGGCGCCGCGCGGGCCCGGGTTTAAGTGGGGGGCGCCGCGGCGCGGTGTGTGTCCAGCGGGGCGACGAAAACAGCAACGGACCGCCCCGAGGAGACCCTCGGACCAGCGCAGTCGCAAAGCCGTGAATGAAAGACAACGAAACGAAAATTTAGACACCCAAAATCAGTTAACACCCAAAAAGAATTAGTTATGAAACTTCTGAAAAATCTATCGGTTGCAAAAAAACTCTGGCTGATGGCCGCCGCCTCAGCCGCCTCACTCGCCGTGTTCGGCGTGTTTTCCTACCAAACCCTCACCCTCGTGAAGGTGAAGGGGCCCATCTACATGGTTCTCCTGGCGGACATCCTTCCTCCCCCGGAGTTCATCATCGAGTCGCAGCTCACCACTTTCCGGATCGCCGAGGCGCTCACTTTGAAGCGTCCCGACGCCGAGGTGGAGGCTTTGGTCACCAAGATGGCCACTTTGAAGAAGGACTTCGACACCCGGTTTGAAGTCTGGACAAAAGACCTGCCGGGCGAGAATCCCGCGCAGAAGGCCATCCGCACGGGTTTGCTGGAGAGCTGCGCGCTTCCCGCCACGAAGTTCTTTAAGGTTTTCGAGGACCAAGGGCTTTCGCTCATCAAGGCGCGGGACGCCGTGAAGTTCAGCGAACTCAACCGCAAGGACCTGCACGACCTCTTCGATGAACACCAGAAGGCCATCGAGGAACTCGTGCCGAAGGTGAACGCCAGCGCGGCTGCGGCCGAGAAGGACGCAACTGAGACGGTGGCGAGCAAGACCAGCTATTCGGTCATCATCGCGCTGACGGCGCTCGGATTTGTGGGCCTGATCGCCTGGCAGATCATCCCGCTCATCGTCGGGCCGCTTCAGAACGCGATCAAAGGTCTCAGCCGGATTGCCGACGGCGATCTGGAGGTGTCGGTGAACTGCGACTCGACGGACGAGATCGGGCAGATGGCCAGCGCTCTCAACAAGATGACCGAAAATCTGCGCCGGGTTGTGGGCGACGTCATGCGCGCCGCGGACAACGTGGCGAGCGGCAGCGAACAGCTGAGCGCGACCTCCCAGCAACTCTCTCAGGGTTCCGCGGAACAAGCCGCATCGGCCGAAGAATGCACGGCCTCCATGGAACAGATGGGCGCGAGCATCCAGCAGAACTCGGACAACGCGAAACAGACCAACGCGATCGCATCCAAGTCCTCCGAGGAAGCCCAGACCAACGGCACTGCGGTGGGCGAGTCGGTCAAGGCCATGAAACAAATCGCGGAAAAGATCACCATCATCGAGGAGATCGCCCGCAAGACCGACCTGCTGGCGCTCAACGCTGCGGTGGAAGCGGCTCGCGCCGGCGAACACGGCAAAGGCTTCGCGGTGGTTGCCTCCGAGGTGCGCAAGCTCGCCGAACGCAGCCAGACTGCGGCGGCGGAAATCGGCAAGCTGACCACCAACGGAGTGCGCGTGGCGGAGAGCGCCGGCGTGATGATCGACCGGCTGGTGCCCGAGATCCGGAAGACAGCCGAGCTCATTCAGGAAATCAGCGCGGCGAGTGCGGAGCAGAGCATCGGCGCGGCGCAGGTCAACAAGGCTGTGCAACAGCTCGACAAGGTCATCCAGCAGAACGCTTCCGCCTCGGAAGAGATGGCGGCGACGGCCGAGGAGCTCTCGACTCAGGCGGAGCAAATGCAGGTGGCGATCGGGTTCTTCAAAATGAACACCGACGGTGGACACAGCTCGCATCGCAAGGCGACCAGCGCGCCCAAAAGGACGGTGAGCAAGCGCCCCTTGGACTTGGATCCCACTCCGAAAGCCGCCGTGTCCAAACAGCCTGCGCTCGAGGGCAAACGCAACGGTCATTCGGAGGGAATCAACATCGACCTAGGCCGTGAGGGCGCCTCGAGCGACCAGCACGACTCACAGTTCACCCGCTACTAACCACCCGCGGAACGAAATCAAACACCGCTCCCAGTATGCCTCTCCCGACCTTGATTCCCGGCCTCCGCGCAGCGGACGGTTCGAGAACGGGCGAGGCCTCTGCTGGGAGCGGTGCTTTTTATGGCGGCGTTTCTATCTGGGCGAGTGCGCTCGCCGAGGGTTGCGGGATGGGCGAGCGTGAATGCCGGGCGGATAGAGGCGCAGGGAGAATGGAATGCGGCGCCGGGCAAAGCGCGGAATGGGCAAACAGTTATGGTCTCTAACGCTATTGATATGTCTTCCCCTAAGAGCGGGCTTTTTGAATCGGCCCCGAGTCTTGAGATCAGCGATTCGGATTACCGCTTCGTGCGGGACCTGATTTACAAGCACAGCAGGATTAATTTGGACGGAAACCGCAAGCACCTCGTGGTGTCGCGTTTGTCGCGGCGGTTGCGTCAGCTGAACCTCAAGGACTGCAACGCCTACTGCCGACTTCTCCGGAGCCCGGAGGGGGGCGAGGAGGTTCAAAAACTCGTGGATTCGATTTCCACGAATTTCACCTTCTTTTTCCGAGAGCAAAAACACTTCGATTTCCTCACCCAAGTGGTGCTTCCCGCCCACCGCGATGGCGCAAGGGCAGGCGGTGCGGGGCCCTTCCGGATTTGGAGTTCCGCGTGCGCGACAGGGGAGGAACCCCTTTCGATGGCGCTGCTCCTCGCCGACACCCTGGGATGCACCAAGAGCGCCGACTGGAGAGTGGAGGCCACGGACATTTCGACCGCGGCGCTGGAGACGGCCAAGAGGGGTGTCTATGCCGAGGAGAACCTGACCCTGCCCAAGCCGGAGTGGCTTTCGAGGTATTTCCAGAAGGGCGTGGGCCAATGGGCGGGGAAATACCGCACCAAAAACGAGCTTCTGGAGCGGATTAGTTACCGGCAGATGAACCTCATCGAGTCGCCGGTGCCGTTCCCAACGCCCGTCAACGTAATTTTCTGCAGGAACGTGATGATTTATTTCGACCGGAAAACCCAGGAGCAACTCATCCGCAGGCTGGTCGGATGTCTGACACAGGGAGGTTATCTTATCATCGGGCACACCGAGAACCTCACCGTTCAGCCCCAGCTCACCAAGGTTCAACACAGCATCTACAAGAGGATCGCCTAGGGGCGAGGGGTGTGAATTTCAAAGAAAGGGAAAGAGCATGCCATTCCAAGCAAAACACAGGGTCCTCATTGTTGATGACTCGGCAACATTCCGCGCGTTCGTGGTGGACGGGTTCCGCCGGGAACCGTGCCTCGAGGTCATCGGCGAGGCCAACGATCCTTACGAAGCGCGCGAGAAGATTCTCAGACTCAATCCGGACGTCATCGCGATGGACTGGGACATGCCACGGATGGACGGGATTTCATTCCTCAAGATCCTCATGCAGCATCGGCCGTTGCCGACGGTCGTTATGAGCGGGATTTTCCGGGAACACCCGGGAAAAGCCCGGGAAGCCATCGAGGCGGGCGCTGTGGACGTGCTCGCAAAACCCAACCACGCCGGGCTTCGAGAGCCGTTCATCCGGGAGCTTTCTGAAAAGCTCCAAGCGGCCGCTCGGATGAGGATGGAGGGATTGCATGTCCGCGGTGACGCGAGGGGTGCCCGGACTCAGCCGGGCAGGGTGCAGATCCCCCGGCCGCAAGCGATCGCGCATCCGCCCGCCGCGCAGATGAACCATCAGCCGCCGGCTCCGGCGGTGCGCGGGAACTATGATCCCCGTCAGATCATCCTCATCGGTTCCTCGACCGGGGGAACTGAGGCGCTGGATTCATTGCTTTCCAAGTTGCCGGCCAACATGCCGCCGATTTGTGTGGCCCAGCACATTTCCGCGCGTTTTTCCAAGGCGTTCGCCGAGCGGCTCGCCCGCAACTCGCGGCTTCAAGTCAGAGAGGCGACGCACGGCGAGGAGGTCAAGCCGGGGGTCGTTCTGATCGCCCCGGGGGATTACCACATGGAGCTTCACCGCGCTCAGGTGGGATACCAAGTCTTTCTGCAGCAGGGCGCCCCCCAGCACCACCAGCGTCCGGCCGTGGACGTGCTTTTTAGGACTGCCGCGGAGATTGCCGGCGACTACGCAGTTTCCGTCATTCTCACGGGTATGGGACGGGATGGCGCCGACGGAATGAAAGCGCTCAAACTCAAGGGCGCCCGGACCGTGGTTCAAGACGAGGCGAGCTGTGTCGTTTACGGGATGCCCAAGGCGGCCGTGGAGCTGGGCGTCGTCGACCACATCGTCTCTCTCGACAAAATGCCCGCCTTCCTTGTGGACCTCGCCGGAAAACCCCGCTCACGCCCGACCCCCCTCTCTATATGACCGAAGCCAACGCCCTTATCGAAAAATACAAACTCGCACCCGTTCCTCCGAACGTTTCCCGGCTGAGCGTGCTCCTTCAGGGGCGCTTCGCGTCCAACGCCGTCGAGATCGCCCAGATCATCAAGGACGACCCGATTTTGTCGGCGCGCCTCATCCGGATCGCCACCAACCCGAAACGCCGGGACGAGGAGCCGATGGAGATCGAGGCGGCGGTGATGCGCCTGGGGGTCGGATCGATTCTCGTTTTGGTGATGGGCGAGCTTCTCATTAATGCGGTGCTCCGCGCGTTTAGCACGATGCTGGGGGTGGCCTTGGAGCCCCTGGACTCGGAGGGGCGGGAACTCAAGCAGTTCGTCGGGAAGATTCAGTTTGCGGGAAAGGCTAACGGCCATGTTTTCCTTCGGATCCCGGTGTCGGTGGGGCCGTGGTTTGTCACCCACGCCCTGGGACAGGAATACGCCGCGACTGCGGAGGAACTTGTGCCGGATGTGGTAGGGGAAATGCTTAATATCGTTTGCGGGAATTTTAAGTCGAATCTCTGTGACGCCGGCCTCACCTGCAAACTCTTCCCTCCCACTGTCCAAGTCAGTGAGGGGTTCGAGCTGGAGTGGTCGGAGGAGGAGAAGAAGCAGAGGATTGGAATGACAACCGAAGGGTTGCCCTTCTTCTGCGACCTAGTGATTACCCCAATTGCAACAACCTAATTCATATGGCCAAAATACTGACTGTGGATGACAGCAAAATGGTGCGGATGATCGTGGGGTCTGCCTTCGGGGCGTACGACTGCCAGGTCTTGTCCGCGGAAAACGGCGCGGAGGGCCTGGAGATCGCCCGCCGCGAGAAACCCGACATCATCTTCCTCGACATCACGATGCCCGTCATGGACGGGCTCGAGACGCTGGGCAAGATCCGTTCGGACGGCGACCTTTCCAAGGTGCCCGTGGTGATGCTCACCGCCGAGTCGGACGGGGAACGGCTCGGGATCGTGGATAAGCTCAGTGTGAGCTGTTACATCGCAAAGCCGTTTAAAGGAGAACAACTCGTCGAGGTGGCTTCCAAGGTGGTGGCTCTCAATCGCAAGAGCGCCTAATCGGAACTCTCCTTTCGATGCGAAAGTCGGCCGCTGGGTTCAGCCCCGGCGGCCGATTCGTTTTTCGACCGATGCTCCAGGAAGCACGCCAACGGCGCCTCTGACGAACGTGCGGCCCGCCTCCTCGCGCCGCCTTCCCGGTTGACACGTCTCGTTCGCACTCGGGTCGATGCCAGAGCGGGTTGGTGGCCTCTACTGAGGCGCAGCGACTTGGGTGGAACCGGCCACGAAACGCAGCCGCCGAGCGCGGCACTCAACCGGGGCGCGCCCTTTGATGGAGGCGACTGCGCAAACCTCGGGCGAGGGGCTCGGAGGAGAATCCCTCCCTTTGCCACGCAACCCTGGGGAGTTCGCCGTCTTGCATCGATGCCTCAATCTAGGTGCGTGCCGGGTAGCACGGAGCGAAACGTCGGCAGCTCAGCCGGGTAGACGACCTCACGGGGGTTTCAACCTGAACTCCGAAGTTCCAGCGGAATGACTGCCAGCGCGGAAGCGCAAAGCCCGGCCGTCCCGTAAGTTTCAAAAAGTTCTCCGCGCTCCCCGCGGCTCCGCGTGAAAAGGATCTCTCTCTGAAATTGCAGAGCTCGGGTTCAACACTCGGTGACTGCTGGGAAACCTCTTGCCTGTGGCTCGCCCCGCGCTTTGCCTCGCCAAACGCAGTCGGCTGATTACGCCCGAAAAATGCGCGCCGGTTTTCCGCGACTGCGGAGGCGCATGTTCCATCCAATCCACGCTGGGAGTGCGCTCTTTTCGCGCCCACCTCCAAGCGGCCTCTTAGTTGGAGAAATCGACAAAATCCCCGTCCATAGGGATTGCTTCCTCCATCGCCATCGCCTCCGGCGTCTTGGAGCGGCTCCTGTGGCCGTTCATCCCGTTTCCATTGGAGCCGGAATGGTCGTGGCTGCCGTTCCTATGGGAACCGCTGGGCATGGGCGTGTGAGAGTAGTCGGAATGCCCCGAGGAACCCGTGTGCGATCCGTTCTCCCGTCCCTCCAAGAGGGATGCAAGGGCGAGCACACTCCCGTGGAGCGTGTCGGTTTGTGCGTTGAGTTCTTTCGCGGCGGAGGAGCAGTCCTGGAGGCTGGCTGCGTTCATCTGCGTGACCTGGTCCATGTGTTCCACCGCGGTCTGAATCTGTTCGATCCCCTGGCTTTGCTCCTGAGAAGCGTTGGAGATTTCCGCGACCAGCTCGTCCACCTGGCGGGCTTTGTCCACAATCCCGCGCAGGCTGTCGCCCACCTTCACGCAGATCCGGACGCCGTTGGTGCTGCGCTCGATGGCCTCCTCGATCTTGTCTGCGGTTTCTTTGGCGGCTTGGGCGCTGCGCTGGGCGAGGTTGCGCACCTCGTCGGCGACCACGGCGAACCCCATGCCGGCTTCGCCCGCGCGGGCGGCTTCCACCGCGGCGTTGAGCGCGAGCAGGTTGGTTTGAAATGCGATCTCGTCGATGGTCTTGATGATCTTGGCCACGTTGTCGCTGGAGGATTTGATGGCGTCCATCGCCTGGTTCATGTTCTCCATGTCCTGGGCGCCCGCCTCGGCGGCGGCCCGGGTTTGACCGGTGAGATCCTTCGCTCCGTGCGCGCTGCGCGCGTTGATTTTGATCATGCTGGCGATTTCCTCCAGCGAAGCGCTGGTTTCTTGGAGGGACGTCGCCTGCTGGTTCACGCCGTTGGCGAGGGTGTTACTCACGAGCGCCACCTGGCTTGCGCCGCTGGCGACGCCCTGGCCCACCGCCTGCATCGACTCGATACAGGAGCGCAGCGGGGCTGAGAGCTTGCGTCCGAGGTAAACCGAGAACACGAGAAGGGACACCGCGAGGATGCCCATGGTCCAGAGCGTGATCTGTTGGAGTTGTTTCACGTCCTCGGCAACCGAGAAAAAGATCCCGCCGAGAATGCCCATCGGGACAAGGCTGTAAAACATGAAGCCGACGGAGAGCTTCGTGGTGAGGCTGGCGTTTTTGAGGAGTGTCATGGCGTTCTATCCTGATGAAAGAGGGTTTTGGGGGAGGGAAAGGCGGGCTAACCGGCCAGCACCTTGTCGATGTCGAGGAGGATTTTGATGGAGTCCTGGACCTTGGCCACTCCAAGGAGGTTTTCGCTGGAGATGGCGTGCCCGAAGTCGGGCGGCTCCTCGACTTGCGAGGCCTGGATGCCGAGCACTTCCTCGATGTTATCGACCAGAATCCCCATTTGTTTAAGCGTCCCGGGCGCGCTGCCTTCGATCTGGACGATCACAATGCAGGTCTGCTCGGTGAACTCGCTGGGGTGCAGGCCGAATTTGCGGTGCAGATCCACCACGGGCAGCACTTTTCCCCGCAGATTGATGATGCCACGCATATACGACGGGGATTGCGGAACCGGCGTGATCTCCAGCAGCTGGATGATTTCCCGCACCTTGAGCACCGGAATCCCGTAAGACTCCGCCGACAGGGTGAAGGTGAGGTACTTCTGCTGGACTGAAGGCGAGCTGGAGGATGCGGGCGTGGCATTCATGAAAGAGGGAGGGGGAATGGATTAGCAGGCGGTGGGCTGCACGAGGTTGGCCACATTGAGAATCAAGCCGACACGGCCGTTTCCAAGGATCGCGCCCCCCGCCACCAAGCGGTTGTCTTGGAAGGTTTCTCCCAGGCTTTTGATGACGATTTCCTGTTTGCCCAGGAGCCGGTCGGCAAGGATACACCGGGTCATGCGTCCGAATTCGACCACGACCAGCACGCCGTCCTCGATCCGGCGGAATTCGGGTTCGACGTCGAAGAGATCGTGGAGTCGAAGCAGCGGGATGAAGTGGCCCCGGACGTTGAGCAGCTCGCCCCGGCCGTAAACGGTGCTGAGCATGTCGGAAGTGGCCCGCAGCGATTCCCTTACCGAAAGGGTGGGCAGGATGTAGCGCTCCGGACCGACGCTCACGATGAGCCCGTCGATGATCGCAAGCGTCAGGGGCATGAAAATCGTGAACGTCGAGCCTTTGCCCACCTGCGACTCTATCTCGATCTTGCCCCGCAGCTTCTCGATGTTCTGCCGCACGACATCCATGCCGACGCCCCGGCCCGAGATGTCGGTGACGGTCGAGGCTGTGGAGAACCCGGGCAGAAAGATGAGGTCAAAGATCTCTTTCTCCGTGAGATGCGCCTGGCTGGAGATGAGTCCTTTCTCCACCGCCTTGGCAAAGAGGCGCTCCTGGTTGAGGCCTTTGCCGTCGTCCTGGATCTGGATGATGATGCTGCCGCCCTGATGGAACGCGCGCAGCACGATGCGTCCCTCCGCGGGTTTGCCAATGGCTTCCCGCTCCTCGGGGGATTCAAGCCCGTGGTCGACGGCGTTGCGGATCATGTGGACGAGCGGGTCGCCGATTTCCTCAATGATGTTGCGGTCAAGCTCCGTGCCCTCCCCCTCAAGAACCAGCTGGACCCGTTTGTTCTGCTTGGCTGCGACATCGCGCACGATGCGGTTCATTTTCTGAAAAGTGGCCCGGATAGGGACCATCCGCATCGACATCGTAGAGCGCTGCAGCTCCTTGGTGACTCGGTGGAGATGGGAGAAGCTCCTCGCGAGCGCCTGTTTGGCGTCCGCGTCCAAATGAGGGCTCTGAGCGATCAGCGACTGGGTGATGACGAGCTCGCCGACCAAGTCCACCAGCATGTCGAGCTTCTGGGTCCCCACTTTGACGAAGGACTGCTCCGCCGCGGCCGCTCTCGCCATCTGCGCCTTGTCCATGCGCTGGCCGCCCTCGCCTGCATCGGTGGGCGCGGCGGGGGCCGCCGGGGCGGGGGCCGGCGCGGCGGGTTCGGCTTGTGCCGCGTCGCTGGAGGTCGGTGCCGGCGCGGCTGCGGGTTCCGATGGGGGCGGCGCCGTTGGAGCTGCCGGCTCAGCTGGGGCGACCGTCGCAGGCGTCGTGTTTGTTTCCTCCGGAGCCTTGGTTGCCTTCGGCTTCTTGGCTTTTTTCGCCTTGGCGGGTTCCTGAGGCGCGCTCGGCTCTGGTTGAGCGGGAGGTGTGGCGGCTGCGGGAGCTGGGGCGGCGGGTGCGGATTGTCCGCTAATCGCCTCGCGCACCCTTTCCTTGAGGGGTTCGGTTGGGAAAGTGATCGGGCCGACGGGCTGAAGCCCTTTGACCTGGGCGTCGATCTCGGTGAAGAAATTCTTGAGCGTGTCGGCCCCTTTGAGAATGAGGTCGATGATGTTCGTGTCGATCCGCAGTTTGTGCTGGCGGATCATGTCGAGCATCGACTCGAGCTGGTGTGCGAGCTCGCCGATGGCGACCAGGTTGAGGAAGCCGGCGCCGCCTTTCACGGTGTGAAAGGCCCGGAAAATCATGTTGAGCGTCGAAGCGTCGTCGGGCGCGCTCTCCAATACCAGGCTGCCGCGCTCGATATTTTCGAGGTGCTCCATGACTTCAGGGATGAACTCCTGAAGCAGGGGCGCGTCGCTCTCAATATTGATATTGATGGGTTTTTCCGGGGACATGTCGGATTCAGGCTGGAAGAGGGAGGACCCGAGCCGGGCCGAAGGTACGCAAATCAAAGACTTCGTGTTCCTTGTGGCTTCGCCCGGTGGGGCGATGAGGAATCCGTGAGGCCTTCGATTGCATATTCCCCTTCTAAGCAATTCGCAGGCCCAGTCCGGGCGCTTCGGGCACGGTTATTGGAAAACGGCGGGAAAATTCCTGCGGATGGCCCACTTGCTCCGGGGAGAAATCCATTTTTGCGGGGCGCTCGGAGACTTGGACGCAGAATCCGGTCCCTGCTCGCTCAAGTGGTTGAGGGCACTCGCGCGCGGTCGCTCGCGAGTTTTTGCTTCCCGGCGCCCCGGGAACCAAGCGCGGGGTCGGTCATTGAATGAGATGCGACGCCTTCGCGCGCATTGGCACCTCGGCTGCCCTCTGGCGAACGCCTCTTACAGCAGGCCCGGTGCGGGTCTGGCCAGCTCGCAGGCCAGCTGAATGGCCGCAATGGTGCTCTCCGGACGGGCCAGGTTTTTCCCGGCCAGATCAAAAGCGGTCCCGTGGTCGGGGCTGGTTCTGGGAAACGGAAGGCCCAGTGTCACATTCACCCCTTGGTCGAAGGCATGGAGCTTGAGGGGGATCAGGCCTTGGTCGTGATACATACACAGGACCCCGTCGAACTGTCCCGCCACGGCCCGATGGAAAACTGTGTCAGGAGAAACAGGGCCTTCAAAGAGGGCGCGCCCCTGCCAGCGCGCGCGCAAGGTTTCGATGGCGGGAGCGATGATCTCGATCTCTTCACGGCCGAGTGCGCCGGATTCCCCCGCATGGGGGTTGAGGCCGGCTACGGCGATTCGCGGCGTGGTGCTCGGGTGGCGGAGCCTGAGGAAATCCCCGAGCAATCCACCCACCCGGACGATCTCGGCGGGGTCCAGCGAATCGGCAACGGCCCGCAGCGGGATGTGGGCGGTCACCAATGCCACGCTCAAAGAACCGCCTGTGAGAAGCATGGCGTAATTTTCCACGCCCCAGCGCCGGGCGAAAAATTCGGTTTGCCCGGGAAAGACGAACCCGACCTCCTGCATGCGAATCTTGCTGACCGGCCCGGTGACGACTCCCGCTATCTCTCCGCGCAACGCCAGCTCCGCGGCCTCCTCGAGGGCGGCTTGTGCCGCCATGGCGCTCTGACGCGTGGGATGGCCCGGCTCCCCCTCGGATTCGGCCCCAATGAGGCGGTATTCGAACTGGTCGGGGAGTCTTCCGCTTCGGATCGCCTTTTGAACCACCTCCGGTCCGATCCCGGCGGGGTCCCCGAGAGTGATCCCGATGGTGGGTCGCGGCAGGCCGGTGATCGGCGTCGCGTGTTTTAAATCCATGAGCCTGTTTTCCGCCCGACCGGGCTTAGAAAAGCTTCACGTAGGCTTTTTTGCGCAGTTTAGCCAACCAAGCCTGCTGTCGTTTTTGGCGCTCCTCTTGGATGAGTTTCCTCTCAATTTCATCCCGCAGCTCCGCGAGCGGCCGCGTCGCCGCGTCTTTCTTCGCCTCCGCGAAAAGCAGGTAATAACTGCTCTCAATGCTCACCACCTCGCTGACTTGGCCTGCCTTGAGTGAAAAAGCGGCTTTGGTGAGAGCCTCGTTGAGGGTTTTCCGATCAATCCAGCCCCAGTCTCCGCCCGCTTCCTGGTTGCTGTCTTCTGAATAGAGCTTCGCAAGATCCCCGAACTTGGCGCCTTTGGTGATCTTCTGGCGGATTTCCTCGATCAGTTTCTTCCTGTTCTCACCGCCCTCGTCGCCTTTGCGGATGGTGATCATCCTCAGTTTGAGTTGCTCGGGGGTGCTGTAGTCCGCGACGTGGCTGCGGTAATACTCCTCGATCTGCGCCTCGGGCACCTTCGTTTCCGATTTCACCGCCTGCTGGCGCATCGACTGCACGATCATCTTCTCGGTTTCCATCTGGCGGAACCGCTCCATGGAGTAGCCTTGGGCTGCCAGGGTGCGAAGAAAAGCCGAGCGGTCGCCTCCGAATTCCTCGCGGGTGATCGTGTTCACGCGATCCTCGATGAAATGGTCGGGGATTTGGAACTTGTTCTTCTTAAATTCCTGAAGGATGAGCTGCCGGTCCACGAGATCGGAGATCGCCTGTTTGCGAATCTCAGCGATCTTGCCCATGAGCTCCTCGCTCCTGACTGCCCCTCTCGCCGCCTCGCGAATCGAGCGCTCCTTGGCCCCCGTGAGTTCCCGGACCTGAGAAAAGGTAATCACCTCGTCATTCACCACGGCTGCGATGCCGTCGAGGACCTCCTGCGCGGAGACGGGGAGGACCGGGGAAAATCCGGTCCAGAGTGCGGCGGCGAGGGATGAAAAGCGGGCGAGGAAAGAACGGCGCATTGAGGAGCGGGATCGGGTTCGGAATTGACCGGGAAACTAGAGTTGAGACCTGTTTAGTCAAGCGGTGAAAGATTCGGTTTGGGGCCGGGAAACGGTTTTTTCGGAAGGGGGGCGTTTTGGGGCATGAATCATGCTAATTATGCGGGGTAAACCTTCACTTTTTGTCTTATGGCCGGCATACAACTCAGCGGACTAGCCTCGGGAATGGATTGGCGCAGTCTCGTCGATCAGCTCATGCGAGCTGAGGCCGCGCCTCAGGACAAACTCCGGGCGGAAAAGGTGGCGGGTCAGCAGAGATCATCCGCTCTCGACAGCCTGAAGTCCCAGATGGTCGCTCTCCAGGGCGCTCTCCAGCCTTTGTTGGGGGGGGCGAGTTCGTTTAGCGGGCGCACCGCCAGTGTGGCGGACTCCTCCAGTGGTTGGAAGGTCTCGGCGGGCTCGGGAGCGCCGATCGGCGAGTACAAGGTGCAGGTGACCCAGCTGGCCACCACCTCCAAGCTTTCAGGCTCTGCGGATGTCGGGGCTGGACTAAGCTCCACCTCCGACGTGAGCGGGTTGACGATCGGAACCCTGCCCATCGGCAAGGCGATCACCGCCGGGGATTTCACGATCAACGGCGCCAAGATCAACCTCGCGCTGACGGACTCGCTCCAGGACGTGTTTGACCGGATTTCATCCCAAACCGGCGGCGCTGTCGCGGCGAGTTACGATCCCGCCTCGGACAAGGTGCGGTTGACCAGCACTGCCACACCCCAGCAGCCTCTCGTTTTGGGAAGCGCCAATGACTCCAGCAATTTTCTGAGCGCCCTGCAGCTCTACAACAACGGCACGGGCGACGTGCTTCCGCCCAAGGCTCTCGGCGTGCTGAGCATGAGCAAGGCCCTGGTCAACGCCAACCTGCGCTTCGCCGCCGGCTCGGTCGACTCCAGCGGCAACGGCAGCTTCAAAATCAACGGCACGGAGATTACCTACAACGTCAATTCCGACAGCATGCAGTCGGTCTTGGCGCGCATCAACTCCTCGGCCGCCGGAGTCACCGCCAGTTACGACGCCTCCGCGGATCGGATGACTCTTTCCAACAAAACCACGGGGGATGTGGGGATTTCGGTGAGCGACGATTCCGGCGGCCTGCTTCAATCGATGGGCCTGGCGAGTGGCACGACTCTTTCCCGCGGCAAAAACGCCCTCTTCTCGGTGAATGACGGCGACGTGCTCACCAGTTCCAGCAACACTTTGGACCCGGGCACCTTGGGCGTCGAAGGGCTCTCTTTGACCGTTTCCTCGGTGTCCACGCAGACGGTGAATATTGCGGGGGATAACTCGGCGGTTCGCTCGAAAGTCGATGACTTCATCACCAAATACAACGCGGTGCAGAACTCCATCGATTTCCAGACCCGCGTGACCAAGGGGTCGGATGGCAAAATCAAGACCTCCACGCTTTCAGGGAACTCGGAGATGGGCGAAATCGCGAGGCAGTTGAGATCGAAGGTTTTTTCCGCTGTGCCGGGCCTTTCGGAGGGATTCCAGCGTTTGGAGAGCATCGGGATCGATTTCCAAAGCGGCTCCAACTCTCTGGAGGTGAAGAATCCAGCGAAGTTGGAGGCGGCACTGCGGGACAACCCCGAGAAAGTGACGGCCTTGATCGCGAATAAACCCGACGGGGTGATGGCGCGTCTGGACTCTTACTTGACGCAGGTCACCGGAGCCTCTGGAGTGATGGCCGCCCAGACTGGCGCCATTGCGCGGCAATCGGCGAACCTCGATGGCCAGATTTCCGCGATGGACCGGCGCTTGGCGCAGCAGAAAGCCCAGCTTGAACAGAGTTTTATCCAGATGGAACAGGCGCAGTCCAACATCCAACGTCAGCTCTCCGCTTTGACGAATTCCTTCAAATGAGGCGGCGACCTATGGCTGGTATGGCGGGGGTGAGGGCTTTCTCGCTCTTGGTTTTGGTTTTGCAGGGGTGCGAAAGTTTGAAGCATCCCAAGGTGGAGCGGGCCGCGCCGGAGCAGAGGAACTATTTTTCTGAGCAAACCCAGGGAACACCCATGCGGCGCGTGGCCGTTTTGCCGGTGCATAACGAGCGTTACTCGGGGGAATATCTGCGCAGCATCGACTCCGAGTTTAGCGGGGAGCTCATCAAACGTTCCCTTTTCGAGGTGGTGCCCGTGGGGAGGCAACAGCTCGAGTCGGTGATTGGGATGCGGCAGCTGGCGTCAGTGGAGGTCCTTCCGTCAAACCTGCTTTTGAAACTGCGGGAGCATTTGGGGGTCGACGGGGTTTTGTTCATCGACCTGACCCAGTTTTCCCCCTATCAGCCGGTGTCCATGGGCGTTCGCATGAAGCTGGTGGACGTGAGCACCGGCCAGATCCGGTGGGCGTACGACTCCCTCTTCGATGCGTCGAACCCGGCGGTCGCGCAGTCCGCACGACAGTATCAGATCAACGCCAGCGAATCCGTGCGTCCCATTCCCGGGGATGGCGGCAGCGTGCTTCTGAGCCCCTCTCTCTTCTCCAAATATGTCGCCGCCCAAAGTTTTCGCGGATTGCGGGCGCGCTAACGGAGAAAATCCGAAGATTTCACTAAACCCAACACCCAAGCCGACCGATAACCGCTTAGAGCGATGAATATCCAGCCTATCAAAACCGAATCCGTGCCCTCCTCGCCGAGGCCAAAGCCTGCCCCAGCGGCCAAGGGGGCAGGGGCTTCGCCCGCGTCGGACTCCGTCAAGCCGGGGGTAGCCGAGAAGCTGATGGAGGCTATACGAAACGAACCTGAAACCCGGGCGGAAGTCGTCGAGCGCGGGCGCGCTCTGGTGGCGGACCCCGACTATCCCAGTGCGGAGCAGCTTGGAAAGCTTGCGGAGCTCTTTGTGAGGGACGCACAGCGCAGCAAATAAGAGGCTATGCAACTCACCCAACTCGCCAAGTCTTACAAATCCGTCGCGGTCACGACCGCAACGCCCGGCCAGCTCATCCTCATGCTCTATGATGGCGCATTGAGGTTTCTCGCCACCGCCTCGCACGGATTCCAGATCGAATGCCTCAACCAGCGCAACGAGCAGATTCACAACAACCTGGTGAAGACGCAGAACATTCTGCGCGAGTTGCAGCTGAGCTTGAACCTCAAGGTCGGCGGCGAGTTCGCTCAGAACATGTATGCGCTCTACGACTTCATGCACGACCAGCTGCGCCGGGCGAATCTTTCAAAGGAGCCGGAGCCGATCGCAACGGTCGAGCGTCTCTTGCGGGAAATTCGCGACGCATGGGCGCAGATGCTCAACCAGTCATCCGAATACGCCGCCTAATCATGAGAGCTGAACTGCGCTTTTGGCGCTTGCTGGACGAGTGCGAGAAATTGACCCAGGACGAGGGGGTGGCCCTCAGCGAACAGGACTTTGATGCCGTGCGGAGAATCCAAGCCTGCAAGCCGGGGTTTTTCGAGGAGCTGGAGTCCTTGGGGCGGCAACTCGGGATGAATTTGCGCGAAAGCCCCGTTGCGGACCGTTTTAGGGAGCTCATTGACGCGGAGGAACGCAATTTGGATTTGGCGAGTCGCATGATCGAGCGCATGAACGGGGAGCGCCGCGAGATGGGGTTGGCGCGTCAGCGGATGCGCGAGTTGGGACAGGGTTACCGGCTGGAGACCCCGCATCAGAACGGCTTTTGCACTCATGGTTGAGTCCGCTGAATCTCTTCCCGCCAGGATCCTGGTGGTCGATGACGACCGGGATATCTTGGATGCGCTCAGCGAACAGCTGGAATGGGCGGGATACGAGGTCGTGCGTTGTGCCACTCCCCGGGAGGGGCTGACGGCGCTCGAGGCCAGGTCTTTCACCGTCATTATCTCGGATCAAAACATGCCGGAGATGACGGGCCTTGAGTTCCTGGCCCGGGCTCAGAAGCTGCAGCCCAACTCGTCACGGATCCTCATCACCGGGATCCTCGCGCTCGACACGGCGGTCAGCGCGATTAACCAGGGGGACATCTTCCGGTTCCTTGCGAAACCCTGGGTGCGGGCGGAGCTGCTCGCGACGATGGAGAACGCCGTGCAGCGGTTTCGTCTGGTTGAGATCAACGACAAGCTGCGGAAGGCCACTCTGGATCTCAACCGCCAGCTGGCGGGCGCCAACTCGGAGCTGCGCGCGAAGGTGTCGGAGTTGACGGAACAGAAGACGGCGCTGGACGCCGCACACGAGGCCCTGGAGGAAAACTTTGAGCACTCCCTGGGGCTCTGCTACCGCATCGTGAACACGTTCTATCCGCTGCTTGGAAAGCGGACCAAAGCGGTGGTGGAACTCTGCCGGAGAATGAGCGAGTCCGCCGTGTTTAACGCGGAGGAAAAACACGTCCTTGTCACCAGCGCATGGCTCCACGACATCGGCCTTGTGGGGGTGAAACGGGAGATTCTCCACAAACTTTTTAGTTATCCCCAGGGCTGCACCGAGGCGGAGCTGGCCATGTTCCATCAGCACCCGATTTACGGGCAGACGTTGGCGGCGTTTGTGGACCGGCTCACCGCGGTCGGCGTCACCATCCGCGCCCATCATGAGCGCTACGATGGGAAGGGCTACCCCGACGGACTCGTGGGCGAGGCGATCCCATGGACGGGGAGATGCCTGGGGGTGGCGGTTGCGTTTGTCGAGAGCGGCTTGAACAAGGAGGCTGCCGGCGAATACCTGCTCAAGCACTCGGGCACGGCGTTTGACCCCGAGGCGGTTCGCCTGTGTTTGAGGGTGGCGGGGGCGAGCACGCTGCCCGCGCAGGTCAGGGAGCTTCTCATCGACGAGCTGCGCCCCGGAATGAGGCTTGCCCGGGGGATCTTCAGCCCGGGGGGGCTGCTGCTGATCGCCGACGGGCAGGAGCTCACGCCGACGATTATCGCGAAGATCAAGAATTACAACCTCCTGGCCCACGTCACTCAGCAGTTGCTCGTCTATAGCTGAGAGCGGGTTTTGCGGGGCGGAGACTGATCGGACTGATCGGACTGATCGGACTGATCGGACCGATGGGACCGATGGGACCGATGGGACCGATGGGACCGATGGGACCGATGGGACCGATGGGACCGATGGGACCGATGGCGCGAGCTTGAGCCTCACGGCCGACCGGGGCCGGTCGGGGACTTGTAATGGAGGCTCAGGGAGCGAAAGAGGTTCTTGGGGTCCTGCGCCGAGAAGTAATAAAGCTCGATCGCTGCGGTCTCTTTCTCCCAGCGATAACCCACGAGTGTCTTCATCAATCCCTTGCCCTCTTTGTCCTGCCGACGGGCGAGCAGCCGGCCGGGTCCGTATTTGTCCTCGAGAAACTTGCGGGCGCGTTGCATGAATTCGTCGTAGGTTTGGGCCGACCAATCCTCCTTCCAATACTGGAGCTCCACCTCTCTGAGTTTGCCCGCCGTGAGCGAGAAGTTCGCCGTTTGAAGGGCCCTCTGCTCGAGTCCTTTGACCTCCCACACTTCGCTGTCTGCACCGGCTTTGCGCCGCTGGCTGATTTTGCCTCCCGCCTGGGCAATCGCCGTCTCCAGCAGTTCGGCGGATTCTCCCCAAGCCAGCCCGAAGGGGGGGCGCATTTCTGTGTTCTCCGCGTCTTGCCCGTGCAGCGCCGGGCTCATCGACGCCAGAAACAGGACGGCGGCCGAGTGTCCTGCCGCGGTCGTGATTCCTGAGATGAGTGGGCGGGAAAACATGGCCTGGTAAAATCTCCAATTGTTTCCACGGGGAGCAACGCGAATTTTTCCTTCGTTTTTTCTAAAGTCGGAGCGGTGTTCTGCCGAAAACTCTGAAGTGGGGGTGTATTCTCCTGCCGGTGAGGCCAAACACCGCCCCTCAAAGTGGCCCGTTGCGACACGGACGTCGCGTTAAAAGTCCAAGAAAGGAAATGCAGACATGAGTCTCGTAATTAACACCAATCTGTCGGCAACTCAGGCCGCCATGAACCTCAACGGCAGTAACGCCATGCTCCAAAAGAGCCTGGCGCGGCTCTCGAGCGGTTCGAAAATCACCGCCTCAAGCGATGATGCAGGCGGCCTGGCGGTGTCGATGAAGATGCAGGCTGCGATCACCCGCACGGATGCGACAAGCACGAATGTGGCGAACGCAACGTCGTATCTCCAGACGCAGGATGGCGGGTTGAAGACGGCTTCTAAAGTGCTCGAGCGGATCGCCGAGCTCAAGACGCTGTCCACCGATGCGACCAAAACGACCTCCGATATCGCCAACTACGACTCGGAGTTCACGGCGCTCAAATCGCAGCTCACCAGCCTGACGTCGGACAAGTTCAACGGCGTCGCGCTCTTTGGTGGTGGAACCCTCTCGGTGACCACCTCCGAAGACGCAACTCAGTCGATGAACATCACCAAGGCAGACTTGGCGACGTCCACGACCACCATCACTGGGGCGTCAAACCTGTCGAGCCTCACGGCGACGAACGTCACCGACGCGATCGCTTCGGTGGCGACGTCTCGCGCCCAAAACGGCGCGGAGACAAGCCGCCTGGGGTTTGCCGCCGACCAGCTGGCGGTCAACCGCACCAACCTCGAAGCCGCCAATAGCCGGATTATTGACGTCGACGTGGCGCAGGAATCGACCCGCCTCGCACGGAATAACATTCTGGTGCAGGCTGGTTCGGCGATGTTGGCCCAGGCCAACGCCAGCTCGCAGTCGGCGCTGCGGCTGCTGCAGTAAGCGCGGGGCAAGCCTGCTGAGACCATCCGAGCTCCCCCGGGGTGTAAATCCCGGGGGAGCTTCTTTTTTGTGCGCTCGCGTGGCGCGGAATCACGATCTCCTGCCCCACCCGGAGCGGCAAAATCTGCCGCACCCGCTTTGCCCTCGATTGGAGTGAATGTCCTCGATGGAGGCCGGGTGGCGCCGCTCTGGGGCATCCGATGCGGCATAAATTGCCGATGCATGTTTCCCCCAAGCTCCGAAAACGGCCGGGCGCCATGGCGTTGTTTGTGGGAAACGGCCTCCAGAGCCCGTCTTGGCGCAAAGTGAGGCTTTGTGGGAGCTCTGTTTGAGGGCTGGCACGGGACTGGCTATGAGCTCTGGGCATGAGCTTAGTAATCAACACGAACCTTTCGGCGAGCTCCGCCGCGATGAATCTGAATGCCAGCAATTCGATGCTCCAAAAGAGCCTCTCCCGGCTTTCCAGCGGATCGAAGATCACCTCCTCGGCCGACGACGCGGGAGGGTTGGCTGTTTCGATGAAGCTCGAAGCGGCCATCCGCCGGACCGACGCCGCACGCACCAACGTTGCCAACGCCAACTCTTTCCTCCAGACCCAGGACGGCGGGTTGAAAGCCGCAGGCATGGTCATGGAGCGGATCGGCGAGCTCAAAACCCTTTCCACCGACCCCACGAAAAGCACCGCCGACGCCGCGAACTACGATTCGGAGTTTGTCGCCCTGACTGCGCAGCTCACGAGTCTGAGCACCTCCAAGTTCAACGGCGTGGCGCTTTTCGGAACGGGCACACTCTCCGTGGCCACCTCCGAGGACGGGAGCCTGACGATGAACATCACCATCGCCGATCTGGCGACGGCCACGAACACGATCACGACCGCGACCAATTTGTCGACCATCAGCACGGCTCAAATCTCGCAGGCGATCGATGCCATCGCCAATTCCCGTGCGCAGAACGGTGCGGAGTCGAGCCGCCTGACTTTTGCGGCGGGCATGCTGGAGGTGAACTCCACCAACCTGGAAGCCGCCAACAGCCGCATCGCCGACGTGGATGTTGCCGCCGAGTCCACGCGCCTGGCGCGAGCGAATATTTTGGTTCAAGCCGGGGCGTCGATGCTCGCCCAGGCCAATGTAAGCACTCAGTCCGCCCTGAAGCTCCTCCAGTAAAGCCTCGGTGACGGCTACGGCTCCCCGCCCGGAGATTTGACTCCGGGCGGGGAGCTTTTTTTTTGCTTGGGAGAAGCCGCGGCGCCGGGGGCTCGGGTGGGTGGGGGCGTTTTGCCCGAGGCGTGAATGGGTGGGAGGCGCTTCTTAACGGGGGATTACTCACAGTCCTCCAGGACTGACCCTGCGGCAGCGGCCGTGTCCCTTCGACCCGCCACAGCCGAAAAAATCCAGATTTCACTAAAGGTTCCTTTGCGGCTGCCGAGAACAGGACTGCGGGAGACACAAGTCCCCGCGGGTGAGGTCAGACACCCGACTTAAAGTGGCCCGCCGCGAC
>CAMARB010000022.1 GCA_945860355.1 Chthoniobacter flavus | reverse complement strand
AGCGCTTTGACGGGGTCGGCTGCCATGGCGGCGACCGCGGTCAAAACGAGGGTGGTGAGGAGGGTGTGGAGGGTATTCATAGGGGAGTTTTTTTTGCTTTTGGTTTTTGGTTTCCCGCGGCCGTTCTTCGTTGAAAAGCGGTTGCGGTGAACGCTGGAGATAGACGGCGCCCCGTTCCCTCTATTCAAAGAAGTTGGGAGTTTTTTCGGGCCTCCCCGGAATGGAGTTCCGCGCATCCGCGCGGA
This sequence comes from Chthoniobacter flavus, assembly GCA_945860355.1. GTDB lineage: Bacteria > Verrucomicrobiota > Verrucomicrobiia > Chthoniobacterales > Chthoniobacteraceae > CAIURC01. The sequence goes on along the minus strand of CAMARB010000022.1, from coordinate 29,761 downwards.
TTCGCGGCCCGCGCAAAAAGAAACGCCGCGCCGGGGAATGCCCGGTGCGGCGTCTGGATTGTTGGAGTGGGGACGCAAAATTCCCCCCACTCACGCTTGGGATTTGGCGGATGGGGGCGGTGCTATTTTTCGGCCTTTTTGGCGTCGCCCTTGGCTTTGCTCAGTTCCTCGGGAGAGAGTTTTCCGTCGCCGTCCTTGTCTTTCTTTTTGAAGAGGGCCTCGATTTTTGATGCGTCTTTTTTTCCGGCGGGTCCGGCCTTGAACTCTTCAAGGCTGATGGCGCCGTCGCCGTCGCTATCGAGCTTCTTGATGATTTTTTCTGGATCGGCGGCCAACGCGACGGAGGCGCTGAGTGCGAGGAGGGTGAGGAGTGAGGAGAGGTGTTTCATGGGTTCGGGGTGGGTTTGCAAGGTGCGCGTCGGCGCGTGTTGTTTTTGAACGAGGACGGCGAGGTGGGTCACGCCTGAATTCCGGAATGCGTGGCGCGGCCTGTGTGAGCTTGAGTCGGCAAGACAGGGGCGCTTACTCCAAGTTCCGGCTTCCGCTGGGGTTCCAGAAGGAGATGACTCGCGTGTCGACGGAGCCGGAGATCATTTTGAGCTCTACGCGACCGTATCCTTTGGGGTTGTGGACAAAGAACACCCCGCCCTGGGCACCACCGTGAAATCCCACCGGCTTGGGGGTGTTGTAGTCGGAGAAGACGCTGGTTTCGTAGCCCGACTCGGGCGCCTCGAAAGGAAATTCCTCCAACGTGGCCTGCAGGCCGCCGCCCGTCACACTGATGCGCGCCGACCACTGTCTGTCCCGGATCTGGGCGTTGGTGAGCAGATCGAAAACCACTGTGGGCGCGTCGGGGTTCTTGGGGTCCATGGCAAACGTGGCGGGTTGGCCAATCTCGACGGGGAGTAAGAACTCGCGCTTGATCATGGGCTCCGTTTTCCTGCTCTTCCGCAACCGGAAGATGACGGGGTTGTTGCGGTCGGGAACGTGCCACTCTCTCTCAAAATAGGCCGCATACTCATAGCTCGATCGATTGCCGTGGTAAGGCTTGTAGCCGTCCTTTTTCACCCTCACACCCAAGTTCTTTCCGGTGACTCCCGTTAAACTGAACAGGCCGGTGGCGTCCGTCAGCAGGGTTCGTTCGGAGCTGCCCTCTTTTGAGAGGTCCGTCCACTCGGTGCTCACTGTGGCTTCGGAAACGGGCTGCCCCTGATCGTCGAGGACTCTGCCGTAAAACTCGATGGGCATCTTCCACTCAAAGCGCCCGTCGCGCTGGGTCATCCTCTGCCACCAGCTTTGCAGCGCCTCCGGGTCGGATGTGCGCGGCGGAGGTTCAACGGCGGATCCGGGCGTCAACCCGATGAGAGCCGAAACCAACTTTGATTCTTGCGCGGCGGGTCCCGGATGCGGCGGTTGCCGTGTCGCGATCCAAACCCAAACGCCCCAGGCGAATAGCAGCAGGATAACTGCGGCAAGAGATTCTTTTTTGCGGTTCATTGTTTCACTCGAAGGTAACCGAAGACGGTTTTATAAAACGCGTCCGTCTGCTGGATGTTCCGGTTAAACTGGGCGCTGTGTTCGGGGCGGGTTCTACCGAAGTTGTATGGGGCGTCCCTCAAGTTGACCTCCTCGAAAACGGCTCCCCCCACTCCCGGCAGCGCGCCCACGGCCTTGGTGCGGGTGCGTGCCAGAAACGCCATGGATTCGTGCGGATCGCTGACGCTGCGGGTGGTTTCGGAGGGCGTGTAAGAAACGGAACCCCGGGATTGGGGGTCGTAGGAGTAACGGCCGACGCCCGGGGGATCATCGGGTTTGTAGTCGATCTGATTCTTCTCCCAGTTGGTTTCAAAGGGCCCCGCCGTGCCCGTGGCCAGGGCATAATCAACCGGGTTGAACATGTTGATGATGTTCGCCTGCACCCCGTGGAGATAGCCCGCGTAGCCTTTGTCGGCGAGGCTGTCCGGCGTGGGTTTTTGACCTTCGGCGACCCCGAACCGTCCTTCGGTGGGCAGGCCGGCGTTGTAGGCCTTGGCGGAGAACGCCGCCTGCATCATCAGATAGTTGTTCACCGCCATGCCCGACTTGAGTGCCGAGCCCACCACGCCGTTGCCCAGGCTGTGGGCGATCACGTGGACTTGGTGGCTCTGCGGCAGCGTCGCCCGGTATTTCATGAGCGCCGGACCGTATTTGAGGGCGACATACTCGTTCATGTTGTATTGGCCCAGGGGATACTCGCCGTTGTCGTAGCCCACAAGCGTGTCCCAGTGGAAAAACACCAGGCGCCCCTTGTAGCCCTGGTGCCAGAGCCGTTTGTAGATCGTCTCCGCCCGGTTCCTCGACTCGGCCTCCAGCTCGTTTGATCCGTGCACAAAGATCAGCGCCTGCCCGGCCTCGTCCGCCGGAGGAGTGAAAGATTCCGCCCGGAAATGGCTGTGGTTTTCGTTGAAGGTCGTCGCCCTCCGGTAGGGCAGCGGGAGCGCCACTTTTTCGTCCGGATGTTCCGGGGTCGCCCTCACCCGGGCGTAAAGATCCCGCGCCTCTCGGAGATCCAGCCAGACCCCTGGGGACTCGGCGATTTTGCCGTGGGCGCTGTCGTAAAACTCCACGCACAGCTCGGCTATTCCCGCCGTCACGCCCTCCAGCAGGAGCGGGGTCACCGGGTTGTCTTCGCTGAGGCCGCCCCAGAACTGCGGGTCGATCCGCACCGCGGTGGAGCGCGAGCAGAGATCCCCGTTGCTGCCGCCCAGGGCCTGATGAAACGGGGCGCTGGATTGCGCGTGGGCAATTCCCTCCTCTTTGATGTGTTCGAGCCCCGGCGTCAGCGCGCGGAAGAGGTGGGCGGATGGCTCGCCGGATGCCACCTCCCTCATGCGCACGGCCATCGTGATTTGGCCGTTGACGAAAAACTTCGTGAACCCTTTGAGGTTGATCCATACCCGGGTGAGGTCCTCGCAATCGCGTGGGGATTGGATTTTTCCGTCCGCGCTGTCCTTGACCTGGGCGGGGACGACCTCCCCCGAATCCCTGACCCCGATTTGGTTGTCCTGGTCGTCGTTGGTCCAGAACCTGTAGGGGGTTTTTTGCGTGGTTTGGTCGTCCCACGGATTGTCGAAGGTCATCTCACCGTCGCGGTTGGCGTCCACGAGGAGCTCGGCTTTGGGGAGGATCTTGGTCTTGAGCGAGTCGTCACCCAACGACTTGCCGTCCCGGCTGGTGGCGGCGACTTGGATGAGGAAATCCAGGCGCTGGATCGTGGTGGGATCGGCCAGCACGCGGAATCCGCGGGAGGTTGGAAGATCCTCTTCGGTGCACGTGTCTCCGCTGCGCAACACCCGCTCCACCCATTTGCCTTCCGCGTCGTAATACGAATAGACGATCGTGATGCCGGGATCCTGCCAGGTGAGCTTGTATTTGGTTCCGGGCACTTGGCAGGGGGCAAGCCAGAAGCTGCTTTCATAAACTGCGGAGGTTTGCCCGGCCGCTTGCGCGGCTCCGTTGGACCGGCTCGTCTCGTACATCGTGGTGCCAACGCTGATCTTTTCCTGCCAGTCGAGCGACACCGAGCGGGCACCCTGGCTCTGGCTGTCGTCGTAACCCATCAGGCGCGGGGGCACCACGAGATAATAGTTGCCGTTGCCGTGGGTCCATTCGGACGGATCGACGGTTTTGAGAGGGGAACTGCCTCCCGCCGGGGGGGCTTGCCACGTGTCCGAGTCCACCACCTCGGATTCCTCGCTTTCGTCTTCCTCGGTCTCGGGATCGTCCTCCGGGACAAACACCAGATGCCACTTCACGGGGACACCCGCGCTGGGGTTGGTGTGGAGCTGGAACCTGCTTTTGCGCAGCCGATAGGACTCCTCGGTTTTGGAGAGCTTGCGTTGAGCCAGCCACCAGCCGTAGGAGGACGTGCCGTAGGTCAGATAACTGTCCCAGCCCCAGTTTCCCCATCCGTATCGGCGCCAGCCGTAGAAGTTGTAGACCGGCTCGGGCCAGTCGGGCATCTCGTATTCCACGAGCCGGATGAAGTCTGGTGTGGTGAACTCCTCGCTGAGTTGAGCAAGGAGCGAAGCCGAGGAGGACACGCTACGGTTCGGGTCGGACGAGGAACCATCATCGCGTTGGTAGCTTCGCGTCGGGGAGACGTCCCTGGTCGCCCAGCTAAAATCAAAGTCAATCCACACAGAGGGCATGATCGGCCACCAGACCGGACTCGGGTCCATTGCCGGTTGGTTCAAAGCGATCTGAAACGACTCCGAACCACTCTCGCTGCCCTCCGTCCAGTCGTGATTTACGGTTTTCGTCCCCGTCCAGTGACCAGACGCATCCACTTGGGTGTCTGCTTCGGTTGTTCCGGAACTTCCACTGGGGTAGGATCCATATGCTGAACTAAACTTGTAATCAGTTTTTTCATTCGAACTGCCGCTAGACTCCAACCGGCCCAGATCCAAATCGAAGTCGTTACCCAACCATCGAATTTTTTCGGGCTGTGCAGTGAAGGCCTCGTTCAACCGATACGCCCCATCACTCTTCCAACTGTCGGAAAGCGAAGACGTCCAATCTATCACGCCTATCACGCCGTATGTAGTCGTTCCCTCCCGACGCCCCGAGGATGATTGCGTCGCCTCGGCTCGGTAGACGGGGTTGTTTTTGCCACGCGCCTGTTCAAACCACGAACGTTCCTGACTCCCGCTTTCACTTCCACTGGAAATCAAAGGGAATCCTTCAAAGTTCCGTCCCGTCGAGCTCTCCGAATCTGAGTATCTCAAGGCTCCGCCGGCACGAATGGTGTATTCATAGGGTGTGAAACGCGCCTCCCAGGATGCGCTCCGGGTGCGGGTTGTCGTCAAGGATTCGCGGTAGGGGATTAAGACCGAGTAATTCTCTGAGTAATCGCGGTCAAACTGCTCCGTGTTCACGAGATAATACTTGGGCACGGCCGGGCGCGGCGCCGAATCGACGGCAAACTCCTTGAACCCCGGCTTTGAACGGGTCAGCTCGCTGAGGCTCACCGACATCGCCCGGAACAGGGGCAGCTGGTACACCGCCGTCGCCGGGCTGGATGTCGCGCTCCGCCCGTTCCGGGTGTTCACCGCTGTGATCCGGAAATAATAGTTCTGCTCGGCTAATAGCCCGCTGACGTTCATTTCCCGGGCTCCGGCGCCGTGGGTCGCAAACGGGGTCCATTGCCCGGCGCTGATCCTTTGCTCGATAAGAAACTGCGTGGTGTGGGAGGGGCTTCCCCACTGTTCCCACTCCAACCGGATCCGGGTGTAATCGAAGTCTTTCTCCTCGATCTCCTTCCGGGCCAAGCGTTCCTCGTCGGGCACGATCACGGTGAGATAAGGTTGGGCGGGCTGCGCCACGGCGGGAACCGGATCCTCGCCGTCGGGGATGCCGTCTCCGTCCGAGTCGCTATTGTTCGGGTCGGAGCCGGACTGGTATTCGTCGGAGTTGCTGAGGCCGTCGGAGTCGGCGTCGCCCGCGGCGGCGAAATTCACGGAGTCGAGGTTTTGGAGGGCCCAGGCGTCGTCCACCTTGTCGGCGTTGGTGTCCTGGAACGCGAGGAGCTCCGCGGGAGTGACGGTGACCGGCGCTGAATCCGGCCCCGGCCCGAAGCCGTTGGTGGACTGGATCGTGTAATGATAACCCACGTTGTTGAGCACGGCTGTGTCCGTGAACTGGCCTGAGGAGCTGGAGAACACCACGGGCGGAGTGTCCGGGGCGGTCCTGCGCGAGATGCGATAGGCGGTGGCCTCGGGGACATCGTCCCAGTAAAGGAACACCCGCCCGCGCAGAGCAACCGCGCGGATGGGATGCGGCGGCGCGGGCCGGACATCGCCGATTCGAACCTCGACCTCCTGGGAATAAAAACTCCACGCCGCGCCGTTCCCCGCCGCCACGACGTAATAATAGAGGTCGCCATTGCTCAGCCCGGCCTCGGAGAACTCGGTTCCGGTGACCGGGCTGCCTGCCACTTCGGAGTAGTCGCCGCCGGGTCGGGTCGAGCGCAGCACTTTGTAGGCTGTGGCACCCGGGACGGGGCGCCAGCTCAGCTCGGCGCCCCCGTCCGTGCTGGTCGCTGAGAGGCCCGACGGGGTGCCGGGTCCGAGGTCGAACCCGAACAAGTTTTTTACCTGTCCGATGTTGGCCAACGCGTAATCCTCCGCCTCCTGGCCCGGCGCCGACCACGGATAGCCGCTCGCCCGGCCGACCTCGATGAGCCGGTCGTAGAACGGCTTGGCCATCCAGCGCAGCTGGCCAACGTTGGCGGGCGCGTAGTCCTCCGTCGAAGATTGGACGCGCGGGCGCCGGATGTTCTGGTTATCCACCCAGCTCCACGCATCCGCCGCTTCCGTCAGGCGGGCACCCGCGCCGCCGGGAACCTTGGCTTGGATCTCCTCAAAAGCGCCGAGCGCCATCTGCTTGAGTTGGCCTTGGTTGACGAGGGCGTAGTCCTCCGCGGCGGCCTCCGTCACGAGGACGCCCCGCTGCGTCCACCAATCGGGCCCCGCGGCCACCTCCAGAAGCGCGCTGGGGCAGAAGACGCAGAGGGCCGTGGCGCGCCCAACCAAGGGAATCAGCCGCCTGCTCAGGCGCGGGTTTGCAAAGGCATCCCCAGCCTGCCGTGCATGTGTTCCCGTTGTGGGCAGCCCAACCCTCATCCACGCCTGTTTTCGCATTCCAACAGGCTGACAAGGACCCGCGCCCTTTTAAATCGGGGCCCATTCAGCGGTCCTCCCTCAGGCGCGCCCTTTTTGGCCGCGGGAAACGGCGGCCACGGCCGGCTACGGCGCTCCGCGTCTGGTGCGGGCGCGCTGCGTCTGCGCGCCGGACCCGGGCACGAACTTGCCGGGGTTGAGAATGCCCCGGGGATCCAGAGCCGCCTTGAGCGCCGCGTGCACGTCCCGGCTGACGGCGGAGGTGGCTTGGGGCCACCAGCGTTGTTTGGCGAGCCCGATGCCGTGTTCGCCCGTGATGACGCCGTCCCAGGCCAGCACTTGGGTGAAGAGTTCGTCGAGCGCCTGCTCCACCCGGGCGTGGACCACGGGATCTTTGTGGTAATCGGCGGCCATGATGTTGACATGGATGTTGCCGTCGCCGGCGTGACCGAAGCAGGCCACCGGGTAGCCGTATTTTTTGCGGAGCATCGCGGCGAACTCAGCCAGATCCACGAGGCGCCCGCGCGGCACGACGATGTCTTCGTTGAGTTTGGTGAGGCCGGTGGACTTCAGGGACTCGGAGAATTTGCGGCGCAACTGCCAGAGCTCCTCGCAGGCGGCTTCGCCCACGGCGGTCTGGAGATGGAGGCAGCCGAGGCTTTCAATGAGGCGGGCGAGGGATTTCGCCTCGGACCGGACGGAGGCGGGCTGGCCGTCGAGGTCGATGAGCAGATGGCCCTGCCCGGCGGGCACGATGGATTTGCCCAGGTGTTCGCGGGCGGACTTGAGGGTGAAACTGTCGGCGATCTCCAGCGCGGCCGGGAGGAACCCGGCGCGGAACACCTCCTGCACGGCGTTGGCGGCCTGGCGGAAGGTCTTGAAGCTGGCGGAGAGGCTGGCGCGAGCCGGGGGCCGCGGGAGCAGGCGCAACGTGGCTTCGGTGACGACTCCCAGGAGGCCCTCGGAGCCGACAAAGAGTCCGAGCAGATCAAACCCGGTTTTGTTCTTGTGGGTGCGGCCGCCGGTGCGCAGCACTTCGCCGTTGGCGAGCACCACCTCAAGCCCCAGCACATACTGGCGGGTAACGCCGTATTTGAGGCAGCGCGGGCCGCCGGCGTTGGTGGCAATGTTGCCCCCCAAACTGCATTCCTTGAGGCTCGCCGGGTCGGGCGGGTAAAACAGGCCCCTGTCCCGGGCCGCCTGTTGAAGAACGCCGGTGATCACGCCCGGCTCCACCACGGCCACGCCGTCGGCAAAATGGATCTCCTTGATCCGGTTCATCCGCGCCAGGGAAAGCGCGATGCCGCCCCGCATCGGCACGCAGCCGCCCACGTATCCCGCGCCGGCGCCCCGGGCCGTCACGGGGATCCCGTGTTGGGAGGCGTAGCGCAGCGTTTTGGAGACCTGCTCGGTGGACTCGGCGAACACCACCACCTCCGGAGGATGGCTCGCAAACCAGCGGTCGGTGCTGTGTTCGGCAAGGATCTCGGGTTGGAGGCTGACGGCGTCTTTTCCAAGAATGCGGCTCAGGGAACGGGAAAGAGTCATCCGTGGAGCCTGCCATGAACCCGGGTTGGAGTGCGAGTGAAGCGATGCGCTCGGGGCAACACACGCGCGTGGGCGGCGGGAAAATTCTGGACGCTCCGGGAACCGGGCGGTCAGAGTCGGCCTCCCATGATCATTAAGCCGAAAGTCCGTGGTTTTGTCTGCGTCACCGCCCACCCCGAGGGATGCGCGGCGCATGTGCAGCAGCAGATTGATTTTGTGCGCGCCAAAGGGCCGCTCAAAGACCTGCCCAAACGGGTGCTGGTGATCGGGGCATCGACGGGATACGGGCTGGCGAGCCGGATTGTGCCGGCGTTCGCGGGGGGCGCGGCGACGCTGGGGGTGTTTTTTGAGAAGCCGGGCGAGGAGGGGCGCACGGCGAGCGCGGGCTGGTACAACTCCGTGGCGTTTGAGAAGGCCGCCCACGCCGAGGGGCTTTACGCGAAGAGCATCAACGGGGACGCGTTCTCCGACAGCGTCAAGCAGCAGACCATCGAGGCCATCAAAGCCGACCTCGGGACGGTGGACGCCGTGATTTACAGCCTGGCCTCGCCCCGGCGCACGCATCCCCGCACTGGGGTGACTTTCAAGTCCACGCTCAAGCCGGTGGGCGCTTCGTTCTCGGCGAAGACGGTGGACACGGACAAGGGGCTGGTGACGGACATCACCATTGAGCCCGCCAGCGAGCAGGAGATTGCCGACACGGTCGCGGTGATGGGCGGGGAGGATTGGGCGATGTGGATTGAGTCGCTCTCGGAGGCGGGGGTTCTGGCGCCCGGCGCGTTGACGGTGGCTTACAGCTACATTGGGCCGGACCTTACGTGGGCGATCTACCGCAACGGGACAATTGGCCGGGCCAAAGAGGATCTCGAGGCGACGGCGCAAAGGCTCACCGAGAAGCTCTCTGTCACCGGAGGCCGGGCGTGGGTGTCCATCAACAAAGCCCTCGTCACCCAGGCGAGTTCGGCGATCCCCGTGGTGCCTCTCTACATCTCGCTGCTTTATAAGGTGATGAAGGCCCGCGGGCTGCACGAGGGTTGCATCGAACAGATCCAACGGCTTTTCGCCGAGCGCCTGGCCAACGGCGCGGCGCCGCAGCCCGACGAGGCCGGGCGGCTCCGGCTCGATGACTGGGAAATGCGCGAAGACATCCAGAAAGAGGTCGCCGCGCTCTGGCCCCAGGTGACCACCGAAAATCTGCCGACGCTCTCGGACATCGCCGGATACCGGGCGGAGTTCCTGCGCCTGTTCGGGTTTGGTCTGGAGGGGGTGGATTACGGGGTGGAGAGTAATCCGGTGGCGCCGCTGCCGTCGGCTTCTTAGCCCGGCGGGACCGGCTTGAATTTTCGGGCGGCTCCGGGGGGCGATGCCCTCCGGGGCTCTCCGGCGGTTTAGCCCGAACTCCGAAGTTTCAGAGAGAGATTATTTTCACGCGGAGGCGCGGGGAACGCGGAGGGAGTTTTGTAAATTGCCTAACCCAAAGGCTTTGCAATTCCGCCCCTTCAATTATTCCGCTGGAACTTCCGTCGTCGGGTTTAGGCCTGTTTCCCGGTGCAGCCGGCGACCTGAAACGCGCTGGGGCAGATCGCGGTGAGCTCGCATTTTGCGCAGTCTGGCTTGCGCGCGTCGCACCGGCGCCGGCCATGCCAGATCATCCAATGGCTGAACAGCGTCCATTGGTTCCGGGGCACGATCCGGATCAAGTCGGTCTCGATTTTCTCGGGGGTTTTTTGCCGGGTGAGCCCGAGTCTGAGGGAGAGCCGCTGGACGTGGGTGTCGACGACGACCCCGGCCTCGATGCCGAAGGCGTTTCCGAGCACGACATTGGCCGTTTTCCGGCCGACGCCCGCCAACGCGGTCAGGGCTTCCATGGAGCGGGGCACTTCGCCGCCATGTTTGGAGACCAGATCGGCGCAGCAGGCGCGGATGTTTTTAGCTTTGGACCGGAAAAAGCCGGTGGACTGGACGATGCGCTCCAAGTCGTCCTGGGAGATTTCGGCATAGTCCCGGGCTGTTTTGCAGCGCTCGAAGAGGGTTGTGGTGACGATGTTGACCCGCCGGTCGGTGCATTGCGCCGAGAGAATGGTGGCGACGAGGAGCTCGAGCGGGTTGCGGTAATCCAGTTCGCAATGAGCCTCCGGATACAGTGCCGCCAGCGCGTCCGCCAGCGCCGCAGCGCGCGATGCACGCGCCTTTTGGGAGAGGCTCAATTTCGAAAAAGCTGAGTCCTGGGCCGCGCGCGCGCCTACTTCTTTTTCTGCTCGGCCTTGAGCGCTTGTGCGCGTTTTTTGGCCTCCTCGGCGTGCGCGTATTCCGGGTAATCCTTCGCGAGACGTTCGTAGTGATTGATGGCTTTGGTGCGGAGCTCGGTCTTTTCCTTCACGGAAAGTTCGCCGGGTTTGAGGGGGCGCGGCTTCTTCTTGCAGCCGACGCTGAGAGCCGATGTGGAAATGAGGAGAGCGCCGAGCAGGGCAAATTTGAGCATGGCTTGGGGGGCTGCTATTTGTTGAGTTTCTTCTCGATGAGCTGGGCGCCGCGCCAGAGGCCTTCGGGGGCGAGCTCCGTTTCCGCGGGGAACATAGTGCCCAGCTTCACGTAGTTGTTGATGGCGGTGTCGATGTCCCCTTTGTCCTCGGCAATCTTGCCGACCAGCAGCATGGCGCGGGCTCGCAGGTTGGTGGATCCCTGGGTGGCGCCTGCCACGGATTTCAGGAGTTTAAGGGCTTCGTCGTAGTTTTTCTTGGCCGCTTCGCCCTCGGCGATGCCGTAATCGGTCTCGAGGCGTTTGGTGGAGAACGGGTAGTTCTCTTTGAGCTCGGTGAACTTGGTGGCGGCTTCCGCGATTTTGCCTTCGCTTTGGAGGATCTTGGCAAAGCCGAAGGCGGCGATTGATTGGGCCTCGGCAATGTCGCGGGGCGCCTTGTCGGGGGTGACCCCGCGCGGGATCGGGTAATCGTTGGCCAGTTTGCTGTAAACGATTCGGGCCGTTTCGTATTCCTTCTTGCGGATGAGCGCCGCGCCGTAAAGGTCGATGTCGTTGGGGGCGTAGATGAGTTTCGGGTCGTAGGCCGAATTCATCAGCTCCAAGGTCTTCGTGGTCATCCACGCGTCGTTCTCGGCCTTCTCGGCGAGATGCCCCGCAAGGGTGAAGAGAATTTTGTTGCGGGCCTCGGGCGTGGACTCGTTTTTGGCGGCGAGCTCCTCGAAATACGTCTGCAGCTCTTTTTCGCTCTTGAGCTTCGCCCGCACCATGAGCTTCTGGCTCGCCAGCAGGTTCTGCAGCGCAAAGGCCACCTCCGTGCTGCCGGGGAATTTCTCCAAAAGCGTTTCAGCCCTCTGTATCGAGTTGTCGATGCCTTTGCGCCACTCGGTGCGCTGGGTTTCGTTGAGGGAGAGGTAGGGCCCCTGGTCCTCGCCGTATTTCTTCCAATGGCCGCTGGCCTTGGCCAGGGCCTTGGCGCAGTCGGGATGCTCGGGGCGCTTTTCGATGAACGCCTCGTAGGTTGCGATCGCATCGGACAGGGCCTTTTCCGAGAACTGGATCTGCGCCAGGTAGTCGTATGCCGAGAAAAGCTTCGGGTCGTCCGGGTAGTTCGCGATGAACTCGGTCATCACTTTTTTGACCTCGGGCAATTCGTTGTCCTTCTGATGCAGTGCCGCCCGCTGAAAGTAAGTGATGGGCGCCGGCTCGCTCGTGGGGAATCTCGCGGCCAGATCGGCGTAGGTTTTCAATGCGCTGGTTTTGTCTCCCGACGCCCCCTGGGCTTGGGCGAGAACAAACAACGCCGGTGGCAGGAGTTCGCTTGAGGGGAACGAACTCGCGAATTTTTGCAGCTGCGCGACGGCGCCGGCCGCGTCGCCGGAATCCAGGGTGAGTTTGCCCGCCCAGTAAGCTGCTTGTTCCGCCTCGGGAGTTCCAACGTAGTTGTCGCGGAGGGTGATGTACGCCTTGAGCGCCTCGGGGATCTTCCGGGTCCGCTGATAAATCGTGGCGACGCCGAGTTGGGCGGCGGCGCCCTGCTCTTTGGAGTGTTTTCCTTGAAGGAACTTGCTCAGGACTCCCAAGGCCTCGTCAAAGCGGCTCAATGGAATCAGGGCCAGCGCCTGGCGCATCACGGCGTCGGCTGCGAGCGGGCTGTTGGGATAGAGCTCGGCCTGTTGCTTGAAGTATTTGAGGGCGTTTTCCGAGTCGTTCCGCGAGAGATAGGCCGCCCCCACAAGAAGCGGCAGGTTCTCTGCGATGGGATCACTCGGGTAGGCCGCCATGAACTTGTCGTAAAGTTCCACCGCCTTTTCCGCGAGGTTCTGGGCCGCGTAGGTGACCGCCAGGTAGTAGGCGATCTGCTTTTTCTGGCCCGGATCCTCGATCTGCGGCTCCAGATAACGCAGGAGCACCCGGGCCGCGTCGAAGTTCTCCAGGGAGATGAAAATTTGAACGTTCTTTATTTTGGCCGACAGCGTCTGGTCCGCCCGCTGCTCGATTCCCGCAGTCTTTTCCTGTTCCTTCTCCAGAAAACGCTGGATGCGTTTGCTCATGGCCACGTCGCCGGAGCGCAGGACCTCGGTTTGACGCTGGCGGATGAGCGCGATCCGATCCTGCTGCGCTTTGACGACGACCTCCTTGGATTGCACGCCCCGGAAGGCTTCGAGAGCTTGCCCGTAAAACTGCGCCCGGGTGTCGCCCTGCTCAAAATTGCCGCGCGAGAGGAGGATTTCACCCAGCTGGAACTGGGCGTCGTTGGCCACCGCAATGTCGGTGCGCCGGGCCAGAAGGCCGTTGAGGATCTTCACGGATTCATCGAATGCGGCAATGGCGGTGGGGTCCTTGGCGGTGGCCTTCTGCATCGAGGCGTTGGCCTGCGTCCCCAATACCAGTGCCAGCATGAACTGCGTGTCGGTCACGGAGGGGCTCTGCGGAAATTTTTGCAGGCTTGCGCGCAGCGTCGCTGCGGCCTCTTCGTACCGCTCGTTGGCATAGAGCGCGCGCGCCTTCCCGTAGTTGGCGGACTCCAATTCGGGGCTCGCCGGGTATTTCTGGATGAAGTTGTCGAACTCCTGCACCGCAGCTTGGAACGCCGGTTTGCGCTGCGGATCGTCGGGCATCATCTTCCCGGCTTTCGCCGCCAGGATTTGCGGGATGAAGCTCAGCGAAAGCTCAAGGATTTCGGGGACGACATTTTTCCCCGTCAGGTTCTGGCGCAGGGCGGCAATGCCCTTGTCGTAATCACCGGTGACGTAGCCGATGTAACCCAGGCGGAAGTACGCCTCCGGGATCATCGGCGAGGTGGGGTACTTCTGCGGGATGCCCTCGTACAGCGCGGCGGCTTCGGCGTATTTGCCTTGGTTGAAAAGCTCGAATGCCTTCTGCGAATCCTGAACGTCCAGCGTTGCTGCGGGGGCTTGAGCCTGAGCGGTGTCGATTGCGGCAGCGCTGACAACCAGGGCAGTGGCAGGCCAGAGAAGGCGGGCGGACGGCATGCGAAACGGCGTGTACATAAGAGGGGGTGAGCGTCGGGCGCAGAACCATAGCGATGGGCTCTTGCCGTGGCCACCGATTTGTTATCTCTGTGCTGAATTTCATGGGGGCTTTTTGATGATCGCGGTCGTTTTTGCGTTGCCTGAGGAGAGCCAGGGTTTCCGCCGCCAACTCGCCCGCTTTCTGTGGTCGCAGTTTCCCGGCGAAGGCGTGGGCTGGCTGGGCGCAACGCAGGTGCTTGTGGCTCACGTCGGGGTCGGCGCTTCCGGCGCTGCTCAACGCGGCCACGTCTGGCTCTCGAGATACCCTCTGCGCGGGTTGATCTGCGCCGGGTTCGCCGGTGGACTCGATCCGCGCCTCGAGGTGGGGGCGTTGGTGGTCGCCGCCAACTTCGGAGACCCCGCATGGCGCGACCGGCTCGGCGATGCTTTGCGGGGCCAGGAGTCGGTGTTTTGGGGGGCTTTGACGACGCAATCCGCGGTGGTGGAGGAGGCTGCCGAAAAAGCGCGTCTGGCCCTTGAGACGGGCGCTCTGGCGGTGGATTTGGAGTCCGCCGTGCTCGCCGCGTTCTGCCGGGATGCGGCGCTGCCTTTCCTCGCCCTGCGCGTGGTGAGTGATTGCGTGGCAGAGAGTCTGCCCGTGCCCATGGGGGTTTGGTTCGATCCGGAGCGGCAACGGCCCAAGCCGGGGGCGTTGCTGGCGTATCTCCTGCGAAACCCCCGCCAAATCCCCCCCTTCCTGCGTTTTGCGAGGGGTTTGGCGCCTGCCAGGCGCAAACTCGGAGGGCTTTTGCTGAAAGCCCTGGAGACGGCGCCGCCCCGCTGAGCGGCACCGCGCGAATTGTGCCGACAATCGGCCCGGGGCGCGGTCTTGACAGAGTGCGTCCGGCTCGAGAAAGGTGCCGACCCGTTTTGACCTCCATGGCCACGCCCCACATCCTCTCCGGCATCAAGCCCACCGGCAAGCCGCACATCGGCAACTACTTTGGCATGATACGGCCGGCCATCGATTGGCAGGACCGCGGGAAGGCCTTCTATTTCATCGCCGATTATCACGCTCTGACCACCGTCACGGATCCAAAGCTTCTGCGGCAATACACCCGGGACGTGGCGCTGGATTTCCTGGCCTGCGGACTCGACCCCGCCAAGGCGGTGTTGTTTCGCCAGAGCGACGTGCCGCAGGTGGCTGAGTTGGCCTGGATCCTGAGCTGTGTGACGCCGATGCCGATGCTCGAGAACTGCCACGCCTACAAGGATCACTTGGCCAAAGACAAGGTGCCCTCCCACGGGCTCTTCGCTTACCCGGTGCTGATGGCGGCCGACATCCTTATCTACGACAGCAACGTGGTGCCCGTGGGCCGGGACCAGAAACAACACGTGGAGGTGACCCGCGATTTGGCCCAGAAAATGAACGCCCTCTACGGGCCGGTGTTCGTGGTGCCGGAGCCCAGTATTTTGCCGACGGTGGAGACGATCCCGGGACTCGACGGCCGCAAGATGAGCAAGAGCTACAACAACACCTTGGAGCTCTTTCCGGAGGAAAAAGCTCTCCGCAAAAAAATCATGAGCATCCCCACCGATTCGACCCCGCTGGAGGCTCCGAAGGATCCCGCGGGTTCCGCGATCGTGTCCCTTTACCGGCTTTTTGCCGACGAGGCGCAGGTGCGCCAGATGGAGGCCGATTTTCGTCAAGGGGGGACCGGTTACGGGGAGTTCAAGAAGCGGCTTTTTGAGGCGGTGTGGACTGGGTTTGCGCCCATGCGGGAACGCCGCGCCGAGCTGGCGGCGGATCCCGGGTACGTGGAATCCGTGCTCAAGGCGGGAGCCGCGCAGGCGGGGGCGCTGGCCGAAGCCACGATGCGCCGGGTGCGGCTGGCGACGGGTCTTGGGGCTTGAATTCCCGGCACTTGCGCGGAGTCATCGTGCGCAAAAAAGTCCATCTTGCCTGTTGCGTCATCGGGAATATCCCCTAACATCCCGTCCTCTGCTCAAGGGAGCTCGGCTCGTGCCCGGCGCCGAAAGCGGTCAATTCTTTGCATATGATGAACCAGAATCCAGGGGAGCGTATGGGATCCGAGCCGATTGCGTCCGAGAAGGTGTCCATCGATCGGAAGATGTTTTTTCTCGATCTCAAAGAGAATCAACGGGGCCGCTTTTTGAAGATCACCGAGGACGTGGGCGGACGCCGGGACACCATCATGCTGCCCGCGCCTGCTTTCCGGGATTTCCTTGAGGCGCTCCAGCGTCTCGTGGAGTTCGAAGGCAAGCTCGAGTAACGAGCGTTTCGGAGTCGGGAAGGGGACCGCTTCCCGGGGTTCCGCCTGGCGGTTTCCCGCAGGATTTCCGGTCCGGTAAAAATCAATTTTTCCAATGAAAAAGCCGCCTCGCGAGGGGCGGCTTTTTTTTGTTTGAACGCGAGGGCGTGATGCCCCGCGGAGGGGTCACTTCAGCTCCGCGAAGAAGAGTCGGCCGGCGCTGGTCTGGAGGGCGCTGCTGAGGATCACGGGCACGGTGCGTCCCAGGCTGGGGCGCCCTTGGTTGACGACGATCATGGTGCCGTCGGCGAGGTAGCCCACCGCCTGATGCGGCTCGCGGCCTTCCTTGAGCAGGGTGACCTGCACGGTTTGCCCGGGAAAGAGCACGGGGCGCAGGGCCCTGCTCAGATCGTTTAAGTTGAGCGCCGTCACGCCCTCGAGCCGCGCGATGGAGCAGAGATTGGCGTCGTTGGTCAGCAGCCTCGCGTCGAGGAGTTTGGCCAGCTTCGCCAAACGCGTGTCCACGCTGCCTTGGTCGGCGCCGGAGCTGGTCTCGTGAATGGTCACGCTCAGGGCCGGGTTGCGCTGCATCTCCTGAAGGCGATCCAGCGCGCCGCGGCCGCGCTCGCGTTTGAGAGGATCAGCCGAATCGGCCAGGCGCTGGAGCTCCTCGAGGACAAAACGGGGGATGACCAGGGAAGCGCTCAGGAAACCCGTGGCGCAGATTTCGTTGAGCTGCCCGTCGATGATCACGTTGGAGTCCACCAGGAGCGGGGATTCCTGCACGGTGGCGCGGCGGAACCTCACGTAGGGAATCATCAGGGCGAACTCGTCGCGGTTGCTCTGGATGGCCAGCATCATGCCGAAGTAGGAGCAGCTGCAGTAGGTCACCAGGCTCGCGATCCATTGCACGTCCTCGGACGCGTTGCGCAGGAGGTTGGAGGCCAGCAGGAGCCGCGCGAAGATGAACCCGATGAGCAGGCCGAATGTGGCGGATGAAAAAACGCGAAGCGAGATGCCCTTGAGGAGCCGGTCCACCAGAACCACGCTGAGTCCGAAAATCGCCCCGAGGGCGCCGCCTGAAAGAAGCTGGCCGAGCTCGGATTCCCCCAGCATCAATCCGACGCAGGTGCAGAACGTGACAAACAGGGCGCGGAGCAGGTTGAGCGTCAGGGGGGCAGTCATGGCGAAAAAACGGGGGCGGCAACGAGAGGCCCGCGCCCTGGGCGACCCGCGAGGGCGCCGGGTGTTAGCGGGTTTTCTGCGGGGGGGCATCCCCGGGCAGGGGGCGGTCTTTGTAAAAGAGCGGTCCGGACCGGCGCAGGTTCCAGAGGAAGGCTTTGAGGTTCTCCCCGCTCTGTTTGTCGGAGAGCAGCGTGCCCAACGGGCCCTGGCCGTCGCCGGCTTTCTTGAGGAGCTGCGTGGCCGAGTCCATGGTTTTGTTCACCGAAGCGGTCGTCTTCTGCACGTCGGCGATGGCTCGGCGCACGTCCGTTGCCGCCAGGTCCACCGTTTTCATGGCGGACTTGGCCGAGCCCACCACGGCATGGGCGTCGGTCAACACGGGGTCGATCTTGAGCGAGCTGGCGCTGAGGTTCTCGGACGTGGTTTTGAGGGATTGGATGGTTTCCTCCAGGTTCTTGAGGTTGCGCTCGCTCAGAAGCCCCTGGTGCAGGTCCGCCGTGAGTTTTTTGATCTGCCCGAGCTCCTCGTTGAGTTGGTCGAGGACCACACTGCCTTTCGCCGTCAGATCGTCCAACCCCGTGGCGCGCGAGCCGAGGATGGATTCCCCGGGCTCAGCCACGTCCTTCGGGTCAAACTCCCCGGAAGGCGGGATCACGTCCACGAACCGGTCCCCGAGCAGCCCCGAGCTGCCGATCAAAAATCGCGCCTTGCGCGGGATCTTCACATCCTCGCGAATGTTGATCTTCACGATCACCCGGTAGGAGTTCTCAGCGAGTTGCGGGGATTCCGCCACGGACCCGATCCGGGCGCCGGAGAGAAGGACGTCGGAGTCCTTGACGAGACCGCCCGCGTTGGGGAACTCCACCTGGAGCGGGTATTTTTTCTGCAGGCCCTGGCCGACGCGGCCGAAGGTGACCACCAGGGTGGCGATGAAACCCAGGCCGATGAGCAGGAAAAAGCCGACAAAGACTTCGAGGTTTTTGCGTTCGGTGGACATGATTTTTAATCGGAATCGCCCGAGCGGCCCTCGATGAAATTCTGGAGAACCGGATCGCGGGAGTGCCGGAGTTGATCGGCGCTGCCCAGAAAATAGATGCGGCCCTCGTGCAGATACGCGATGCGATCGGCGGTGTGATAGGCGGTTTTCATGTCGTGGGTGACCACCACCGAAGTCACGCTCAGGCGCTTTTGCAAGCGGCGAATCAGGTGGTTGATCGAGTCGCTCGCAATCGGGTCAAGCCCCGTGGTGGGCTCGTCAAAAAGGATGCACTCGGGCCGGCTGACGATGGTCCGGGCCAGCCCCACCCGTTTCCGCATCCCGCCGCTGAGGTTCTCGGGCATCTTTTCCTGTTCCCCCGCCAAATCCACCATCTCCAGGGCCTCGGCCACCTTCTCCTCGATCACCGCGGGATCGCGCAGGCCGGCTTCGCGCAGGGGAAACGCGATGTTTTCCCCGACATTCATCGAGTCAAACAGCGCGCCGCTCTGGAAAAGGATGCCCACCTTCTTGCGGATCCGGCCCAGCTCGCGCTCGGGCAGGCGCGCGATGTCTTCCCCGTCCACGAACACCTCGCCCGAGGTAGGCTGGAGCAACCCCACGAAGTGTTTGAGCAGCACGCTTTTGCCGCAGCCCGAGCGGCCCAGGATCACGCAGGTCTCGCCCTTTTTAATCTCCAGGTCGATGCCGCGCAGCACCTCCTGGCTGCCCAAGGTTTTATGGAGTTTTCGGACGCGGATCACGGGACGTGGGAAAAGCAGGCTACACGCCCGCCGGGTAGATGATGTTGAGGGCGAAGGAGAGGAAGAAATTCACCACGAGGATCGCCAGCGACCCGATCACCACCGCCTCGGTGGGGGCGCGTCCGACGCCGACCGCGCCTTCCTTGGCGTTGAGGCCCTGGTGGCAGCTGATGAAAACCACGAGCACGGCGAAAGCCAGACCTTTGCTGAGGGCCATCTTGATGTCGCGCAGGCCGGTGAACTTGAGCATGGTGTCCAGGTAATAGGCCTCGGAGATGCCCAGCACCTTGGTGCCAATGAGGTAGCCCGCGAGGGCCCCCAACCCGCAACATTCGGCGACGAGGATCGGCATGGAGAGCATCAGCGCCATGACTCTGGGCACCACGAGGTAGTCGATCGGATGCACCCCCAGGGCGCGCAACGCGTCGATCTGCTCGGTGACTTTCATGGTGCCAATCTCCGCCGCGATCGCCGCCCCCACGCGACCCGCCACCATCAGCCCCGTCAACACCGGCCCCAGTTCCCGAAACATCGACACCGCCACCACGGCGCCTACGGCGGATTCCATGCCGATCCGGTGGAACTGGAAAAATGTCTGGGCGGCGAAAACTGCGCCGGTGAATGCGCCGGTGACAATCACCACCAGCTGGGAGCGGAACCCGACCTCCACGAGTTGCCGGGCGAAAAGGCGCCACCGGATCGGGGCCGTCACGAGCGCCCTGCACGTCTCGCCAAAGAGCACGGCGAGTTCGCCTAGGTATTGGAGAAGGGAAAGGACTGAGCGCCCGAGAAAACGCAACATGCGGCCGCTTCTCTAGTCGCTGGCGGGCTGTCCGTCTAGGGGCCTGTTGCGGGACTCCGGCCGGGGCCACCTTGAAAGCCGCATCCTCCAAGGTCCATTCTGAGAGCCGACCCCGCGGCTAACTCCGCTGGAGGCGCTCGGTCTTCCCCTTGAGCGCAAGGGCCGGGGGCACCGACCCCACAATGCGCGCATTGAGCCCCAGGTTTTGGAAAGTCGACCGGATCTGGCTGATGCTGATCGCGGCCTCCTCCAACTCCAGATACACGATGTCGTGATTGCTATCGATTTTGTAGCGGAGCCCCTGGACCGAGTTGAACTCCAGTTCGAGAGCCAAAATTTTGTCCAGTTTCCTGACACCGGCAGCGTAGATCTCGAGCTCGAGCATAGAGTTGGATGGTGCGATGCCTAACGCGCCGGAGTGTAGGTTTCCGGGGCTCTCCCTGGCAACCGATTATTCAGAGGAAGCCAAAAGGATTGGCCGGTCCACGGGTCGGGGGGCGCTGAGGAGGTGTCACGGAGTGCCCTGTGGCCTGGCGATTTTTCGCGGGCAGAGATGGGCAAACCGTGTCGCCCAATCGGCCGGGAGCCGCAGGGGTTTGGCCTCGGGCATCTGCACCAGCGCCAGCATCTGGCGGGATTGGACGAGCAACGCCGCGTCCGCCGCCCGGCGCACCTCGAAGGAGCACCAAAACCGCAGCCGCTCGACGCTCTCGAGCCGGCCGTGCACCTCGAGTTTGTCGCCGAGTTGCCCGGCTCGTTTGTAGTCGATCTCCGTGCGGACCAGCACGGGATAAACGCGGCTCTGGGCCATGCCCACCAGGCCCATGCCGAGTTGCTCGGCCAGGAGGGTTCGGGCCGTTTCGATAAACCGCAGATACGCCAGGTTGTGGATGATACCCGCGCAGTCCGTGTCGAAAAACATCACCTGAACTTCGGTGCAAATGGTCGGGGTTTCCGGTTGCGGCGCGGTATCCATGGCCGCCCATGGAGCCGCATCCCGGGTCCAAGTGCAATTTGGGATTTGTGGCGGCGGCGAAGTTTGGTCATTCGTGGGCCGTTGTTTTCCACCATCTCCCGACTTTTTTGTGAGGCTCGCCTATCTCTTCTCCCGTTACCCGGTGGTGTCCCAGACTTTCTGTGACACGGAAATTCTCGCCCTTGAAAAGCTGGGGGTCGAGCTGGAGCTCTACTCCATCTATCCTCCGCCCACCTCCTTCCGGCACGGTCACGCCGCCCGGATGAAAGCCCGGTTGCATTACGCCCCCTCCGCCCATGTGCTCAAGGCGGGCGAATTGGCGGCCAAAAAGTCCGGGCGCTGGCCCGCCGCGCTCATCGCCGAACACGACCGCCGGTACGGCAAGGAATACAAGGCCGCGCTGCGCGCCCGGAACGCGCTCTACTTCGCCGGCCTTTTCCTCGCGCGCGGCATCACCCATTTCCACGTCCACTTTGCCAACCGCGCGGCCCACACCGCCATTTTCATCCAGGCCATCAGCGGGATTCCTTTCAGCGTCTCCACACACGGGCAGGATTTCATGGTGGACCTCGGCAACGACGCCCTGCTGGGCGAGATTTGCCGCGAGGCGCGTTTCATCGCCAACGAAACCGAGTTCAGCAAGGGCCTCGTGCGGGATCGCTGCCCGGACTCCGAGCCGAAGATGCTCCGGGTGTTCAACGGGATGGATCTCACGAATTTCCCGCCCGTGCCGGCCGGACCCGCGCGGGCTGTGCCGAAGATCGTGAGCACGGGGCGTTTGATCGAGTTCAAGGGGTTCCATCACCTCATCGCCGCCTGCGCGGAGCTCAAGAGCCGGGGCCTGGCTTTTGAATGCGAGATCATCGGGGAAGGCCCATGGCGCGGCCAGCTCCAGGCCCAGATCGACCGGCTTGGAGTCGGGGGCGAGGTGCGCCTTCTCGGGTCGCTTCCCCAGGAGGAGGTGTTCGACCGGTTGCGGGGTTGCGACATCTTCGCCCTCGCCTGCATCGTCGATCGCCTGGGCGCCAGCGACGTGTTTCCCACGGTCATTCTCGAGGCCATGGCCTCCGGAAAACCCGTGATCTCCACCCGCCTCGCCGGGGTGCCCGAGCAGATTGATCCCGACCAAACCGGGCTCCTTGTCGCCCCGGGCGACGAAGCCGCGTTGGCGGAGGGGTTGGCCCGATTGATCCAATCCCCGGAGCTGCGCGCCCGGTTCGGCGCCGCGGCCCGGCAGCGGATCGAATCCGAGTTTGCCGTGGACCGCACGGTGCTGCCGCTCAAGGCGTTGTTTGAGAAGTTTGTGCCGCCCGCGGCGCCCGCGCCCCGAGCGGAGGCGGGCTGGGCCTGCCTGGTGGAGGACTGGCCGGGGGCCGGCCCGGTCGGTGAGCGCAACGACGCCGAGTTGAGTCAGATGCGCGCCGCGCATCCCGGGCTGCGGATTTATGTGGCGCAATCCGCCTCGGGGCGGGTGCCCGAGTGCGGGCCCGAAGCCCTGCGCTCATTTGAGTTCCTGCCCGACGCCATGGTGCTCGAGGGTGAATGGCAGCAGGAACGCGCGCTGGCCCGGCGCATGGAAACCTGGCGGGTGGACCTGGGCCAGAAGTTGGCCACCGACTTTTTCCTGCAACAGGCCCGGCACGCTCTGTATTTGAGCCGGTGGATGGTCCGGGACGGCGTGCGCCATCTGCACGCGCTCACCGCCCGTGAACTGCTTTGCGCGTGGATGGTGCACAAACTCACCGGCATCACCTTCAGCGTCACGGTCGATGAACGCTCGGGCGGGTTCCCCGAGGCCGTGCTCCTCAAGCTGCTGGGGGATTGCGCCGGGATCCGGTTTTCCACGGAAAAACCCTTCCGCGAAACCGCCAAGGCCCACGAAGCGGTGGCCGGGCAGGCGATTGTTTCCATCAAATCCCGGCGCGGGCTGGAGCCCGAATGGCTGGCGCACCTTTCCCGCTGGGGCGCCGGCCGCGGGGCGTCTTAATCGCCCGACGATTTCCCTCCCCGGTCCCCTCTGACACCCATGCACGACTCTCCTCTGAATTCCTCGGACGCTCCAAAACAAACCGCCTGGACCGCCGCTTTGGGCCGGGTCCTGGCCGGGCGCTGGTTCTGGATGGTGCTTTTGGCGGTGTGCGCGGTGGCCTACTACGGCAGTTACTACCGCCACAGCCTCAACTTAAGGGACGAGGGCGGCACGATTGTCCTGGGCGCCCAGCGGTTGCTGGAGGGGCAACTGCCTTTGAAGGATGTGGTGCTCAACTACAACCTGCTCTGGTTTTACCCGGTGGTGGGGCTCTTCAAGGTCTTCGGGGTCAGTTACGTGCTCCTGCGCGCGTACTGTTTCGCGCTCTCCACGCTCACGGTGCTCCTGGCCTTCATTGCCGTCGAAAAAGTCAGCCGCCGGCCTTGGTTCGCTTTCTTGGTCGCACTTCTGCCGCTCCTGGTGCCCGGGATGACGTTTAAAAACTACATGCCGCTGCTTGCGGTCTCCAACTCCCTCTGCCTGTTGCTCGCGGCTTTGGAGGAGGAACCCCGCCGCTGGGTGCGCCACGCCCTGCTCGGCGGGTGCGTGCTCGGACTGACTTTTCTGATCCGGATTGATCTGGGCTTTTTCTTCAGCGCGCTCTGGGCCGGGTTCCTCCTTCTGCGTTGCTTCGAACGCGGGCTTCCCCGGAAGGCGTTTCAGACGGGCGCGGGCCTGCTGCTCGTCGCCGGAACGGCCCTGCTGTTGCACGGGCCCGTTTACGCGGATGCCCGGCAACGCGGGTTTGACCGCGAGTTTGTCGGCCAATACGGCGGCTGGTTCAGTTACCTGCGGACGTCGGTGCGGTTGTTGTCGCATCCCTCCGAACAGGGCGCGCGGCCTCAGGCGACTGCGGCGGGCGCGGCCAAGACGGCGGCCGTTTCGGCCAGCCGGGATGTGCTCGGGCGCCGTCCCGTGCAGGACATTTTCCGCGGCGCAAACTTTCAAAAGCGATGCCTGGCGTTCCTCACCTACGCGCCGCCGGCCACCCTGGGTGTCCTTGTGCTCTGGGCTTTTCTTGCGTTTATCCGGGGGATTTTTTCCCGGGAACCCCACTCCACGCGGCGTCCCCTGGCGGCTCTGCTGATGCTGGGCGGCGCGCTCACCACGTTTCCTCAGTTCTTCTTCTTCCGGCCCGATGCCCCGCATCTCTCCGAGTTCGCCCCCGGCTACTGGGTGGGCGCCGTGTGCGCCAGCCTGCTTTTGGGTGCGCATGAGGGATCCTGGCGTTCCCCGTCCCGGTGGTTCGGGCGGCTGATCCTGGGGTTTCTCCTCGTGCAATCCGCCGTGTATCTGGCGCAGATGCTGCCGGATCGTTGGACCGGCACGATTGCGGCCCGCAAGGCGCGCAAGAAACTCTTCGAGGCGGAGAACGGGGTCCGGGTGTTTGTGAGCACCAAGGAGCAGAAGGGTCTTCAGGGCGCTCTGGAGGTGATCCGGGCGCATTCCAAGCCGGGGGAATACCTGGTCGCTTACCCCTACCACCCGACCTTCAACGTGCTGGCCAACCGGCCCACCTACGAACGGAACGTGTATGTCGACAACGCCATGCGCACGGCCAACTGGGATGCCGAGGCCATCGCCCGGTTCCAGACCCATCGGCCGGCCGTGATTGTGCTCAGCGATTGGGAGGTCAACGCCACGCCCGCCTCCCGGTTCAGTTTTTGGGCGCAACCCACCAAGGCTTGGATCCAAGAAAACTACCGTTACCAAGGGACCTTCCTCGATGCGTACGAGATCTACACCCGGCCTTGACCTGGCGGCATCGGATGCCGCGGCGGCGCTCTCTCGCCCGACTTGCCTCTCCCCGGGCGGCTGGCCTCGAATGAAAACCCGATGAACCCGGACGTGATTGTGATTGGCGCCGGCTTGGCGGGGTTGACCTGCGCAAGGCGGCTGCAGGAGGCAGGGCGGGACTGCCTGGTGCTCGAAGCCGCCGACGCCGTCGGGGGCCGCGTCCGGACGGAGCGCTTCGACGGGTTTTCGTTGGACCGGGGGTTTCAGGTTTTTTTGACCGCTTATCCCGAGGCCCGGCGTTGGCTGGACTATTCGGCCCTCCAATTGCGTCCGTTCACCCCGGGCGCCCTGGTCCGGCTGGACGCCGGGATTAACCGGGTGTCGGATCCGTTCCGCGCGCCCGGGCATCTCTGGGCGACGCTCCGTGCGCCGGTAGGCTCGTGGCTCGACAAGTTGCGGATCGCCACGTTCCGCCATCGCGCCCGGCGCGGCTCGTTGGAATCGGTTTTTGAGCGTCCAGAGACCACCGCCCTGGAGGCTTTCCGGGCGCACGGCTTCAGCGAGACGATCCTGGAGCGGTTTTTGCGCCCCTGGCTGGGCGGCATCTTCCTCGAACCCGACCTGGCCACCTCCAGCCGGATGCTCGATTTTGTTTTCCGGATGTTCGCGGAGGGTGCCGCGGCCGTGCCGGCCCGTGGGATGCAGGCGATTCCCGAGCAGTTGGCGGCGGGGTTGCCGGCGGTGCGGCTGCGTTCGCAAGTGGTCTCGATGGAGCCGGGCCGGGTGAGGCTGGCCGACGGGGAGGTTTTGGAGGCCCGGCGGATTGTGGTCGCGACTGAGGGCTCGGCCGCGGCGCGGCTCCTTCCCGAGCTCGTTGCGCCCCGGTGGCGTTCCACCACGACGATGTATTTTGCGGCAACCAAAAGCCCCATGGGCGAGGGGACCCTGGTTTTAAACGGCACGGGCCGGGGTTGTGTGAACCACGTCGTGGTGATGAGTGATGTGGCGCCGGAATACGCCCCGCCGGGCCAGGCGTTGGTGGCTGTTTCGCTGCATGGTTTGCCCGAGGAGGAGGACGCGGTTTTGGCGCGGCGCGTGCAGGCCGAGCTGGAGGGTTGGTGGGGGGCGCAGGTGGCCGGCTGGCGCTGGCTAAAAAACGTCCGGGTGCCCGAGGCGCTTCCCGTCAATGCGCCGCTTGTCCAGAGACCCGCGGAGCCGGTGCGGCAGGGCGTTTGGGTCTGCGGCGATCACCGGGACACGGCGTCGATCCAGGGGGCCATGGCCAGCGGCCGCAGGACGGCCGATGCGCTCGTTGCGGGCTGATGGACGGGATGGACGGGATGGACGGGATGGACGGGATGGACGGGATGGACGGGATGGACGGGATGGACGCTCGCCTTGGGGGGGCGCGTAACCCGAAAACCGAAGTTCCAGCGGAGCGGCTGAAAGGGCGGAGGTGCGACACCCTGGCGTTCAGTAATTTCCAAAACGTTCTCCGCGTTCCCCGCGTCTCCGCGTGAAAATGACCTCTCTCTGAAATTTCCGAGTTCTGCCTTAAGTGGCACCCTGCTCCCGGTTTTTCTGAATTTCCCGCGGGGGAGGCTCCTCCCCTCTCTCGGCGGCGTTGCGCCGGGCGAGGGACTCGAGATACGCGTTTTTCGGGGCGGGTTTGGCCGGGCGTTCCTCGGTGGCGAGCATCTTTTCCACCCGGGTTTGGCTCCCCGAGATGAGTCCCGCGATGAGCGGGGCTTCCGGAAGATTTTTCCAGTATTTCTTGGGCATCTCCGATTGCATGGCCCTCACCTTGACCCGGGCCGGGTTGAAGATGCTCCGGTAATAAGTGCGCCAGAGCTCCTCAAGCGCGTCCTCGTCGGGCACCGCGGATCGGTCGACGCCTTCGGTGAACACCAGCGAAGCGCCGTCCCAATGCGCGCACTCGCTCGGGGTGAGAATCGACCAGTCCATGCTCGCAAACCGCCGCTCAAAAAACGGGGTGGCCAGCCGCACAATCCGGTGCTCCGGCTCGAACCAGGCCACAAACTGTTCCCTACCCGTGGCGGGATCCACGCCCGTCTGCCTGAACCGGACAAAGGCGTGCATTTTATGGATGTCGCGGCCGACGGCTTTGCACCATTGCCGGGCCTGATAAACGTCCGGGTCGGTGCCCATTTGGAGCAGGTGTTTTTGCACGCCGCGGGTCAGCCTCCAGAGGATCTGGTAGAGCACGCCCCAGCGCTGCGGGGCCGTGTGGGCGGCGGCGGTCCGGGCCAGGTCCAGAAAAGCCGGGGGCACCCGGGGCACGGGGCCGTCCGCTGCGGTCTCCTGCTGCGCGCCGAAAAGCGGGGCCTCCCGCGGGTCATCACACCAGAGCAGGGATTCCGGCGGGACCCCGCGGGCGAGCAAGCTGCGCGCGGATTTTCGCCACGCCTCAAACGACGGCGAAATCACGACGGTTTGCATGGCTAGAGTTCCCCGGAGCGCACGGAGAGAAAGTCTTCCTGGACCGGTTTGGGCGGACCGAACTGGAGCTCGAGTTGTTTTGGCGGGGGCAGAAAACGCAGGCGCAGGGTGTCGCTTTCCAAACCCACCGGCGTGTGATCCGCGGCGACCAGGAACGCCAGTGCCTTTTTCATCGAGACGCGCAGCCGGAGCAGGTCCGCGAGCCGGAGCCGGGTGTAGCGGCGCGCCTGAAGGATGCGTTCCACGTTGCGGACGCCGAGGCCCGGCACCCGGAGGAGTTCCTCGCGGGAGCCGCGGTTGACGTCCACCGGGAAGGCGGTCCGGTTCCGCAGGGCCCAGGAGAGTTTCGGGTCTAGGTCCAGATCGAGGTTGGGCGCGGTCTGCGTGGTGATTTCCTCCACGCGAAACCCGTAGAACCGCAGCAGCCAATCCGCCTGGTAAAGCCGGTGTTCCCGGACCAGGGGCGGCGCGGTGAGGGGGAGCAGTTGGGAGGGCTCCGGGATGGGGCTGAACCCGGAGTAATAAACCCGCCGAAGGCCGTAACCCGTGTAAAGCGTGCTGGCCCGGCTCAGAATGAGGGCGTCGCTGGAGTCGTCGGCGCCCACGAGCATCTGGGTGCTTTGGCCGGTCGCAAAAGGCGGCGGTTTTGGCCCGTCGGCTTTGGCCGAGCGCCGCTCCAGGATCTTGTTGCGGATGTGCCCCATGGCGTCCTGGGTGCGATCCAGGCTTTTCTCCGGGGCGAGCCGGGCGAGGCTCTGCTGGCTGGGCAGCTCAATGTTGAGGCTGATCCGGTCCGCATAGCGGCCCGCCAGTTCGATGAGCGCCGGGGAGGCTTCCGGGATGGTTTTGAGGTGGATATAACCCCGGAACTGGTGGTCCTCGCGCAGTTGGCGGGCGACCTCGATCACCCGCTCCATCGTGTGGTCGGCGTTGCGGATGATGCCGCTGCTCAGGAAAAGCCCTTCGATGTAGTTGCGTTTGTAGAAGTCCAGCGTGATCCGGACGACCTCCTCCGGGGTGAACCGGGCCCGCTCCACGTTGCTGGAGCGCCGGTTGATGCAGTAATGGCAGTCGTAAATGCAGCGGTTGGTCAGCAGCACCTTCAGCAGCGACACGCAACGGCCGTCCGGCGTGTACGAATGGCAGATGCCGGCGGCGCCCGTGGACCCCACCCCTTTGCTCCCACGGGAATCCTTGCGCGCCGCGCCGCTGCTCGCACAGGACGCGTCGTATTTGGCGGCATCGGCCAGGATTTCCAGTTTCCGATCGAGTTCCATACGGGGCGGCACTGTGGCCCGGAGACTTCGGGAAAAACGAGAAGCAACAACGCCCGGGAGGAATAAAAGAGCCAGGGGCGAGGGGGCGTCCCAGCCACCCGGCGGCTCGGTTTTTCGCGCAGACGCATTTTTTTAAAAAAAATGTAACCTTTCACTCGGTCTGTGGAGATGGCATCAACGATGTCCCTCTCCCTCAGATTCCGCCCTGACTCTCGTTTGCCCAGATCTGGGCAGGCCATCCGTTCCTGGATTTGTTGGCGAGTTTTCTCCCGCCTCGCAGCGGCCGTTTTGGGGTGCTTTCTGGCCTGTTTCACCGTTTCTGCCGGGGCGCAGCCCGTTCCCGGCAGCCAGCTGCGGGTGCTCGTTTACGGCTACCTGAGCGACGGTGGGGAGGTGAGCCTCTGTTTGGGGGCGTTGTTGAGGCAAGAGTTTGAAACGGTGGAGGTCGACTTCCAGAGGCCGCCCGCGGAGATGCTCTATGACAGCTATTACCGGACAAACACCCGGGACGCCGTGAAGACCGCCCTCAACGCCAAGGCCTACGACTACGCCGTGCTTGCGGACGAGCCCGGGCTGGCCATGGCTTACCCGGAGTTCTACTACAGCGGGGTCAGTGCGGTGGCGGCCCGCGCGCGCGAATTCACCAAAGCACGCACCCTGCCCTGGATTCCCGCTCCCGAGGGAATCGAGAACGGCTATCGGGTGGCCAACGGCACGAGCTCAACTCCTTTGCCTGTTTGCCGGGTGCTGGAGGCGCTGGCCGGGGCGCCCTCCCTCGAAAAATCTTTTGCAGCGGCCGCCGCGGTCTACTCGGAGATCACCGGCGAGAGCGCCGCCGGGAGCGGGGCCGTGGTGGAGGGTCTTTCCCCGGAGAGAATGGCCGAGCTTGCGGCTGTTGCCGCGGAAAAGCTGCGTGCAGAGAGGGGGGTGTCGCACTACACCGCCCCGTTTAAAGGGGCCGTGTGGATCCACGGGGGCGACATCCCGGCGTCCTCCGATTTCAGCTACATCGTGGCGGGCACCAGCACGGAGCGCGGGATCGCCGACTGGATGGGGCGGGCGCTTACGGGGGGCATACTGAGGCGGGCCGGCACGTTTGCCCGCCAATCCCAGGTCCGGCACGACGGGGGCACGACGGGAACCCGCACCCTGGGCGTTCTGGGAGCCGGGGACGCCCGGGATTTGCTGCGGGCTGCGCCCGGCACGTACCGCGTCGCCTATGCGAGGGACTGGTCGGTGGATGCCTCGGAACTGACCGGAACCGATTCCGGGGTTCAGTGCCAGATCTTCGACAGGCACATCGTTGCGCCGCCAGAGATCGATGCCTACTTCAGCTCCTTCATCTTAGGGGACTGGGTCAAAACCCGTCACGCGATCGCCAAACAACGCGGGCTGGCTTGGCTTCCCATGCACACGGCGATTTTCCGCTACAACGAGCGGCGTCCGGAGATCGCCTTTTCAACGGACTGGGAGCACATGACAGGCCCGAATGGCACTTAGATAAGGGGCTTCTTCGCGCGATGGCGGTGCTGCACTTCTTGGAAGGAAGAGCGTGGCCCGGTGAGGCGCTGGTAGTTCTTTGGACGACGCTTGACCGCGCGTGGTTCGCGCCGGTTGGGAC
>CAMARB010000021.1 GCA_945860355.1 Chthoniobacter flavus | reverse complement strand
TAATCGTCTCTGCTTTCCGCATCACCGTCCTCCCTAGCCAACGGCGCGTTTCGGCAATCGGTTTCATTCCAGCGGCCCGGGTTCATCCACCCGGGCCGCTTCTTTTTTGCCCTATCCGCTGCGGCACAAGGCCCCCCACAGCAGAGCCGGAAACCACGACGTGTTTGATCCTGAAACCGGAAGTTCCAGCGGAATGACTGAAGGGGCGAAAGTGCAAAGCCCTTGGATTCGGCAATTTCCAAAAATCCCTCCGCGTACTCCGCGTGAAAATAATCTCCCTCTGAAACTTCGGAGTTCCGATTGATGGCAGTCGCCCTCCTCCCCGCCGGGAGCGGGCAGAGCCGCGGCAAATTTTGCCCGACTCAAGCCCGAGCGGACGGTCCCGTCAGTCGGCCGAACGGATCGCCGAGCGCACCGCCGCGCGCTTGGCATCCGAACTGCTCTGCGCGGGACCGTATGTATCCGCTCCTCATTTCCGCCGCCACCACCCTCGGCAGTAAACTCATCGACTCTTATCAACAGGCGGCGGAACGTCGCCAAGCCGTTGCGGGAGAAAAATTCGACCGGCTCATGAGCCATCTTGAGTCCCAGGCGGCCGGCAACACCGGCGGCGCCTCGCCCGCAGCGGGCGCCGCTGTGAACCCGCAGGTCAACCGCCTCAAACAACTCCAGCAACAGCTGCTTGAGAGCCCTGAACTCAGGTCAGCCATTCAATTCACCGACCCCACCAAACCCCTCAGCCTTCAGGTGAGCCCGGAGGGAAAGGTCACCATTCAGAGTGGCGATAGCCCGGCGCGCACCGTGAGCCTTGGACCCGAGACGGCTCAAAAAGCGAGGGAACTGGGGGCGCTCCTGGGCAGCGGCATCCCCTGCTCCTCGCTCCAACAGAGCGCACAGGCAGCCACCGCCCTGGCGTCGCACAGCACCGCCCCCGTGACACTGCGCTGCTAGACGCACCGGCAACATTTGCCGCCCGGCATCCTCTTCCCCCTCCGCACGACCACCCCCACAGCGCTCCTCGCCCCGACCCGGGCAGGAGCGCTGTTTTTTTCCGGCCGGACCGGCGATTTCGCGGGCAACCGACCGTTTAAATAATCCGCAAACCGCTGCTTTGGAGACACTTAAAACATGAAATAAGCCCGGGCAAAAGAAGCCGCGGGGACCCCATGGCACAGCGCCTGCTATGTATGAGCTCACGATGATTGAACGCCTCTTTTCATCCTCAAACTACCTGGCGGCCAAACAGATGCTCGATGCGGCATCTCTTCGGCAGGAAGCCATCGCCAACAACATCGCAAACATTGAAACCCCGGGATACAAACGCATGGACCTGCAAAAAGACTTCGCGGAACAGTTTGCCACCCATGTTCGGGGCGGCACCCTCAAACAAGCCCCCGCCCCGAGCCTGGCCGAAGACAGCCGCTCCACGAGCCTGCGCAAGGACGGCAACAACGTGGAGCTCGACAAGGAGCTGCTCGCGATGAGCAAAAACGGGCTCGAATACGAAGCCATGACCGAGTTTGTCAGCGGCTCGCTGCGTCAACTGCGGATGGCCATCACGGGCCGCACCGTTTAAGAGCCATGAACTTCCTCACGGGCATCCAGTCCACTTCCAGCGCGCTCAGCGCGGAAAAAGTGCGCATGGACATCGTGGCGCAGAACATCGCCAACGCGCACAACACCAAGGACCTCAACGGGCAGGCCTACCAGCGCAAGGTGGTTTCATTCGAGGCGGTGCTGGACTCCGGGTCCAAGGCGCCCAAGGGCGTGCGGATCGCCGGGATCAACGACGACCAAACTCCCGGAGAAATGATTCACAACCCGGCCCATCCCCACGCCGGGACCGACGGCATGGTGCGGATGCCCAACGTGAACATGGCCACGGAAATGGTGGACCTCATGAGCGCCTCCCGGGCTTACGAGGCGAACCTTTCAGTGGTCCGCAACGCCAAACAAATGGCGTCCAAAGCGCTCGGAATCGGCCGTTAACCCTGACGTTTTATGAGGATCGGATCGTTCCCCACCTACCAGCCGCAGACATTCAAGGGCCTCGAAGGCGCCCAGAACCTGTCAAAAATCGGCGCCGCCGGCGACGGCAGCGGGATCGCGACCGCCCAGCCCTCCGGGGCTGTCCAGAAATCCAACTTCTCCAACTTCATCGAGCGCGCGGTGGGCAACGTGGATGACAAGATGAAGGCGGCGGAGTTGGAAAAAAACAAGTTGTTCACCGGGGAAACCGGCAACCTGCACCAGGCGATGATCGCGTCGCAGGAGGCGAGCGTCTCGTTTTCGCTCATGGTCGAGGTCCGGAACAAGCTGGTGGAATCCTACCAGGAACTCATGCGGATGCAGGTCTGACGCCACCCTCCCTGAAAAATGAAAGCACTCTTCCAACAACTCCAACTGCTCTGGAAACAGCTCGGGCTCAACCAGCGGGTGTCCATCGCGGTCGCCGCCGTGGGCGTGGTCAGCGGCCTGCTGGCCCTCACGTTCTGGTCGCACACCCCCAAGATGCAGCTCCTCTACGGCCGTCTCAGCGAGAAAGACGTCGCGGAGGTCGTCTCCGCCGCCCAAGGCGCCGGGATCCCCTACGAGCTCGGCGCGGGGGGCTCCTCGGTTTACGTGCCCGGCGAGTCCGTCCACAAACTGCGCCTCCAGCTCGCATCCAAGGGTGTCCCCTCCGGCGAAGGCGTCGGTTTTGAGATCTTCGACCGCGCAAACTTCGGGATCAGCGACTTTGTCCAGCGCACCAACTACGTGCGGGCCCTCCAGGGCGAACTTTCCCGGACCGTGTCCCAGCTCAACGGGGTGCGCTCGGCGAAGGTGATGATTGTGCTCCCCGAAAACCGGCTCCTGTTTTCGGAGACAAAAACCAAACCCACGGCGTCGGTGTTTGTGGAGGGCAGCGTTTCCGCCGAGTCGGTCAACTCGATCCGGTTTCTGGTGGCCAACTCGGTGGAAGGACTCCGCGCAGACGACGTGGCCGTGGTCGACCACCGCGGCACGGTGCTCACCGAGAATCTCAAGGACGATCCCCAGCTCGGAGCCGCCTCCAGCCAGATCAAGCTGCGCAAAAGCGTGGAGGATTACTTCTCCAACAAAGTCGAGTCCATGCTCGCCAAAGTCCTCGGGCCGGGCGCCGCGGTGGTGCGCGTGTCCGCCACGCTCGACTCGGAGAGCATCTCACGCACCGAGGAACGCTTCGACCCGGACGGCCAGGTGCTGCGATCGGAAACCAACACCGAGGACAGCACGCTCACCAACGAAACGGAGGCCGGCAAACCCACGGGCACCGGCGTCACAGCCAACAGCGCCAACGCGGACTCGGGCAAACCCGGCGGGAAAAACAGCGAACAGCTCCGCAAAAACCGCGCCCTCAACTACGAGATCAACCGGGTCACCACCAACGCCATCCGCAACCCGGGCAGCATCGCCAACCTGAGCGCCGCCGTCTTCGTCGCCGCGCGGGAAAAGCCCCGGACCCCGGCCGAGATGGAGTCGCTCCGCAAAATCGTGAGCAACGCGATTGGGATCAAAGGGGTGGATGAGAAGGAGATCGCGAAATCCATTTCCCTGGAGGAAGTGACCTTCCAAGTCCCCGTGGTGCAGCCCGCCAGCGCATTGGACCTGGCCATGGCCCACAGCGACTGGATCAAGAACGGCGTGGCCATCGCCATCGCCCTCGGGCTCATCATGATGTTCATGCGGATGCTCAAACGCGCCGCGCCGGACCAGATCCCGATCGAGGTTCTCAACCCGCCGCCAATCGGGCCCAGCCCGCTGGAGGAGGCGGAGGCCGCGCGCAACGCCGCCGTCATCTCAGTGGAAGCGCTCAACGAAATGATCCGTCAGCGTCCCGGCAACATCGGCGCCGCGCTGCGCGACTGGATGGCCGCCAACGGCAAGAACTAGCGCGCGATGGACCCGATCGAATACGACAAGATGAGCCGCGTGCAGAAGATCGCGGCGTTCCTGATTGTCATCGGCCCGGACGCGGCGGCGGAGGTCATGAACCGCTTCGACAACGCGCAACTCGAGGTCATCTGCAAAGAGATGGTGGCGCTTCCCCTCATCAGCAGCTCCGTCCAGCGCGAGCTCATGAGGGAGCTGGCGCTGGTGGTTTCCGACGGGATCGGCGCCGCGCTGGGCGGACTGGCGTTCACCCAGGCGGCCTTGGAAAAAGCCAAGGGCAGCTACGCCGCCTCCTCCATCCTCAGCCGGTGCGAGCCCGGGGAACGCAGCGACGCCAGCGAAGCCATCCGCCAGATGGAAGGCCGCCAGGTGATCAACCTGATCAAGTCCGAGCAGCCCCAGACCATCGCCCTGATTGTTTCCTGCATGGACATGCCCCAGGCCGCGGAAGTCGTGCAGATGCTGCCCCAGGAACTGCGCGAGCAGGTCGTGGAGAAGCTTGCGGGACTGGAGCCCACCTCCCGGGAAAGCATTCACAAGGTGGCCAGAAACCTCAACCGCCACTTCGATCAGCGCGCCATCCAGCAGGGGCTCCACCGGGGCGGCGGCATCAAGGCGTGCGCCGACCTGCTCAACGCCCTCGACAAAGACACGCGCAAAACCCTGCTCACCCGCCTGGAGGAACGCAACGCCCCCCTCGGCGCAGCCATTCGCAAGAAGGTTTTCAGCTTCGAGGATCTCTCCCGGCTCACCGCCGTCGACCTCCAGAGGGTCATGCGGGATGTCAGCTCCGCCGACCTGCCCATCGCCCTCAAGACCGCCAAGGCCCCCGTCCAGGACGCCGTGCTCGGCGCGCTTTCCAAACGGGCCGCCGAGGGCCTGCGCGAGGAAATGGAGATGCTCGCATCTCCCCGCTCCAAGGAGGTCGAGGCCGCCCAAGACCGCATCATCCAGATCGTGCGGAAGCTGGAGGAGGCAGAGGAGATCACCATCAACGAGACCCCCACTGAAGAGCGTGCATTCACCTAATCCCATTCATTTCTCGGAGCCACCGAGCGCAGTTTACCTGGCGGGAACCCGTCCGAAGCCCAGCTTCACGGAGGAGGATCTCGAGAACGCCAAACGGGAAGCCTACCGGCGCGGCTCCGAAGACGCCACCAAGGCGATGGAGCGCCAGCTCCTGGAGCAGCGCTCGGAGGTGATCCATCTCCAGACGCAAACCTTCGCGGCACTCGCCGCCCACCACGAGCGGCTCACCCAGGATCTGCAGGGGCTCATCCCGGAACTGGCGATCGAGGCCGTCCAACGCATCCTCGCCGCAACCACTTTCGACCGCGATCTGGTGCTCAGGATCGCGCACGACATGCTCAGCGAGGTCGCTCCCGGAAAGGAACAAGTCGAGGTGCGCCTGGCGGCTTCCGACCTCGAACTGGTGGCCGGATACGAGGAGCAATTCCGCGAAAAACATCCCGAGATCAGCTTCTGCGCCGACTCGGAACTGCGTCCCGGGGATTGCGTGGTGCGCAGCCGGTTCGGCACGCTCGACGGACGGCTCAGCACCAAGGTGCGCGCCGTGGAAGGGTTGTTGAAATGAGCAACCCGACCGACTCCCAGGGCCTGCTGGAGCGCTTCAAGGAGCGCCTCCGCCAGGACCGCCCCGTGCAACGCGTGGGCCGCGTGGTGCGCGTCACCGGGCTGATTATCGAGTCCGAAGGCCCGAACCTCGCCGTGGGCGATGTTTGCGAGATCCACTCCGGCGGGGAACAGAAACCCATTCACGCCGAGGTCGTCGGCTTCCGCGACCACCACATCCTTCTGATGCCGCTGGGCCCCATGGAAAACCTGCGGCCCGGCAGCGAAGTGATGGCGTCGGCGTTCGCATCCCGGGTGCCCGCGGGGCCGCAGCTCGTGGGACGGATTCTAGACGGCCTGGGGGAACCCATAGACGGCCGCGGCCCGCTCCAGGGCAACGAGTTCCGGCCTTTGATCCAGGCGCCGCCCGACCCGCTTCGGCGGCAGCGCATTCACAAGCCGTTCACGACGGGAGTGAGGGCGATTGACGTGTTCACCCCGGTCGGGCAGGGCCAACGCGTGGGCATCTTCGCGGGCAGCGGCGTGGGCAAATCCACGCTGCTGGGCATGATGGCAAGGGGCTCGGAGAGCGACATCAACGTCATCGCGCTCATCGGGGAGCGCGGCCGGGAGCTGCGCGAGTTCATCGAGAAAGACCTGGGGGAGGAAGGCATGGCCCGTTCCGTGGTGGTCTGCTCCACCTCCGACCAGCCCGCGCTCGTCCGGTTGCGCGCCGCGCTCCTGGCGACCTCCATCGCCGAGTACTTCCGCGAGGCCGGGCACAACGTTCTTTTCATGATGGATTCAGTCACGCGTTTTGCCATGGCCCAGCGCGAGATTGGCCTCGCCGTCGGCGAAGCCCCCAGCAGCCGCGGCTACACGCCCTCGGTCTTCTCGCTCCTGCCCCGGCTCCTGGAGCGCACGGGCGCCGCCGAGTCCGGCTCCATCACCGCGTTCTACACGGTGCTCGTGGAGGGCGACGACATGAACGAACCCATCGCCGACGCCGTGCGCGGCATTCTCGACGGGCACCTGGTGCTCACGCGGGCCCTGGCCACCGCAAACCATTTCCCCGCCATCGACGTGCTCGAGAGCGTGAGCCGGCTCGTGCGCGACATCAGCACCCCGGAAGAACTTGCCGCCGCGGGCGAAGCACGGGACTTGCTTGCACTCTATCGCAAGAACCAGGACCTCATCAGCATCGGGGCCTACGCCCGAGGCAGCAACCCGCGCCTGGACCTGGCCATCGCCCGCCAGGAAACCCTCACCCAGTTCCTTAAGCAGCACGTCGAGGAGATTGTGCCCCGTGAAACCAGCCTCCAGCAGTTTGCCGCGCTCCTGCAATGAAACCCTTCCGATTCACCCTTGAAACCGTTCTCACCCTGCGCGCCAGGGAGGAGGAGGCCGCAAAGGAAACCTACGCCAAGGCCGTCCAGGAGCGCACCCGGGCAACCGCCGCGCTCAACGAGGCGCGCGGCGAATTGGAGGCCTATCACCAGGCGCTCGCAGACACCCGCCAAGGCACCTCGTATCGGCACGAACAGATGCTCTTCCTCAATGCGTTGCGCTCCCAGCAGGCCGCCTGTCAGCGCCTCGCCGGAAAACTGCTGGAAGCCGAGCATGCGCTTGAGGGATGCAGGAAGGCGCTCTTGGCCGCCCATCAGCGCCACGAATCGCTGGTCCGCCTCAAGGAAACCCAGCTGCGCGCCTATCGCGCGACCTGCCAGCGGGAGGAGGAAGCCACCGTGGCCGATCTCATCACGGCCCGGTACGCCATGAACCTCAACGAGCAAGGCGCATGAACTTTCTGACCTCCCCGATGGGACTCGCCATACTCGGCGCCCTCCTGCATTTCGGCACCCTGACCGCCGTGTTGATGCCCGCGCTGGCCCTGCTCCAGCCCCCGCCCCCGCCCGAGGAAGCGCCCGGAAAAACGCAGCTCCCCGAGCGGATGTGGAGCTTCAAGACCCAGGCCGTCGACGAGATGATCGCCGAGCTCAAGAAGACGCGCGCAAAACTCGACCAGGAAGCCAAGGACGCGGCGATCCTCAAAACCCAGATCGCAGCCGAACGCGCCGAGCTTGAGAAGGTCCAGAAAGGCATCGTGGTGATGCGCGAGGAGCTCGAAAAGCGGATCGTCGAGGTCCAGGAACCCGAGCTCAAGAACCTCAAAACCCTGGCCAACACGTATTCGACCATGAAACCCCCGGCCGCGGTCGCGATCCTGCGCGAGATGGACGAAAACACCGTCGTAAAAATGCTCTCCCTCATGAAGGCCGATCAGGTCGGGCCCATTTTGGGGGAAATGCCCAAGGCCCCCGACCGGCCCGGCGAAGAAACCATGGCCCGCCGGGCCGCACGGATCTCCGACAAACTCCGCCTGATTAAGAGCGCGAAATAGCCCCCCTCATCTCCCAAGCCCCCCTTCGCTTCAATCCGTATGATGAATCCCCTTTCCAACCTGCCCGCACCCCAGCCCGCCGAGCCGCAAGGATCGGTCTCCGCTGCGCCCGCCCCAAGCGACCAGAAAAGCTTTGAAAACATGCTCTCAGGCGGGCCCAAGGGTAAAACCGCAAACGCCGGGCCCAGGGAAGGCGCGCAACCGGCAAAATCTGCCGCCTCCAGCCCCAGAGCCGCCGGGGTATCCGGCAAAGAAAGCGCCACCAGCGCTGGACGCGGGGAGCCGGATGCCGAGCTGAGCGCAAGCGTGGAGCTGGAAAAAGACGGGACAACCCAGCTCAACGATTCTGCGGAGGAGGGGGAGGAGGTCGATCGGGAGCAAAACTTGGGGGACCCCACGCTGGAGGCACTGCTCATGGGCATTCCCCTGTCGGTTCCCCCGCCCAAACCCGAGCCCACGACTGTTTCCTGGAGTGAGAGCGGACCCGTTGGGGAGGACTCGGGAAGCCTCGCTCTGAATGGAGGCGGCTTAGGGCAAGAATCCATCGAGGTTTCCCCCCGTGGAAACCAAAACAGGGAATCGCAACCGACAGGGCAGTTTTTCCAGCGGCCCGCGGGATTCGGCACAGAGGCGCCCGCGGAGTTCATGAAACAGCCGCTCCAAAACGCGGGGCTCAATCTGGAGTCCAACGAACCGGGCGGCCCCCTGGCTGTGCCCGCGGAAGACGGAACCGCCCAGAACGCAACCGGACTTTCGAACGCCATGTCTTCCGCCTCCGGGCAGCCCCAGGGCGCCGCAGCCGCCCCGGGCGCAAGCGTTCCAGCGCAAATCCCCAACGTCACGCAGCCCGTGCCGGAGGGGATCGTTCCCCAGGCGGCGGAATCGCCTCTGCCAATTTTCCAAACAGGAGCCGAGGCCAGCCCGGTCGGCCAGACCATCCAGCAAACCCTCGCGCAGGGAGCGCCCCGGGTGCAGGAAGGCTCTCTGACGGGCGCGCAGGAGACGGGGATCAAAAGGCCCGGAAACGGAATCGCGCAGAGAGGCGTCGGCGCAACGCCTTCAGACAAACCGCTCTTCCAATCAGGACTAGGCAAAGCCTTGGACGCCGAGGAGCCCCTCCGCGGCCCGGACTCCATCGCGGGGATGAGCGCCCCGGGGAAGGACGCCCAAACCGCCGTGGCGGAGGAGGAAGAAACAGGCTCATCGGACGCGCTTCAATCTGCCCGCAAACCCGGTGGCATGGCGACTGCTATGCAAGAGAGCGCGATGCAGAAGCCGGCCTCCAACCGATCCAACTCCTCCAAAGCGGCAGCATTTGCCGCCTCGGAAAACTCTGCCTCTGTCGGCACGGAATTCTTCCCGCAGAGCACGGCTTTTCCCGGACAACCCGTCGGGCCCGGCCTGCAATCCCAGGGCAAAGCCGCCGAAGTTTCGCGCCAGGAGATGACCTCGATTGTGAACCAGGCGGTGGACGCCGCCCAGCGGATCAAAGCCACGGGCCCCGAGAGCGTGGAGGTGAAACTCCAGCTCGAAAGCGGGGAGACACTTTCCATCCAACTCCAGCTCACCCGCGGGGAGGTCAAACCCGTGTTTCGCGCCGAGTCCGAAAGCCTGCGGATCGCCCTGGAGCAAAACTGGGCACAATTTTCCAACAGGGCCGAGGAACGCGGCGTGAGGCTCGCCAGCGCCGTGTTTGAGTCGCAGCCGAGCTCTTTGGGAATGAACGATCAACCCGGGCGTCAAAGTGGCAGGGAACGAGGTGAAGCCGGCAACCCGCAGGAAAATCTCCCCTCCCAGACACCGTTGCGCCGCACTCCGGCGCCCGCCAAAAGCTCCGCCACGCTCCGCCCTTCGGCGGGTGTTCAACTCTACGCATAACCCCTATGGACATCTCGAGCATCGTCTCAAAAACCAACACGACGGATTTCCTCAACCCGGGCGAGACCAAACGCACCACAGGGCAGAGCACATTGGGCGTCAACGATTTCCTCAAGCTCATCACCGTGCAACTCACCTCCCAGGACCCGCTCAAGCCCATGGAGGACACCCAGTTCATTTCCCAGATGTCGAGTTTCACCTCGCTGGAACAGATGAAAGGGCTCTCGAAGAACTTCGAGGAATTCGCCACCGAACAGCGCATCGCCTCCTCCCAAAACTATCTGGGCAAAGAAGTCACCGTGTCAGACGGCGACGTGGTTGCCAGCGGGGTGGTAAGCAAAGTCACGCTCATCGCGGGCAAACCCGAGCTCACGATCAACGGCAAAACCTACAGCGCCGCGGACGTCACCAGCGTCAAAATCCCCGCTCCCTCCGCCTAAAAACACGACACCGAATAGAAACTCTCACCGCGCAACCTCAGAACCCGCTCCTTAGAAAGCCCCCTCTTATATGTCACTCATCGGAAGTCTCAACAGCGGCGTCAGCGCCCTCGGCACCTTTTCCCAAACCATCCAGGTG
The DNA here is from genome assembly GCA_945860355.1 of Chthoniobacter flavus. GTDB lineage: Bacteria > Verrucomicrobiota > Verrucomicrobiia > Chthoniobacterales > Chthoniobacteraceae > CAIURC01. The sequence goes on along the minus strand of CAMARB010000021.1, from coordinate 20,055 downwards.
ATCTCCGACAACATCGCCAACGTCAACACCACCGGATTCAAGGGGTCACGCGCCGCCTATTCCGACGGGTTCAGCAACCTGCTGCAGCAGGCCACCCCCTCGGTCTCGCCGGGAGCCGGCTCCAACGCGGCGATCCAAATCGGCTCCGGCGTTCAGCTCAGCTCCGTGACCACCGACACCACCCAAGGCACACTCACCTCCACCGGGTCCAACTCGGATCTCGGCATCACCGGAAGCGGCTTTTTTAGGATCCGGGACGTCGTCAACAACGTCGATTACGCGTCCCGCTCGGGCGACTTCCGTCTCGACGACCAAGGCTACCTCGTCAACGACCGCGGCTTCCGGGTCCAGGGCGCGTTCGACGGCGGCGCCACTTATGTGGCGACCTCCGTCGGGGGCACCCTCACATTCACGCAGACCACGACCCAGCCGGCCAACTCGGGAGACCTCCGGGTGAACTTCGGCGTCAGCGTCGGCTCCGGCCTCACCAACAGCACCGGAGGCGCGTTCACCGATGCGCAAGTCGAGGCGGCGGCCCCGAAAATGAAGTCCTTCACCGTGGACCCGTTCGGCAACATCGTCGTCGGGCTCACCAACGGGGACACATTCATCCGGGGGCAGGTGCTCCTGCAAAACTTCACCAACCCCGCGGCACTGACCCGGGAGGGCAACAATCTCTACAGCGGGTTCACGCCCGCCGGCCCCGTGGGCGGCACCAACATGACCATCGCGAACAACGCGCCGGGCGCCAACGGCCTGGGCCGGGTCCAGGTGGGAACCCTCGAGCTCTCCAATGTGGACCTGAGCGAGGAGTTTTCCAACATGATCATCACCCAGCGCAGCTTCCAGGCCGGTTCCCGGGTCATCACCATCGCAGACGGAATGCTCGAGGAAGTCGTCAACCTCAAGCGCTAATCTCCCCAAGCAACCTGAGCTGAGCGCCCCCGAGGTCGGCTCCCAACTTTTACTCATTCGCCATGTCCAAAGAGGAACCAGATGCCAAGGACGCAGCCGCAGCCGCCGCACCCAAAGGCGGCGGCGGCGGCGGCATGATGCCACTCATCCTGATGGTGGTGCTGATGCCCGCGATCTCCTACGCGATGATGGAGTTCGTGTTTCTTCCCAAAATCCGGGGAATCGCCGCGGAAACCCAAGTGGCGCACGCGGGGGAGGAAGGCAAGGGCGGACACAAGACGGAACACAAGACGGAACACAAGGCCGAGGCCAAGACCGAGCACAAAGCCGAGGCCAAACACGGCAAAGGCAAGCACGGGAAAGAGGGCGATAGCAAAAGCGCTTTCAGCTACGACTTTGAAAATGTTGTGGTTAACCTCGCCGGCACGATGGGCACCCGTTACCTCAAGACCAACTTCACCGCCGAGGGCTCCAACGCCGATCTCCGCACCGCAATCGACGAGAACAAAAAGCAGCTCCTCGACGTGGCCAGCACCGTCTTGGGATCACGCACCCTGGCCGACTTGGAGCAACCGGGCGCGAAAAACGTGATCCGCAACGATCTCATCGCGAACTTCAACCAAACGCTCAAATCCGACCTGATCGAGCGGATCTTCTTCAGCGAATTTGTTGTGCAATGAGCGACCCAACGGACGCCGATGTCACTCCGGAGCCCGCGGCTCCCGAGAAAAAGCCCGAGGAAAACGCGACGCCAGCGGCGGCAAGCGACCCCCAGGCCTCGAACCAGGGTTCCGAGCCTTCCCCGGCGACCCCGTCGGCGGCTGAAACCGCCCCGCCAAAAGCCCCCGCCAAAAGCACCGTTGTTTTCGCCAAGGACGGAAGCCGGATCCGCGGGCTCGCCCCCGAAAAGATCGAGCCGTACAACTTCCGCTCCACGGGTCTTCTGACATCGGTGGACCTGCGCCAACTCGGAGTAATCCACCAACGTTACGCGCAGCATCTCGCCGCGCGGCTCTCCACGTTTTTCCGGACGGAATGCGTGCTCAAGATCAGCAACTTCACCAGCATCACCTTCGCAAAGCTCTGCGAGTCGATGGGCAACCCGACGCACCTCACCCTATTCCAGGTCGAGGCGCTCAGCGGGGTGGGTGTGGTGGAGGTCGGCATCAAGCTGGGGTTGGCCATGGCGGACCGGCTCCTTGGAGGAAAAGGCCGGGCCCCGGCGGAGGACCGGCCGCTGACGGAGATCGAGCTGACGCTGGTGGATGACGTGCTCCACATCATCCTCACCGAGTGGAGCCAGCTCTGGGGAGATCAGGAGGAGAAGTTTCGGCCCCAGGTGATCGGTCAGGAAACCAGCGGACGTTTCCTGCAAACGTCCCCGCCCGACTCGATTTTTGTCGCCATGACCGTGGACGTGAAAGTGGGCGAGATTGAGGGACGCCTCCAGCTGGGCGTGCCATTCCTCATGCTCGAACCGGTGATCAAAACCCTCCACGTCAAGACGCAGACCTCGGAGGAAACCCGCCCCAAGGCGCGCCAGTGGCGGGCGCCCTACGCGGGCATCTCGGTGCCGCTGCACGCCGAGTGGGGCATCAAGGAGATGCAGCTGCGCGAGGTGCTCGACATCCGCGAGGGCGACTGGTTCGAGCTTTCAAGGGAGATCATCTCCAAAACCCGGATCAAACTCTCCGAGTCGGAGGAATACTACGGCACTGCGGGCATCCAAAACGGCCACATTGCGGTGGAACTTTCCGAAAGGGTCCACAAAGAATAACGCCCATGGAAAACCTTCTCGATGAACAGCGCCTCAACACGGTGCTCGATGTGCGGGTGCAACTCACCGTGCGCCTGGGCTCCTGCCAGCTGGCGATGCGGGACGTGCTCGAACTCACCCCCGGCTCCGTCATCCAGCTCAACCAACGCGCCAACGAACCCGTGGGCCTCTACGTCAACGACAAGCTCATCGCCGTGGGCGAGGTGGTCGTTGTCGAGGAGAGCTTCGGCATCAAGGTCACGCGCATGGTGGGAGAAACCAAGTGAGACTCTTTCCCGCCCTGCTCGCCGCGTTCTCCCTGGCGGTCGCAACCGTCGCCGCCCAACAATCCGATCCCGCCCAAGAATCTCCCCCGCCTCCCCCTCAGCAGCCAGCCGCCACCGTATACGGCGCCACGGAACCGCGCACGACGCACGGCACTTATGGCGAGGGCCACAACCTGCAATTCGGCCTCTACCTTGCCGCGCTCCTGGGCCTTTTTGCCGGCGGCGCATATCTCATCCGAAACGGGTTCACGATGTTCCAGCCGAAGGCAAAGGGAGACCGCAAGCTGCTCATCAGCGAGACCCGGGTACTGGGAAACCGCCAGTTCCTCATCGTCGCCGAATACGAGAGCCGCAAAATGCTTCTGGGCGTCTGCCCCGGCCGGATCGACTACCTCTGCACCCTGGCCGAGCCGGACCGGGAGTTCCCGCAGATCAGCCCCGAAAAAATCGAGGCCTAGAGATGCCCGGAAGACTCATGGATTTCTCCGGCCCAAAACCCGAGCCCAGCGAGGCTCCGCTCGGCGCATCTCCCCGGCGGCTTGGGTGGCGCGCCCTGACGTGGGTGTTTTTCATCGTGCTCTTTCTGGGAGTCGCCCCCGGAGCATTGGCCCAGCAGGCGGCAGCAGCCCCGGCCCTGAGCATCAACCTGGGCGGGAGCGACCAAGGCAACGTGGCCACGGCGATCCAGGTGGTGGCCGCCATGACACTTTTGACCCTGGCGCCCTCCATCCTGATGCTGATGACCAGCTTCACGCGGATCGTGATCGTGATGGGGTTTGTGCGCAGCGCCATCGGCGTCCAAGGAGCGCCCTCCAACCAGATCATCGTCGGGCTCTCGCTTTTCCTGACCTTTTTCATCATGGCGCCGGTGGGCAAACGCATCAACGACGACGCCCTCCAGCCCTATATGGCCAAGACGATCACCACCCAGCAGGCCATGGAAAGGGCGTCCGCCCCGCTGCGCAGCTTCATGCTCAAGCAGACGCGGCCCAGCGAGATTGACTTCTTCCTGGGGCTCTCAGGCCGCGGCCCCACCAAGGTGGACGAACTCCCGCTCAACGTGGTGGCGCCGGCGTTTATCGTGAGCGAACTGCGCACCGCCTTCCAGATGGGGTTCCTGGTTTTCATCCCCTTCCTGGTCGTCGACTTCCTGGTTTCCTCCACGCTGATGTCGATGGGTATGATGATGATGCCGCCCATCATGATCTCCCTGCCGTTTAAACTGCTGCTTTTCGTCCTGGTGGACGGCTGGCATCTGGTGGTGCGCTCGCTGGTGGAGAGCTTCGGCGTATGAACATCGAACAGTCCGTGGAGGTGCTCCGCCAGCTGGTCACCACCTCCCTCCTGATCATCAGCCCCATCCTGCTGGTTTCCATGGCGGTGGGCCTCGTCATCAGCCTCTTCCAGTCCATCACCAGTATCCAGGAGCAGACCCTCACATTCGTCCCCAAACTCCTCGCCGTCGCTTTTGTCCTGGTCGCCGGCGCCCCGTGGATGCTGCGGATCCTCATGCAGTTCACCATCACGTTTATCTCCCGGATGTCGGAGATGGCGCGCTAACCCGGGCGCGATGGACTACGAGTGGCTCCAGTTCGTGATGCTGGCGTTTATCCGCGCAGGCGGGCTGCTCTCCATGGCCCCCCTGTTTTCCGGGAGGAACCTGCCGGCCCGGCTGCGGGTTTGCATCGCGCTGTTTCTGGCGTACACGGCCAGCTCCCTGCCCCATGAATCCGTGCCGGTGACCGGCAGCGTGGCGACGCTGATTCTCTGCGCCGGGCACGAACTGCTCCTGGGCCTGCTCATGGGCCTCGGTGTGCGCCTGGTGTTTCATGCGGTGGAAATGACGGGCCAGCTCATCTCGACGGAGATGGGGCTCGTGATGAGCTCCCAGATCGATCCCATTTCCCAGAACAACACCACATCCATCGGCACCGCCCTCTTTTTCTTCGCCACGCTCCTGTTCATCCTCTCCGACGCGCATCACGGGATGATCGCCGCTTTTATTCGAAGCTTCACCCTGGCCCCGCCGGGTGTGCTCGCCCCTTCCCTGGGCGCGGGCGACTTCTTTGTGCGGACCAGCGGCAATATTTTCCTCCTCGCTGTGCAGATGGCCGCCCCCCTGATGGCCATCAATTTCATCGTTTCAATGACTTTTGTGGTCCTGGGAAAAGCAGCCCCCAGCATCAACGTTTTCTCTGAAAGCGCCCCGGTCCGGATCCTCGCCGGACTCACCCTGCTGGGATTAACATTGGGACTGACGGCACAGCTCGTGCTTAGTCAGATCCGGGATTCGCCAGAGCTCATGCTCCGGCTCCTCCCGTGAACCCAATCCCATGTCCGAAGACGGAGATAAATCCGAGCAGCCCACAGAGAAACGCCTCCGCGAAGCGGTGGAGGAGGGCCGTTTTGCGCGCTCCCCCGACCTTCAGACGGTTTTCATCCTCACGGCGGCGTATTTCGTTCTCGCGTTTGGGTCCCGGGAATACTGCCAGCGGATCGCCGAGCTGAGCGTGGGCATCTTCGGGCACCTGGGCAAATACGCGATCAAACCCGAGGCCATCTCCGAATGGGCGACACTGTGCGCGCGCACGATGATCGGGCTGATTTTGCCGGCCGCCCTGAGCTGCGCCGGGGCGGGGATTCTGGCGGGAGGCCTCCAAAGCCGATTCCAGCTCACGCCCAAGGTGCTGGGGGTCAAGTTTTCCCGGCTCAACCCGGCCCAGGGACTCCAGCGGCTTTTTTCCGGACAAGGCCTCGTGAAAGCTGGCACCGATGTGCTCAAGCTGACGGTGGTGGCGGTGATCGTCTGGGGCGGGGTGAAAAAGGTTTTGGAAGACCCCATCTTTTACACCCCGGTGGGTGTGCACCGGCTGGGCGGATTCATTGGAGACTCTGCCCGGATGCTGCTAGGCCGCTTTATTCTGGGGCTGGGGCTCATCACGGCGGCCCATTACATCTACCAGCTCCGGAAGACGCGCGAGGAGCTCATGATGACCGTCACCGAGGTCAAAGAGGAGGCCCGCCAGTCCGATGGCGACCCCAAAGTGAAGGCGGCCCTGCGCCAGATGGCCCGGCGCCTTTCCCAGAAGCAAATGCTCAGCGCCGTGCCCACCGCCGATGTGGTGGTGACCAACCCCACGCATTTCGCGGTCGCCCTCAAATACGAGCGCGGCAAGGACAAGGCGCCCGTGATCCTGGCAAAAGGCGACCGGGCCTTTGCCAAACGCATCAAATCCCTCGCCGCCGAGCACCAGGTGCCCATGATCGAGAACAAACCCGTGGCGCGGATGCTTTTTAAATTCGGCAAAGTCGGCAAAACCATCCCCGTGGAGCTTTACCAGGCGGTGGCGGACATCCTGGCGTTTGTCTACCGGACCCACCGCTACTACTTCCACCGCCTCAAGGACCGGAGGGCCGCGCTTTGAGCCCCGCCCCCATCGGTCCCATCGGTCCCATCGGTCCCATCGGTCCCATCGGTCCCATCGGTCCCATTAACCCTCTCCCCGCGCTCGCATGAGCAACTCAACCTCCGGCCCGCGACAGATCGTGGAGCTCCTCAAAAAAGGGGACCTCCTCTTCGTTTTGGGTTTGTTCGGCACCATCGTCCTTCTGGTGATCCCGGTGCCCGCGCTCATGCTCGATCTGCTCCTGGCGGCGAGCATCGGCATCTCGCTGCTCATCCTGCTCATCATCATCTACGTCAAGGAACCCGCGGAGTTCTCCGGGTTCCCCACGCTGCTCCTGGCGGTCACCCTCTTCCGGCTCGCCCTCAACGTCGCCTCGACCCGGCTCATCCTCAGCGATGGCCACGCCGGCAACATCATCGACGCCTTCGGCCACTTCGTCATCCGCGGCAACTACGTGGTCGGCGCGGTGGTGTTTCTCATCCTGGTGGTCATCAACTTCATGGTGATCACCAAGGGCGCGGGCCGCATCGCGGAAGTCGCCGCGCGGTTCACCCTCGACGCCATGCCCGGCAAACAGATGGGCATCGACGCGGAAATGAACGCCGGCCTCATCGACGAGGCAACCGCCACCAAACGCCGGGCCAAAATCCAGAAGGAAGCCGACTTCTACGGCTCCATGGACGGCGCCAGCAAGTTTGTGCGCGGCGACGCCGTGGCCGGCATCCTCATCACGCTCATCAACGTGCTGGGCGGGTTCGCCATCGGGATCGTCCAGAAAGGCCTGCCCGTGGTGGAAGCCCTTCAGAAATACACGCTCCTCTCCATCGGCGACGGCCTCGTGGCCCAGGTCCCGGCCCTCATCGTCAGCGTCGCCGCGGGTATCTTGGTCACCCGCGCCAGCGAGGACGCCAACCTCGGCGCCCACATCAGCAAGCAGCTCACCCTCTACCCCCGCGCCCTGGCCATCGCCGCCGTGATGCTGGGCGCCTTCGGGATGGTTCCCGGGATGCCCCTGCTGCCCTTCGCCGCCCTCGCTGCGCTGACCGGGTTCACCGCATGGACCCTGGACAAATCCCGCGTCGCCGCGGCCGAACTCACGCCGATCCAGGGCGAGGGCAAGGCGCTGCCCGCCGCGCCCGAGCCTCCCGCCAAACCCATCGACGACTTCAAGAAACTCATCGAAGTGGACACCTTCTCCATCGAGCTGGGGGTGAGTTTGCTGAGCCTTGCCGAGAAGAAAAACGGCGGCGACCTGCTCGATCGCGTCACCGGCGTGCGCAAGAGTTTCGCCCGGGAAATGGGCGTCATCGTCCCGCCCATCGCCATCCGCGACAACCTCGAGCTGGACACGAGCGAATACCGCTTCCTGCTCCGGGGCAAGGAAATCGCCCGAAGCCGGATCCTGCCCAACCGCTGGCTGGCGATGAATGTCACCAACAGCCCCGTGCCCCTCAAAGGCGTCCCGACGGTGGAACCCGTTTTCGGGATCAACGCGACCTGGATCGACGAGGCCGAGAAACGCTCCGCGGAAATCCACGGCTACACCGTGGTGGACCCGGGCTCGGTGCTCATCACCCATCTCTCGGAGTGCGTCAAACGGGCTTCCCACCTCATCCTGGGGCGACAGGACGTCCAAGGCCTGATCGACAACCTCAAGGAAAGCCACCCTACCCTCGTCAACGAGCTCATCCCCGAGCAGGTCAACGTCGGCGTCATCCAGCGCGTGCTCCAGAACCTCCTCCGGGAGGGCGTTTCGATCAAGAACCTGGCGGTGATCATGGAGTGCATCGGGGATTTCGCCGCGATCTCCAAGAGCCCGGACGATCTCTCCGAACAGGTCCGCAGAAGACTGGGCGTTTATTTCGTGAGCGAATACGAGAGCGAACCCGGCATCCTCAAGGCCATCACACTCGACCCGCGGCTCGAGCAGCTGCTCATGAGCAAAGTGCAACGCACCCAGCTCGACGTGGGGCTGGTCATCGATCCGCAGACCGCCCAGTATTTGCTCAACGAACTCAACACCCGCATGGGGGAGATGGCCGAACAGGGGCTCACCCCGCTGGTGTTGACAACCGCCGAGCTGCGCCTTGCCTTCAAGCGCTTCTTTGAACCCTCGCTCACAAAGCTCGTCGTCGTTTCCTACCAGGAACTGCCGGCGCAAACCGAAATCCAGAACTTCTCCATCCTGCTCCTCCCGCCGCATCTCCAGCGGCCCGCTGACAAGGCGGCTTAATGCGTATGAGTCAACAACGATACCGATTTGTGGTGGGGTCCGCGGAAGAGGCCGTCACCGTCCTTAAGGAGCGGCTCGGCGAAAACGCCCGGGTGGTTTCGGTGCGCCAAGTGGAAGGCACGGGGTTGGCAAAGTTTCTCCAGGCGCCCAAGCTGGAAGTCATCGCGGAGCTGGTTTCCCCCGAGCAAATTGCTCTGGAGCAACAGCCACAGGCCGCGATCCAGGCCGCCCGCGGGCTTCCCTCCGGACAGACCGCCCCTGGCGCCGGGTCGCCCGCCCAACCCGCATTGGAGTCGCCGTTCCCGGCGGAAAAAACCCTCGGCGGGCACGACCCTTCCCACGCCGGCTCCGGCGCGAATGGGCGCCAGGGCTCGAACCCGCCTCCGGCCCAGAACGCCGAGACCGGCAATTCCACCCTTCACCGGCTGCTGGCCGCCGGCGGCATCTCCAGCGCCACTCTCGCAAGACTCGTCGCGAGCCCCGACTGGGATCGCATTGAAAAGATGCCGCCCCGGTTCGCCCTGGTCGAAGCCGGGATCCGGCTGCGGCAAATCTACCAGGGAATCCGCAAGCAGCCCTTGGGCGACCGCGTTGCGTTTCTGGGAAGCCCCGGGGCGGGAAAGACCACGGCGCTCTGCAAATGGCTGGCGGGCGATGTGTTTGTGAGGCAACGGCGAGGGGTCGTGCTCAAGCTTGACTTGGACCGGGCAAACCCGGGCGACGCGCTGGCGGTTTTTTGCGAGGCGCTGGGAGTGCCCTGCGCGCGGTCGATCCCGGACGTGCCCAAACTCGCGCCGGGCCAGACGCTCTACATCGACGTGCCGGGTGTTGTCCCGGGCCGCGAGGAGGAGACGGCGCAGGTCACCGAGGCATTGGACCCGCTTTTCACCAACAGCCGGGTCATGGTCATCAACGCGGCGTACGAGGCCGCCCTCATCAAACGCTCCTACGATTTCGCCCAGCGCGCGGGCTGCACCCATGTCGCGTTCACGCATCTCGATGAACTCACCCACTGGGGGAAACTCTGGGAGTTCATCCTCAAACCCGGCCTCACACCGCTTTTCCTGAGCACCGGCCCCAACATCGCGGGCGACATGGAGCAGGACGTTTTTGAATCGGTCATGGCACACACCTTTCCCAGCGCTGGTGCGCAAGCTGCTGATAACCGGACGGCTGTATGAAATACTTCCTGCTGATCGGCGGATTCACAGGCTTCGTGCTGGCCCTCGCCGGCAGCCTGCATGCGGGCAACGAGCCTGTGGACGCCCTGAAGGCGGCCTCCATCGGCTGCATTCTCGGCGCTTTTATCCTCCGCGGAATGCATGCGGTGCTCATGTCCAGCATCCACGCGTTCATGCTGGATCGGGCCGCAACCGCCCAGGCCCTCCGCCGCAAGCTTCAAGAAAAGGATCGCTCCAACTAAAAACCGTAACATGCTCGCCACACTCCCAGGAAAAGCCGCCCAAGCCATCCGCGCTTACCAGTCTGAGCTGACCGAAACCGCCCTCGTCGAGCGGCACCTCCCGCTGGTGAAGACCACGGTCGATCGGATGCGCATTTACCTCCCCGCGTCGCTGGACCTCGAAGACCTTTACAGCGTGGGGTTTACCGGCCTGGTCACCGCCGCCCGGAAATTCGATCCCACCCAGGGCGCCGCATTCACCTCCTACGCCACGCTCCACATCCGCGGCGCCGTGCATGACGAACTGCGGCGCATGGACTGGACCCCCAGGTCCATCCGGGAGAAGTCCAAAAAATTCAAGGACTCCCTCAACGCCCTCGAGCAACGGATGGGACGACCGGCCAGCCCGGGGGAGATCTGCGCCGAACTGGGGATCTCCAACTCGGAATACGAGGACCTGCTCAATGAAATCAAACCGGCCAGCTTTATGCCCCTGGACGGCGAGGTTTTCTCGGAGGATTCCGACTCGATTTCACTCCATGAGGTGATCAGCGACGAGAACCAGACCACCGGGCTCCAGCAACTCGAGAGAAAGGAGCTCCTGCAACTCATCGTCGGGCAGCTGCAGAAGCTGGCCGATGTTCCCAGAAAAGTCCTCGCGCTTTATTACCTCGAAGACATGCGCCTCTCGGAAATCGCCACGATCCTCGGAGTCACCGAGGGCCGCGTGTCCCAAATCCACACGCAGGCGGTGTTGAGCCTGCGCGCGTTCATCAAGAGGCAGGAAAACCCGGCCGCCGCCTAAAAAAAGAGCCCCGGCCACCGGGTCCTAGGCCAGCCCAACCCGTTCCAGGCGCGCCACTTCCTGCGTTCCGGATGGAACGCCCCACCCAGCAGCCCCCTCCCCGCGCAGAAAAACAAATGCGGCTAAAAAACAGCTAAAGCCCCCGGCTCCGGCGACCGAACTCAAGGCGTAGAAAGAAACGAACTCATGCTGCTGCTTGTCGGATTTCTAGTCGTAATGGGTGCCACCCTCGGCGGGTTTATGATCGCCGGAGGCAACCCGATCCTGCTCCTCCACGTATCCGAGTTCGTCACCATCGGCGGCATTTCCATCGGGATTCTGCTCATCTCCACCCCGGCAAAGGTCATCACCGAGTGCGTCAAAAAAACCATCGCCGCGATCCAAGGCTCCGCCGCCCGCAAGGACGACTACCTCGACCTGCTCAAGCTCCTCTACGAAATCTTCGTCCTCGCCCGGCGCAACGGCCTCATCGCCCTCGAGGATCACGTGTTGGAGCCCGCCACCAGCACCCTTTTCCAGAAATACCCCTCCTTCCAAAAAAACCACGAGCGGCTCGAGTTCCTCTGCAACGGCCTCAAACCCCTCATCGACGGCCGCATCAAGCCGGAACAAATCGCCGGACTCCTCGAGCACGAGGTGGAGGCGAAGGAGGAGGAAGCCGAGGGACCGGTCAAAATGCTGCACTTGGTCGGGGACTCCCTGCCCGGGGTGGGCATCATCGCGGCGGTACTCGGAATCATCAACACCATGGCCGCCATCGCGGAGGGCCCGGAGGCCGTCGGTGAAAAAGTCGCCGCCGCATTAACCGGCACGTTCCTCGGGATTTTGGGTGCCTATGGCTTTATCAACCCGCTCACCAGCCGCATCGGGGCCAACAACGTCCTTGAGCTCCAGTATTTCAACGCCATCACCAAGGGGCTCTCCGGCTTCGTCAACGGCATGGCCCCGCTGATGGCCGCCGAAATCGCCCGGCGCTCCCTCGACCCCTGCGTCCAGCCCGGGCCAGATGAACTCGAGAAAATCCTCAAGGGCCTCGGCAAATAACCCGTCATGTCCAAGAAAAAGGGAGGCGGTCATCACGGAGGCGCTTGGAAAGTCGCGTATGCCGACTTCGTCACGGCCATGATGGCCCTTTTTATGGTCCTGTGGATCTGCTCCCAGGACAAAAAGATCCTCCTGGCCACCTCCAAATACTTCAAACAACCCTTCAAAGCGCTCGACGACCGATCGGCCGGCATCATGCAGGGCAAAGAATCGGGCAGCATGGGCAAGGATCCCACCCGCGACTCGGTCACCGCAGCCAACCTGGCCTTTCTCAAGGCGCTGGCCAGCGAGCTCAACAAGATGCTCAACGTGCAGGCCGCCATGGAGGAGAAACCCGTGGACGTGCAAATCACCTCCGACGGGCTCCGGGTCATCCTCTACGAACGCACCAAACACGCAGTGTTCAAGGCCGGCAGCGCCGAGCTCACCGAGTGGGGCAGCTACATCCTGCAAAACCTCGCCTGGTTGATCGACCGCGACGGGCTCAAGGTTTTCATCGAAGGCCACACCGCCGCCGGCCAGGAACCCCGCAGCGCCGATTACGGCCCGTGGGAACTCACCATCGACCGCGCCAACGTTGTCCGCCGCACCTTGATCAAATACGCCGTCAGCGAAAAAGGCTTTGAGAGGGTGACCGGCTACGCCGACTCCCAACCGCTCCCCAACAAACCGGCCGACTCCCAAGAGAACGAGCGCATCTCCATTAGCCTTTCGGCCAGACGCTAAACCCGAAAACGGAAGCTCCAGAGGAATGACTGAAGGGGCGACAATGCAAAGGCTTGTGGTTCGGCAATTTCCAAAACTCCCTCCGCGATCCCCGCGCCTTGGATGTCTCTTTGCGTGAAAATCATCTCTCTCTGACACTTCGGTGGTCGGGCTAAAACGCCCGCCTCGCGGAGGCTGCGGCAGGATTCCGCTTTCTTTCGGGGAAGATGCTTTTTTTGGCCGCGTGCGAACGATTCCTGCTTGGAGAGTAGGCAACCCCTCCTCCGACATGCTCAAGGACTTTCTCTTCCAACACCCTTCCCAAGGCGCTGCACCCCGAAACGCCGCCACCCCCGGCGCGTCAGGTTTCCAGCCGCTTTTTGCCCCGGGAGCGTTGTCCCCCGCCACACCTTTCGCCCGCACCCGGGAACCCTTGGAATCGGAGGAGGCCCCCGCGCGCGAGACGCCGGAAATTGAGATCATCCAGGAAAACGGAAAAATCCGGCGGATCGTGGTGACCTGCAAATGCTGCGAGCGCATCGAGCTCGAGTGCGACTACTGAGAACCCGCCGCCCTTCAGGACGGCTCCGAAGGGCGCCAACATCAGCGTGGTTTGGGACAATCCCTCCCCCGGGACGTCTCCGATTGGGGTGAGTTGGGAGAGGCGCATGCCGCCCATGGAGGCCAAGGGGGGGTAGGCGTCCCGCCTGCCTTCTGCGCTGCTCTCCAGGCTCGGCAGGGCAGGTAGGATGTGGCCGCCGCTCCCATGACAGCACGCCCCTGCGCCGGGCAGGAACCCAAGTTGCAATCCCCTCCGTCCGCAAATTGGCACAGCCATCCCGGCTGTGACTGTCACAGATCACAGGCTGGAAGCCTGTGCCACCTTCCGAGCCTGATTCAAGGCGTGGGCGCGACCCGGGGAGCCTCCCTGAGTGAACTCTCCGGCGGGGAGGCTCCCCCTCCGACACACCCTCAGTCCGCTGAGGTCGCCCCTCGGCCCATCCCGCGCTGCGTTGACATCGCATCCCCCCCGCCGTTCCTTTGTGCGTCCGTTGCCCCAATTGCGCGGCAGATCGTCAACCCCGGCCTTCCCGGGGACACCCATTCACTCCAGATGAAAGAACTCACTCAGACCCACTGGCATGAACTCCCGGACCAGGAAGTGGTGAGACTGCTGGAGAGCGACCTCACCCGCGGACTCACGCAGACCGAAGTCGAGTCAAGGCTCCGGCAATTCGGGCAGAACCAGATGAACGCGCAGAAGCCGATGAGCGAGTGGATGCGCTTCCTTCTCCAGTTCGCGCAGCCCCTCATGTACATCCTCCTCATCGCCTCGGGGGTGACGTTCTTCCTGGGGGAGTTTGTGGATTCCGCCGTGATTTTCGCGGTCACCTTCGTCAACGCGTTCGTCGGTTTTCTCCAGGAAAGCAAAGCCGAAAAGGCGATCGATGCGCTCTCAAAAATGGTCCTCACCGAGGCGACCGTGCGGCGCGACGGACGCAAGCAGCGGGTCAACTCCGTGGGACTCGTTCCCGGCGACATCGTTCTCCTCCAGTCCGGCGACAAGGTGCCGGCGGACCTCCGGCTCCTGCACGTGCGCAGCCTCCAGATCGATGAATCGGCGCTCACCGGGGAATCGGTGCCGGTGGAAAAGAACGCAGAAGCGCTGTCGCCCGGGGCGGGACTCGGGGACCGCAAAAACATGAGTTTCGCGGGCACCCTCGTCACTTACGGACAGGCCGAGGGGGTGGTGGCGGCGACCGGCAACCGGACGGAGACGGGCCAGATCGCGCGGCTCATTCACGAGGCGGCGAACCTTACAACGCCGCTCACGCGCAAGATTGCGCAATTCAGCAAGCTAGTGCTCTGGGCGGTGCTCGGCCTGGCCGCGCTGACCTTTGCCGTGGGTGTCGCCCGGGGCGAAAGCGCCGTGGAAATGTTCATGGCGGCCGTCGCCTTGGCGGTCGGCGCGATTCCCGAGGGCCTGCCTGCGGCTGTCACCATCACGCTCGCCATCGGCGTCTCTCGCATGGCGAAACAACGCGCCATCGTGCGCAAGTTGCCCGCCGTCGAGGCGCTCGGAAGCACCACGGTCATCTGCTCCGACAAGACCGGCACGCTCACCGAAAACCAAATGACCGTGCAGCAGGTTTTCGCCGGGGGCAAATTCTTCGACGTCACCGGCAGCGGCTACCAGCCCAACGGCGAGGTGCTTGCAAACGGACACCGCGCGCCGCTCGACCGACACGAGGCGCTGCGCGAGACCCTCCTGGCGGGCCTGCTCAACAACGACTCGCAGATCGTGCCCGACGGGGACCGGCTCAAGGTCGAAGGCGATCCGACAGAGGCGGCGCTCATCGTCGCCGCGCAAAAAGCGGGGGTTCTCTCCGAGGAAACCCACGCCGCGCATCCCCGCCTGGACGTGATTCCCTTCGAATCGGAGCACCAGTTCATGGCGACGCTGCACAGCCGCGGCGAGGGCCAGGCGCGCGTGATTTTCAAGAAGGGCTCCGTGGAGCGCCTGCTGGAGCGCTGCTCGCACACACTCGCCGACGACGGCCAACTCGCGCCCCTCGACGCCCCGGCAATCCACGCCGCAGTCGAGCAGATGGCTTCTCGCGGTTTACGCGTTCTGGCCTTTGCCCGGCGGGAGGTGGGCAATGACCACGATCAACTCCACCATGACCACGTGCGCGAGGGGCTCACTTTTCTCGGGCTCCAGGGGATGATCGATCCGCCCCGGGCCGAGGCGATCGTCTCGGTGCGCAAATGCCAGGAGGCCGGGATCCAGGTGAAAATGATCACGGGCGATCACGCGCTCACGGCCCGCAGCATTGCCAGCCAGCTTGGCCTGCGCCGCGGCGGCGACGGCGCCCTCATCGCCGTGACGGGCAGCGAGCTGGAGAAAGTTTCCGACACCGACCTGCCCGACCTCGCCGAGCGGGCCTCCGTCTTTGCGAGGGTCGCCCCGGAGCAAAAGCTCAAACTCGTGAGGGCGCTGCAGTCCCGCGGCCATATCGTCGCGATGACGGGCGACGGGGTGAACGACGCGCCGGCGCTCAAACAGGCGGACATCGGCGTGGCGATGGGAATCACCGGCACCGACGTCGCGAAAGGCGCCGCCGACATGCTGCTCACCGACGACAACTTCGCCAGTATCGAGGCCGCTGTGGAGGAAGGTCGCTGCGTATTCGACAACCTCACCAAGTTCATCATCTGGACGCTGCCCACCAATGCCGGCGAGGCGGCGATTCTCATCACGGCCATCTTTCTCGGGACCGCGCTTCCCCTGCTGCCGGTGCAACTCCTCTGGATCAACATGGCCACCGCCGTGCTCCTCGGCTTGATGCTGGTCTTTGAGCCCAAGGAACGCGACCTCATGCAGCGCCCGCCGCGCGATCCGCGGCAGCCCATCCTCACGTCCACCCTCTTAATGCGGACTATTTTGGTAACGCTGCTCTTGTTCATCGGGGCGTTCGGCGCGTTTCTCATTGAACAGCAAGTGCGCGGCAAAAGCCTCATCGAGGCTCGCACCACCGTCGTCAACGTCATCGTGATGGTCGAGTGTTTCTACCTGCTCAATTGCCGTTCCCTGCTCAATTCCATGTTCGCCGTGGGGCTCTGGAGCAACCTCGCCGTCTTTGGCGGGATCGCCGCGATGCTCGGCGCCCAGCTGCTCTTCACCCATACGGCCCTCATGAATCGCCTCTTCCACACCGCCCCGCTCGACGCGACTTCCTGGGCCTACGTCGGCGCCATTGGTCTTCTCGCATACGGCGTTGTGGAAGCGGAAAAATGGGTGCGCCGTAAAGTGACCCGCTCCGTTTGAGTCGTCACGCCGCCCAGAGGAGATCCGCCCGGAATCTGGACCGAAACACTGACCAAGCCATCCCCACGCGTCAGGAGCCTAACCGCGTCGGAGAGGCCCGACGCGACCTACCGCAGTTCTTCGAGCACCGGGACCACCTCCACCGCCCTCCCCAGCTGGAGCCACGATCCACCCGTTCCATGGCTGCTCACCGCGATATTCCTGGTCGCGATCCCCACCAGCTCGCCAGCGGCGTTGAACACCCCGCCCCCGCTCAGGCCGTTCGGGAACCCGCGGTCCACATCGAAACTTTTCGCCCGCAGCCGACCCAGCATCTTCCAATCGGGGATGCTCGCCCGAGCCACGCCGGCGCCGAGCTGGAAAAACACCGCCCCGGGACAGGAACCGCAGACCCAAAGCGGTTCTCCTGCTTTTGGAGGCAGCCCCAGGCCGCGGACCTGCCCGGGGAATGGCGAGCGGGTCGTCAGAAGCACGACATCCGCCTCGGTTTTCCGGAGCAGGGTTCGGGCGACACCCGATACACTGCCGTCGAGCCCCAGGATCACGGCGCAATCCGCCAGATCGGCCTCTTGGAACGGATGCAGGGCCGTCAGAAAGAGCCCCGCCTGCTTGTCGATACAAACACAGGACAGAGCCCCCTTCACCTTGGGCGCGCCTTCGGTGTGCGAGAGCACCAGGACAACACCGGTGGCCTCCGGAAGCGGCGCCCGTTCCCCTGCCGAAGTGTTCTGGCCAGGTTCCAGCAAAGCGGCGATGCGCGTCTTGGCAAAACGCGCCTCCTCCACCACATCGGAATCCCCCTTGGCCATGATCCGCTCGACCGGCGGGAGACGCTGGATGAAGCCCCGGAGTTCGTCGGAAAAAACAGGCTCCTTCGCCGAGTCCACGGACTCCAGGATGCCGCGGTCCAGCAAGACTGGCTGGGCAGCATCGGAGACCGGGGAGAACCCAGAACACAGCGCCGATAAAACGGCGATCGAGAGGAATGTCCGCATAGTCATTTCGGCGCTCCGGCCGACCTTTCCATGTCCGAAATGGCCTTAATCCAGGCGGGGTTTTGTTTGGCCCAGGTATCCGCAAGCGAGGGCTGGATGTAGCGCGCGTTGCCGTAAATCGTCGCCACAGAGACGACGCGGTGGTTGGCGTCCGAGATCTTCGTGCACAGGTCGAGCGCTCCGAGCACGTCGGTTTTGATCATCTCGTTGGCCACGGCGGAGGTCAGATCGTCGCGCAGCGGGCTCGCGGCGACCCGCTGCAGCCACCCCAGGCAACGGTTGCTGTCGGCGCGGAAATACTCCTGCGCCACCTCCTTCGCGGCGATCGAGCCATACATCGGGTCGCTGATCTTGGTTGCGACCTCCGAAAAGGCGGCCTCCGGGTTCTCACGCGCCAGATGCCGGGCCATGTCCGCGTACATCCGGTCGCGTGTGGCCCCCGTGAATGACGTGTTGCGCATCAGCGCCTTGGCCTGCTCGAGGTCTGCCGTGGCGATGTCGTTGATACATGCCGTGCTCAGGGTTTCCCGCAATTCCCCGGGCAGGTCCCGGCGGGAAAGAAACTCCACCGCCTCCTGCGGGGAAAGCCTTGCCACGGCGCTCACCGCGCGGGAAAGCATCTGCCCGTCGTCGATCCCCTGGCGGTAGGCGTCGATGGACTTCTCCATCACCGAGTTGTCCCCGGACTCCACGGTGGACTCCACCAGGCCCATCATATACCGCTGCCGGGTCTCGTCTCCGGGGATCCGCTGACCGAATGCAAGCGCCGCGTCCCAGCCCTTTTCGCTCATGAACTTGCCGGCCATGTGGAAATGTTCCTCGTCCACCCGCACCCCCGCAAAGACGGGATTCAGCAGCACTTCCGGCTCCACCGTGACCGCCTTGGCGAGGTAGGAGTTCAGCAGAGCTCGGCGGAGGGGACCGTCGCCCACGGCCATCACTTGGGAGAGAGTCCGGCTCCTTTGGGCGGCATCGGGCGACCAGAGCAGCGCGCCCGCGGCCTCGGCGGCAAGCTGCCGGGTCTGCGGGGATTCGAAGGCGGTCACAAATCCGAGCAGCGCCGACCGGTCAAGGCTCTGGCTAGCCGACTGGACCAACTGGGAGACAAAAGAAGGGTCCCTGAGCTTCATCGGCGCGTGCTGCCGGACGATCTGGAGGGCTTCGTCGTGGTTTTTCGCCACCGTTTTGGCGGCCAGCATGCCGTAGAGCATCGTCCGGATCTGTTTGTTTCCGTAAGACTCGATGAGCTTGAGGGCCGCCTCCCGGCCGTGCACGTCGTACATCATCTCGAACATACCCGGGGCAGCGGGGCCGAACTCGGCCAGCACCGGGGATTTGCGGATCTCGTCGATGGCTTTGGCGCCGAAGGCCCGCACCAAGGCGCCCGCGTACACCATGATTGCCTCCCTCTCAAATGAGGCCGCATTGGGGTTGACCATCTTGGACTTTGCCAACAGCGCCTTGAACGCCTCGAAAGAACGAGGGGCGCCGGTCTCGGAAAGAATGAAGGTTTTGTATGCCTCGGTAGGCAGATAGTCCTCCGCCTTCGGGGTACCGAGCACTTCGTAGGAAGGGGCTTTGGCGGCGGTGTTCTCCGGGCTCGGGGCGGCCGGGCCGGGCGCCGCGGGGGTTGGAGAATCGCTTGAACGATTCCACACGCTGGGAATTCCCAGCCCGAAAACCAAGCCGCACAGGAAAAGACAGGCACCAAAGAGAAGAGGTTTTTTCATGGCTCAATAAGTGAGCCGCCCCGGGGGAACGCCCCGGGGCGGCTGGGTTGAGATCTAGGTCAAGAAGGCCTCAAAGGAGGAGGTCCAAACCGTGCGAGTTGAAGTTGCCCGTCTTTGGCACCCATCCGGAATTCGCTTTTTCACCCGCCCAGATCTGCCATCCGTTCTGGATGACATAGTTCCAGAATCGGATCTCCCCCCGAGCGACCAACTTCCCGTTTGCCCGCGTGTTACCAATCTGCGCTTCGTGAGTCATATCGTTGTTCCATTTGTCATTGTACCAGTCGCGCTCCCGGCAGGCGTACCCGACTCCAATGGTCGCGGTCCCCTGGAAAACGATCTGCCCCCTCACACCGCCCACCAACTTGTGGCTCTCCTCGTTCCATATGTCGTCATCACTGTCTTTGTGCTCGGTTCTGCCAAGCCAAACGGTTCCTTGGGCTTCCACGTAAGGCCCGACAGAGAAACCTACGGACAACCGGTCTTCATCACCGTTTGTGTTACTGGAATTCATGCTCGTATTGACACTGGGCCATATCCCAATGGGCACGTTAGCCTCCGCGCCAATACCCCAGTATCCAGCCGGCCCCAGGTTCCAGTCATGGCCCCAGGAGAGAATCAATCCAGCGTTGACACGGGCACCCACGGAAGCACCTCCCGTGACATTCCGGGTCCAATCACCCTTGTCGTGGGCTCCTCTCGGGGTATGCCGCTGCGGCCTATACCACCACTGGTTGTATTCGAAACGACCCGCCAGGTCCGATTGCACCTTCACCTTGATGGAGAATCCATACCACGTGGGTGTATAGAACCCGTCCCCGAACTCCAACTTGTAGTGTAAGCATCCGGGCAACCCGTTTACCGAGTTCTTGACTCAGCGGTGCTCGGAGTGGATGCCGCCCCGCAGTCAGGCCGTGGCACTCGCCTTGGCCGCGTGCCAAGCGAGG
>CAMARB010000020.1 GCA_945860355.1 Chthoniobacter flavus | reverse complement strand
GAGGGTGATGAAGTCGATGGGTTTGTTGGCGTCCCAAAGCTCCAGCAGCACTCCGTAAATGACCCCGTGGGCAGGGAGGTGAAAGTGCTCGGGTTTGATGAGCTTTTCAGCGCACAACCCACCCACGTCCCTGGGCGACAAGAGGAAGGAGCAGAGGACCCCCTGTTCCGCCTCAGGGCTCTGAGGCAGCAGCCTGTGGATGTCGGGAAGATAAGAGACCTTGCTCTGAAGGTCCCCCCCGGACTTGTCGAAAGATTTCCGGGCGGGCTTCCCAGTCGATTTGCCGGAAGCCTCGTTGGCCACGGCGGACTACTTGGAGTGCTTGGCTTTGACCTTGGCCTTGAAGCCCTTGTCATCGCCCTTGGAGGCTTCACCCTCCTGGGATTCCGCCTCGCCGCCCTTGGCTTTGACGATCACCACGAGTTTGGCCGTCACTTCCGAGTGCAGCTTGACGAGCACTTCGTGTTCGCCGCTTTCCTTGATGGGCTTCTCGAGGTGGATGCGGTGGCGGTCCACGTCGCCTTTGCCTGCGAGTTCCTTCTTGAGGCGCTCGGCGATGTCCGCCGCCGTGATCGAGCCGAATGCCTTGCCCGTCTCGCCTGTCTCAAGCTCCATGGTGAGCTTGATCTTGTTGATCCGCCGCGCCAGCTCGTCGGCCTCGTTCTGTTCCTTGGCTTCCCGCTCCGCTCTCTTCGCCTTGAGCGCGTTGATGCGCTTGAGGGTGGCGGGGGTCACTTCCAAAGCCTTGCCGAAAGGAACCAGAAAGTTGCGTGCATAGCCGCGCTTGACCTTCACGATATCGGCTTCTGCGCCGAGGGAAGCGATTTTTTCGGTGAGGATGACTTCGGTCGTAGACATGGCAATTAGCGGTAGAGGTAAAAGGGTCCCGATTTGACGGGCCGCTGAGAAAAGCCCAGAGGCAAAGGCTTGTCAATCGACGATACGGAAAAAATACGGACTCCGGCGTTTCACCGACTGTCTCGGGCGTGCACTTGCAGGGTTTCTTGCCACTCACGAGTCACCGCCAAGAGCGCGGCCCCGCGACGCGCCGCCGTTCTCGGCTCAAACGCGGGTTCGGCAGAGGGAGGGGAGAAAGGCGGCCGGGCGGCTCGGGGCGACAGGAGCGGGGGAGAGCCTGGGTGCCCAGGCTGAACGTGCGGAGCCGGTTCCGGGCACCGGGGATGTTCCGTCTAAGCGGCCGACTTGGGCTTGCTGTCGGTGGCGGGTTTGACGGCCGCCAGAATCTTCTCCACAGCGGCCTCGGCCGTGAGTCCGTGTTTTTTGCGGAGCACATCGACGCTGCCGTGCTCGATGAATTGGTCGGGCCACCCAATCCGCACCACGGGGGTGCGAATCCCGACGTCGTTGAGATGTTCAATCACCGAACATCCAAAGCCGTTGGGCAGGACGTGGTCCTCGATGGTGCAGACGACTTCCGCGCTGCGGGCGAAAAACTCGAGGGTGCCCGTGTCCAAGGGCTTGATCCAGCGCGGGTTGATCACCGCGGTGCTGATGCCCTGGGCTTCGAGCTGTCGGGCGGCTTCCTCCGCCATCTGGCACATGCCGCCCAACCCGAGGATGGCCACCCGGGTGCCGTGTTTGACCACCTCCGCTTTGCCAATCTCCAAAATGCGGGGTTGTTCCTTGGGCTTGGCGCCCGTACCGATCCCCCGCGGGTAACGGATGGCGATGGGGCCTTGGTTGTAGTTGGCCATGGTCCAAAGCATGTCCACAAACTCCTCTTCGTCCTTGGGTTGCATGTGCACC
Organism: Chthoniobacter flavus; assembly: GCA_945860355.1. Lineage (GTDB taxonomy): Bacteria > Verrucomicrobiota > Verrucomicrobiia > Chthoniobacterales > Chthoniobacteraceae > CAIURC01. The sequence continues at coordinate 31,376 of CAMARB010000020.1, read as the reverse complement.
AGACCGGGCACCGGCCGCAGGTAGCCAATGTCGAAAAGACCGTGGTGGGTGGGGCCGTCGTCTCCGCTGAGCCCGCCGCGATCCATACAAAGCGCCACGTTGAGGCCCTGCAGCGCGATGTCATGCACGATCATGTCATACGCGCGCTGCATGAACGTGGAGTAAATCGCCAGGAACGGCTTGAAGCCTTGGGTGGCCAGGCCCGCCGCAAACAGCGCGGCGTGTTCCTCCGCGATGCCGACGTCGTAGTACTTGTCGGGATGCGCCTCGGCGAAATGGACGAGGCCCGTCCCCGTGGGCATCGCCCCGGTGATGGCGCAGAGTTTGTTGTTGGATTCGGCGAAACGGGCAAGGGTTTTGCCCAAAAGCTCCGAGTAAGTGGGGGTGGCGGAGCTCGATGTGCGCCCCGTTTTGGGCTCAAACCGGCCCAGACCGTGGAATTTGTCGGGCTGCTTGAGCGCGGGATCGTAGCCTTTGCCCTTCTGGGTGAGGATATGCAGAAGCACCGGCTCGTTCTGGGTTTTGAGAAACTCGAATGTCCGGATCAGCAGGGGAATGTCGTGGCCGTCGATGGGGCCGTAATAACGCAGCCCGAGTTCCTCGAAAATGACGCTGGGCAGGATGAGGTGTTTGACGCCGGCTTCGATCCGGTGGGCCAAGTCCTTGGCGTGTTTTCCCCCGATCATCTCCACGAACTGCGCGGCCTTCTCGTGGAGATGGGCGTAGGTGGGGTGGGTGGCGATCTTGTTAAAATAGGTGGCGATCGCCCCGACGTTTTTGGCGATGGACCATTCGTTGTCGTTGAGCACGACAATGAAGCGCTTGGTTTGCTCAGCCACGTTGTTGAGCGCCTCGTAACTCACCCCGCAGGTAAACGCCGCGTCGCCCGCAACACACACCACGTTCTCGTCCGTGCCCTTCCTGTCGCGCCCCACCGCCATGCCCAGCGCCGCGCTCAGGGCCGTGCCCGCGTGTCCCGCGCCGTAACAGTCGTGTTCGCTCTCGCTTCTGAGCAGGAAACCGTTGAGGCCCCCGTATTGGCGGATGGTGTGAAAACGATCCCGCCGACCCGTCAGGATCTTGTGGACGTAGCCCTGGTGGCTGACGTCAAAAACAAACTTGTCCTTGGGCGTGCTGAAAACCCGGTGCAGCGCCAGGGTGAGCTCCACCACGCCGAGGTTCGGCCCGAGGTGTCCGCCGACGGAGTTGGGGTTCTCCTCGGAGAGCACCCGCACCAGTTCATCGCGAATTTCCTGCGCAAGAAGCGGCAGATCCCGCTCGGGCACGGCTTTCACGTCGGCTGGAGAATTGATCGTCGGCAGAATGGAGGTGGACATGGAACGCGGGAAATGGGGCGGTTTGGATAAAATACAGGCGCGGCAGTGGGGATGCGGGGACCGCCTAAAAAAGGCTCACTTCGTCGCTGTCCTCCGGCTTTTTGGCGGCGGCTTTGGGGGGAGCGGGTGGCGCCGCCGCAGGATCAAAAGGCGCGGTCTGGGGCTTGCCCGCCGCATTGCGGGTGATGATTTCGATGCGTTTTTCAGCCGACTCGAGCTTTTCCTGGCAGGTTTTCACCAGTTTGACGCCCTCCTCATAACGCACCAAGAGCTCTTCAAGCGGCATTTTGTCCGACTCCATCGCGTCCACAATGGCTTCCAGGCGCTCCACAGCGCTCTCGAAGGTGTGCTCGGGTTCTTTGGGCGGGGTCGACTTGGTGGACATCGGAGAAAAGTGGCGCACCATACGTGCCGCTCCTGCCAGTCTCAACTCTCAATTCCCATTCCTGCTCGCCCGGTTCCGGATAAACGGCCGCGGACCCCGCACGCCAAGCCTGCCGAGGGAGAGGGCCGTGCCGGGGAGATCGCGGGCATGAACTGCGGGGCGCCGCGTGAGTCCCTCTCTTTTCAAGGGAAGGAAAACTGAGTCCAGGCCGAGCCCCGCCCTCGGTCCAAAAATTGCGGAATCAGCCCAGCTTCCGCGAGACATGCGCGCGGCATCAGGTTATTCCGACGGGCGTGACGGCTATTTTCCGGCAAAAGAACTCTTCCAACAGGCCAATTCTGTGTCTCTTCACGGCGCACTAGGAACTTGGATGGGCCGATCGCGGGCGCGGCGAACCGACCCCCCGGTGCGCGGGCTCGGCGGCTCGCAGGGGCCCGGGCGGGTCTCGGGTGCTCTCCCGGCGGCGAGCGGCCGGCATACCCTCAATTTCGCTGCATTCGTGGCGGGATTTGCGCTGGTGGCATGCGCTCTCACCGCGGGGATTCCTCCGGTGCGCCCGCAGCCCATCGCGGCGAAGCTCGAGTGGCTTGCGGCGCATGGCGAGCAGTACGACACGTTTTTCATCGGTTCGAGCCGCGTTCATCGACAGATCATTCCAGGCCTTTTCGACGCCGAAATGGAAAGGCTCGGCGTGAAGACCCGCTCGTTTAGCCTCGCCGCCGATGGGATGCGGCCTCCCGAGGACGAGCTGGTGCTCGAACGCGCGTTTGCATCGCGAAAAAGTCCGGTCCGGTTTTTGGTCGTGGAGTGTAATCCGATCGACTCGGACCTCTCGGAGGAAGACAAGGGAACGGCTCGCGCCGTTTACTGGCACGACACGGCGCGTTTGATGCGGCTGTGGCGGAAGTGCTGGTCGGAGGCCCCTTCAAAACCCTTGGGTAGCCGGGTCTCGCGCGTTTGGAAGCGGCTCCGGCAATTCCCCAGCCACGCCCAGCACTGGGTTTGGAATAACGTCCGGCTCGGCCTGGGAAACGACTGGCTCGCCCAGTGGGTTTTCGGTCCGACGCAGCGCGATGACGCGAGGGAAGTCGGGGAGGACGGTTATCGGCCTCCCAAAAGCGGCGGCCAAATGACAGGCGGCGTGCTGCGCGGGTATGAAAGGCAACTCGCTGCCGCGCTCAAAACGCCCGCGCTGCCCGACGCCGGGGACGCCGAGAGCCAGGCGGCGCTGGCTTCGAAAAAGGCGCTGGCCAGTCGGCATGGCGCGCGGCTGGTGCTCCTCTCCTCGCCGGTTCTTCGGCCGGAGATCTTCCACCCCAACAACCGCGAGGGAATCACGTTTCTCGACTACTCCGATCCCGCGCGTTACCCGGGCCTGTATGCTCCTGAGAACCGCTGCGACCCGGGGCATCTCAACGTGCCGGGCTCGGAGATTTACACGCGCCTTGTTGCCCGGCAGCTCGCCGCCGAGCTTACGGCCCCAACGACCACCCCTCGATGACTCTGGCCGCCGTCGCTCCCGCGCACCCGATTCTTTTCGTGGAACTGCGCTTCCTGTGGATTTTCGCGCTGATCTTTGGCGTGCACTGGGCGCTGCGGAGCAACACCGCAAGGAAGGTGTGGCTGCTTGTCTCCAGCCACGTTTTCTATGGCTGCTTTTTTATCGGAAATCCCCTCGGGTTTTTCGCGAATGTCGCCGCGGGAAAATGGGCCGAGCTGCCCACCGGTTGGTGGTTCCCGGCGCTCCTGTGGTTTAGCACGGTGATGGACTATTTCGTGGGCCTCGGCATTGAGGCCGCTGTGGAGGAGAAAAAGCGCAGGCTCTGGGTCGCGGGCAGCCTCGTCGTCAATCTGGGCGTGCTGGGTTTCTTCAAATACTACGGTTTTTTCGACCAGAACGTGCGCGCGGTGTTCGACTGGTTGGGCCTGACCCCGAACTGGGAGCCGCTCAAGGTCTTTCTGCCCTACGGCATCAGCTTCTACACATTCCAAAGCCTGAGTTATTCCCTCGAAGTCTATCGAAGGAAACTTCCCGCCGAGCGCAGTTTTCTCAACCTCGCTTTCTTCGTGGCGTTCTTCCCGCAGGTTGTCGCCGGGCCGATCGTGCGGGCCATGACTTTTCTTCCGCAGACGCTGGAGAAAAGGAGCTGGTTGAGGGTCGACGTCCGCGGCTGCCTCGTTCTTTTCTTCATCGGCTTTGTCAAAAAGACATGCGTGGGCGATGCGCTTTCGCAGGTGGCAGATCTCTATTTCGCCGCCCCGGAAAATTACTCGGCCTTGAGCGCGTGGGCGGCGTCGCTCTGTTATGCGGGACAGATCTACTGCGACTTCAGCGGCTACAGCGACATGGCCGTGGCCGTTTCGCGGCTGCTGGGTTACGAGCTCTGCGACAACTTCGCGTTCCCGTATCTGAGCGCGAGCATCACGGAGTTCTGGCGGCGCTGGCACATCAGCCTGAGCTCATGGCTTCGCGATTACCTCTACATTTCCCTGGGGGGGAACCGCGGGTCCAAGCTCTTCACTTACCGCAATCTCATGCTCACCATGGTGCTGGGCGGGCTCTGGCACGGCGCATCGTGGACGTTCGTCGTTTGGGGGGCGATGCACGGGGTCGCGCTTGTTCTCCACCGCGAATGGTCGCGGTTCACTGAGTCCGCCGCGGGGGTGAGGAGGGCGATGAAGGTCTTCGCGCTCCCGCTCACTTTCCTCTGGGTTCTCCTGACGTGGGTGCCTTTCCGCGCCAACGACATTTATATCGACCGCGCCAACCCGACGGAGTCGGGCGTCAAACGGCTGGTCCGGACGGCCGCCGGGTTTCAGGACCTCAAGGAGCACGAGCTGCTGTATCCTTTTGAAAAGAACGTCGGGGCAAAAGGGCGGCCGCCCGCGAGTGTGCGGCTTCTCCGGCACGACGCCAAAGCGGGCGTTTGGACCGGCGAGGGGCCCGACGGGAAACCTGCGACGATTCGCCTCCACCAGACGGGCTTCGAACTCACGGCCAAGGTCTGGCAGTCGATGGTTCTCCTGAAAGACCACGCCAAGGAACATGTCTGCGGAAGCGCCATCTGGGGAATCCTCGCGTGCCTGGTTTTCGTCCACTGGCTCAACTCACGGAGTCTCCTCGCCCATTGGTGGCGGGCGGTTCCCGGGTGGCTCTTCTCGCTGCTCCTGGGCGGAGGCTGGGCGTTCGCACTCGCGATGAAGGTGGTCGCCTACAAGCAGTTCATTTACTTCCAATTTTAGCCCGAGTCGGAGGGCTGCCCCCGGCTGCCAATATCAGCGAGGGGCGTGTCGATGCGCCCCGCAAAACAGCGCGTGGGATGCCACTGAGGAGCGCCGCTCCGCCGGGAACTCGGGAGGGCGGTTTTCCGTGGCCCGAAACCGAGGGTGTCCGGTGCGGGCGCCAAGCCCGCGGAACGGCGGCCAAGGTTTGTTTAGGGAAACGCCGATTCATTCCTCCGCAAAAATATCGTAACACTATCAATGCACACTGCGGAGCCGTGCATCCTCTGGGGCTTGAGTTCCAGCCAGGTTTCACCCGCTCACAGTATGCTGGGAAAAACAGGGTCACGCGCCGGGACTGCTTCCTCGCTAAAATGGAGTCCGTGGTGCCACGGAGCCTTCTGGTGGGGGGGCGTTGAGTTCTTCTCCCCAGAAGGGAAACGCGGCAGGCCTCCCTTAGGCATCGAACTCCCCTGGCACCGCAAGGTGCGCTATTGGTGCCCGGCCAAAAAGCGCGCGCAACTCGACAGCCTCTCTGCGTCGGCCAATCTGACGCTTGCCCAACGCAGCCCGCTGGGCGCGCCCCGCGCATGAATGCCCAACCCGCCCCGCCGGGCGTTCACCTCCGCTGATCGGGCGCTGCGGCATTGCCGGGAACGCCGTCGGCTTGGAAAACCGGGGCGTCACAGTGCATGACAGGCTCGAGAACAATGCGTTGTGACTGCTGTGGTGGGTTAGTAAGGGAGATAGTCGGTTAATGAATTGTAATCCATCCGCTGGGTGCGCGGGTTGACGTTAAAGAAAACAAGGTGCCGTTGACCTCTTGGTAGCGACCAGCGGGTGGAGGAGAAGGCCCGCCATTTTTCTTTCTCGTAGAAAACCATTTGGACACCCAACGCTTCGCCGTCTTTGGCGCTTGGCCGCAGCAGATGGGAGGCGCCTGGGACAATGGTTTGCCACTCGTTACCCAACTGAATGGCGATCGAGCGCGGTGTCCCGTTGAGAAACCAGATGCTCTGCGAGGGGAAATCCGCCTCGTTGAGTACGAACGCCAGATGCGCACCTGATTCCTTGGTTGAGTCTGGCTCGAGCACGACCAAGAGATGCCTCATGGCTTCGGGCACCGCGACTGTGGCGATGGGCTGCGTAGGCACGCTGCCCGGTGGTTTGCCGAGAAAGTTGAGTTGCGTCGGCTGTGACTTCAGCGTCAGTGGTTCACTCAACCGGTAGGGGTCGAGCGTGACTGTCTGAAATTCCTTCTCAGCGGTTTGGACGATGATCTCGCGGAGGGGTGAGTGCGAATCGGTAAGCGCAATTCGCAGGGTGCGGCTGGGAGCCGGCTTGGCTGCTGGCGCGGGGGCCGGGCTTTGTCCCTCGGCCAGTTGCACGGTGCCGACGGCAATGAGGATCAGCCCACGCCAAAGACAGATCCGCAGCAATGTGTTTTTGGAAATCATATATCTTCTGATGTCAGCCAGCGGAAATGAATGATCTGGAACCGGCGTCCCAGTTGTTTGTTGAGTTGGCGTAATTGCGCCGGGGCCGTCTCCGGCAGGTCTGCGGGATCCATATATTCCGGGAAGCGCTGGACGATGGCTTCACACCAGGCGCGGGTGTCGACCTGGCCGTTGCTTTTCAGGCGGGTCTCGCCGTAGGCGCGAATCCGGAAAGTATCAGAGCGAGTGGCCAGAACCGGTGCGAGCGGGGTGAGGAGATCGCCTTGGATGAGATAGCCTGGGATGCCTGCCCAACGGGAGCCGGTGGCGGCTTTTGGATTCTCGTAGCCAAAGGTGGCAATGTCGGCTGTCTCGATTCGATCGCTGGGGGCTTTGAACCGGCCGTTGATGGATTGTGGATCGCCCGGGTTGGGCGTGCGGCCATGTTTTTCATCCCAATCGATGGCGGCCTGGAGGGCCCCGGCCAGCCCGGTGTCATCGGTTGCAAGGCGGCGATTGACGAAATCGCTGAGATTAAGGAACGGCCCGCGGTCTTTGACTTCACGGACGATCTCGATGGCGAGGCGATTGATCTGGGCTTCGGTCAGGAACCGCACGCCGGACCATGCCGCTGGATGGTAGGCGTTGTCGGGTTCTGCGTTGCTGTTCGGCAAGGTGAAGCGCGAGAGCGCGACCACGTTGCCCGCCGGCGTGGTGCTGCGTTGGTCGCCGGCCGGAGGCAGCCAGGCGATGTTGCGTTCGCGCAGCCCGGCCAATAAGGATTGCCAGGCTTCGACGGAGGTCGAGTTCACATTAAACTGGCCGAGATTGACGAGGTGAGCGGCCGATTTGTTGAACCCGTCGGTGAGGGGTTTGCCGCCGGCGACGAGCCGGGCGACCATGCTCATACCGCCGAGCTCTTTGCTCCAGAGGCTGAGTCGTGAATGGGGCAGGCTCTTGGCTTGATTAACGAAGTCACTGAGCACTTGTGTCAGGTCGCGCTTCGCCGTGAAGCCGGCGCTGTTCTGAGGCGCGATTCCGGAAAAAAACCAGGAATCAAAAATGGCGTCGTTGTTGAGCAGACCGTGGTCCCAAGTGTCGGCCAGTCGATCGTATTGGTTGGGTCTGCGGCGATTTAGACTGTGGAGTTGATAGATTTTGTCGCCCGGAATCAGCGGGTGCGCAAACGAGTTGGCGAAGCCGTAGCCTTGATTGGCGGCGACGTCCCAGAGATGCGAGGCGGGTTGCGGACTGGCGGGGGGAAGGCTGGAGGCGTCAAGGCGGCGGGTGCCTGGTTCGAGTTTGATGTGTTGCAATTGTCCAAGCGAGATGGGCGGGGTGGTGGGCACTTCCAGGGCCGTCCAGAATTGCTGGCCTTCGGCCGCGTCGTTGCCGGAGCCGATAAAGGAATGGCGGTTATCCATCGCGATTTGTGGCAGGTTACGGTCCAGCGAGCCGCCCAAACGGACGCCGACAAATTCGTATTGGGCGCTGGCGAGATACTTGTCACTTGCGGAGTTGAGGGCCGGGCGTGTGGTGGTTGGGTTGGCGTGGATGAAGTTGCGGCTGCGATAGTCGGGGTAATCGGCGGCGGTGCCGTCGAGTCGTTGGCCGCTTTTGAGCATCGCCTTGAAGATTGCCAATGGAATCCGATTGGTATTGGTCCGGTCGGGGAAGAGCGCGCGTGTGCCGGGTTGGTCGGGGACGACTTCGATGTCGCGGCCCACGGCAACGTAGGAGATATGCCATGGGCTGAAGCCGTTGTTGGGATATTCCCAGGGACAACTGCGGACGAGGAGGTGATCGTTCTCGCCGGAGAGGCGTGTGGGGTCGAGTTTGACCGCCAGCTCTACCGTGTCCGCATCGGGAATGGCCGCGCCCCCAAACAGATAGCCATCCCAGCCGCCGCCGTTTGGTTCGTAGCCGGGATAGACTTCCAAAAGCTGGCCCTGCTGGGCGCGGATGCTGGGAGCGGAGAAGACCCGGGATTCGCCAGGGGCGAGGACGATCCAGGAGCGGTCAGGGGACCCGACGGGGCCGTAGCTGTTGCGGAAGTAAACCGTGGCGGCGAGGCTGGGGAGGTCCGCCCAGTTATTGGTCATGGCGCCATTGCGATAGCAGCGAAAGCGGACCGGCATGACGCCGGTGGTGAAGGTGATTGGCGGGATCCGCAGGGTGACGTTGTAGGGATTCCACAGGGTATAGACCGGGTTATAGATGAGCTTGTACTTTGAGCTGGTCGGGCCGCTGGGTTCGCGCTGGATTTGGACGACCATTTCCAACTTGGGAATCAACCAGTTCCGGTAGCTGCCCTGTGAGTTGACCAAATCATAGAGATAGTAATCGATCGCGGGTTTATTACCGAGCCAGAACACGCCGCCGTCGGGATCGGGATGGTTGGCATCGACCCCTTGGAGGTAGGCCAGAAAGTTTCCGGCATTGCTATTGGGCGCTGCGGGTGGCTGCCATTGTGCGTCGATGCGATAGAGCTGGTAGTGCTGTTGCAGGGAATACCAGGAGGAGAGATTGCTGGCGTAAAGCGAGGCGGGGAGATCGACGGCGGGCCGCACGGGACTGGTGGTTGGACGAGAGATACCGAAGTAGGGCGCGGGCAGCTTGTCCAACTCCAACAGGAGCGAGAGATCCTTTTTGAGCCCGCCGCCGCGCACATCCGCGAGCACGCCCGCCGACCAGGTGGTGAGATGGTGGAAGGAGGGCTTCACATCTTCAGCCAGCGGGCCGCCGGGTGCCGCGCTTAACATCGCATTGGTTAGCCAGCGGCGCGCCTTTGACGCCTGGTTTTCTGCGGCAGATAAACGCGCAGACCAGCCCAGCCCGGCGCGCCGATGACTTGCGGCATTCATGCTCAAAATCGATGACTCCGGCGCAGGCTGGTTCGGATCTGCGCTGGGCAGGTTCAGACGCGCCTTGCTGCCTTCATCGCCGATCCACCAGGAATAGGCGCCGGGTGCGAAGGTTTGGTTGGTGTCCTTGGGGAGCTCGACCAGTGCGGCACGGACCTCCCTGGTGACGGCGGGTTCGTCCGGGCTGAGTTCCTGGGCGCCGGCGGATCCTTTGCCAACCAATAATGTTGAATTGGTGTCGTTTAACGGAGTGATTCCTGTGCGCGGGGCTCCGAGTTGTGTGAGCGCCGCAGGGTCGGATCCTGACACCAGCCAGCGGCGGAAACGTCTTTCGCGGCCCGGCGTGTATGTGTCAGCGATGGTTTGGCCACTGACCGGATCCCTGGCATTGAGCCAGGTGGGCCACGAGTCCCACACCCCGGTCCATTGCGGGTGATCGAGACCGTCGAGCTTGGTGGTGGTTGAGTCGGTGTCGAGAATTGCGGCGGTGGCGGTGATGCGTTGATCGGGACCTGTCTCCTGTTGGAGTTGGGCGAGCGCTTGGTCCAGGGCGAAGAGCGCATTTGAGCGGGCTTTTTCCAAAGTGTGAGTTGCCAGTTCCGAACGGTTCTCCTGTTGGGCAATCAGCAGCAAAGCCACGACCAGGATCAGGCAGGCGCCGATGACGATAAGCACCATGGGCAGTGCAAATGCCGCGCGGCGCCGGTGGCGGTGGCGGGTTTTAGAGATGGATAACATGAGCTTTAGAAATTGATGCGTTCCGAAAAGGTGTCGCCGAAGCGGCGCCATTGGTCGTCGGTGAGGACCTGGCGTTCGCGCAGCAGGGTGAGACCTTCGGGCCGGAGAATGACAAGGCTGAGGTTGATGGCGGTGAGCCTGAGGGCGCTGGATTGCAGCGCGGCGAGCGGCGGGTCGATCACCACGCCGGTCGCGTTGATGCGCACGTTGCGATCGAGCGGGACGCGGTGGCTGATTTTTGTGGCGCGGTCCTCCACAATGGCTTCGCAGCGGAACACTGCGTTCTGGGCGAGCAAATTTGGCGGGGCATCAAGGCCGCTTCGCCGCGGCAACCAAAACAGGTTCCACCAGTCAGTGGATTCGATGCCGTTGGCGAAGACGTCGGGGGGATTGAGCCGGAGCCGATAGAGAGCGCGGCGTGGATCGGGGCCGCCTGAATTCAAAGGATCAGCCAAGGCCAGCGCGTAGCCAAGAGCCCAGACGTCGCCTAGTTGGTTCGTGGTGTGATCCTGTGAGGTGGCGAGGAGATAGAGTTCGTTTGAAGCGGGCGCGCCGCCGGTGGCGAGGGTGGAAGGGCGGAGGAGAAGCCAGTCGCCGGGCGCCGCGCGCAAGGCTGATTCGAGGTCGCGTCTCAGGCAATCCATGGTGAGGCGCGCTTCGGCGCGGCTGCGCACCAAGGCGGAGTTGACTAGCCACTGATTGGAAAGGGCGTTGAGCGAGGCTAACGCGCAGCCAATCACGATGGTGCCGACAGCCATTGCGACGAGTAATTCAACCAGGGTGAAGCCATGGCGCTGCGCCGCCGCGCCTGAAGCCGGCCGGCTGATGGTCTGAGTCATGGTCTGAGGGTGACCGCCTGTTTGGCGACGAACTGTGCGGCGCCGCCGATGGTGCCCGATGGAACACATTCAAGCACCGCCCAGGCCGGGATGGCAGGGGGTGTCAGTGCCGCCTGGGGTGTCAGGGCCGCAGGCGTTGCAGGCAAGCGGGTGAGCTTTAATCTAAAGAGCGGTCCGGAAATCGCGGCGAGATCGGCTGTGAGTAAAGGGTCATCCTGCCAGCGCGCACCTAGGCAGGGCAGGAGGAGGCTGTCGTTTGGGTTGGGTTCAAACGAGGTGTCGGAACGGGCTCTGGTGTTTCCTGTGTATCGGTAGAAATAGAGGTAGCGATTCTGGTCGAGCGCCGCCGCTGAAGCTATGTAGCCAGCTCCGCTCAATTGCTGGCGCAGGATGCCATGAAATCGATCGCATTCACCCCGCAGCCCGCTGTCACGCAGGACTCCATGGGCGACGGGAATCATTCCAATCAGCGCCGCCAAGGAAAAAGAGACGATGCCTAAAGCCAAAACAACCTCGACCAAAGTAAATCCGTGCTCGCGGCGTGACCCATTCCGCGGCCAGCGGTTTGATGACGCGTTCATTCGATTGGGGCGGGGAGTTGGTCGGGTCGATCGACCGCAGTGATGCCGCCGTAGGGGCGGAGAAAAAAGCCGTCGCGTTGGGGGGGGCGTGGCACCCTGAGTCTGCCGGCCTCAACGTAGCCGCTCACTAGCATGATTGAGTTGCCAGCCTGCAACATCGCGCCCGCCGGGTCATACTCGTAGGCCTGATAGTTTGACTCAGTGCCCGAGGTCCAGAATCGCATCGGGATGGCTGCCAAGGCACCGTTTTCCGGTGGGGTGGGAAAATAGAAGGTCCCTGTTTGGAAAACCGTTGGGGGGCCTTCCCTTTGCCAAATGGGCTGTCCGCTGGCGTCGACCCCTGCTTGGACGACGATTCCGGCCCATCGGCGGTAGCGTTCGGGATCGGCGGGATCGTTGTGAAAAAGTACGCGGGTCCGGGTCGAGCGGGCCATGGCCAACGAGCGGGCGGAATCAAAGACCGTGGTGAGCGTGAAAGATTGGATGGAAGGGCCGCGTCCATTCTCACTGAGGTGTGGCAGCGCGATGATCATGCAGATGCCGATCACCGCCAAAACCGCGAGTAACTCAATCAGCGTAAAGCCGAGCCCAAGGGAGTGTTTCCGGTGGCTGCCGACCAATAGGGGAAGTCTCATTGCGCGTTCAAAGTGACGTATCGTGGTTTGGTGACGGTTGGTAAAACGTCTGAGCACGAAATGGGCCGCTGTTGGATTCAAAATGGAGGGTTGGCGAAGGCCAAAAGGGGCTGCGCCAGAAATCGGGCGGCAAAAAAGTGGGTCGACGGCGCTCAATGGCAACGCCTCAGCTCCCGGCACGCTGCGCTTGGCAAACTTCAGACTGGCCAGGGCAAAGAGGCTGTAGGGTTGCGCTGGTTTTTTGGCCGGGCCCTTATGGCGCGTCTTGCGATACCCGAAGGGATTCTTGGTCACGTGGAGGGGACGCTGCCCCAACGCCCGCACCTTCTCATTGGCCTTTTCCAAGGCCTTCTTGAGATCGTTCAACGCACCCTTCGTCATCGGGTTGATCTTCCCCCGCTTCTCTGCGACGACGAATTCCACGCCGGGATGCTGGGGGCCCACGAGGGTTTCATCGGCGAGCCCATCCCAATGTTGGAGAAACTCAACGCGCAGCATCCGTTCGAAGCCCCCGAGAGGCGTGCCGCCTTTCCCTAGCAGCCTGTCGGACTGACGCATGTGTATCAATCTCAGCGCTGTTAGATGCCCGCTCTCGCAGCTTTGTTGAGGTTGAGGGGCAGTGCCAGGGGCAGAAACCGGCGGCTTTGGTGGAAAAGGGCCGAAGGCAGACATGCTCCTAGGTGAGGATCTCTTTGACCACCTCGCCGTATACGTCGGTTAAGCGCATGTCCCGGCCGCTGTAACGGAAGGTGAGTTTGGTGTGATCCAGCCCCAGCAAATGGAGAATGGTGGCGTGGAGATCGTGGATGGAGACCGTGTTCTCCACCACCTTGTATCCGTAGTCGTCGGTGGCCCCGTAAATCGTGCCGCCTTTGACGCCCGCGCCGGCCATCCACATCGTGAACCCGAAGGGGTTGTGGTCGCGGCCATCCTGGCCCTGGGCGAAAGGGGTGCGCCCGAATTCGCCGCCCCACACCACGAGCGTGTTCTCAAACATGCCGCGCGCCTTGAGGTCTTTGAGGAGTCCTGCGATGGGTTGATCCACAAACCGCGCGTTTTTCTCGTGGCCCTCGCGGAGGTTGCCGTGTTGGTCCCACCGGTCGCCGCCGCCGCTGGGGCAGGTGAGTTCCACAAAACGCACCCCGCGTTCCACCAGGCGCCGCGCCAGCAGGCATTGGGTGCCGAACGTTTTGGTCTGCGCCAAGGGGGCGTTGAGGCCGTAGAGTTCCTTGGTGGCCTCGGTCTCGCCTTTGAGATCCATGAGCTCGGGCACGGCCGCCTGCATCCGGTAGGCGAGTTCGTAGTTGGAGATGGCGCTCTCCAGCGCGTCGAGTTTTCCAAACCGGGAAACCACGCCCCGGTCGAGTCTCTTCATCAGCGCCAGCTTGTTGTTCTGGAGATCCGCGCTGGTTTCGGTGGGCGTGACGTTGGCGACCGCCTGAGCCCCCGGCTTGAAGATCGAGCCCTGGTAGGACGCGGGCAAAAAACCGCTGTTGAAGTTGTCGAGGCCGCCCACGGGGATCAGGCCGCCGTTGAGCACGATAAATCCCGGCAGGTCCGCGTTCTCGGTTCCGAGTCCGTATCCCGCCCAGGCGCCCATGCTTGGGCGCCCCTGCAATCCGCTCCCGGTGTGGAGGAAATAATTGGCGTTGGTGTGTTCCGAGAACTCGCTGGTCATGGAGCGGATGATCGCGAGGTCATCCACGCACTGTGCGACATGGGGGAAAAGGTCGCTGACCGGGATGCCGCTCTGGCCGTACTGCTTGAACTCCCAGGGCGACGCCAGCGTGTTGCCGTTGCTGTTGAACTGCGTGGCCTCCTTTTTCATCCCAAAGGGTTGGCCGTGTTCCGCCGTGAGCCGGGGCTTGGGGTCGAATGTGTCGACCTGAGACGGGCCGCCGTCCATGTAGAGGAAAATGACGTTGCGGGCTTTGGCTGGGAAATGGGGTTTGCGCGGAGCCAAAGGATGGCTCGTGTTCGTCGCCGCGCCTTGAAGGATGCCGCCGAAAGCCTTGTCGCCGAGCAGGGAGGTGAGGGCGAGTGCCCCGAAGCCGTTTGCGCAGCGGGCCAGCATGTCACGCCGATTCAGGAAGGTGTTGCCGCAGGAGTGCATAAGGGGAGGGGTTAGTTGAGGTAGATAAATTCCTTGGTGTTGAAGAGCACGTGGCACAGGTCGGCCCAGGGCTTCTGATCGCTCGGATCCTGGATCTGATAGAGCTTGGCCTGATCCCGGATGAACTCCTGCGCGCTGGCCGTTTCCTCGGGAGTGGGCTGCCGCCCAAACGCATCCCGATACAGGGCTGAGATCCGCTGCCGGGCGTCGGCGAGCGCGGCGTGTTTTTTGGCCCAGACCCGGGCCTGCTCCACGATGAAAGGGTCGTTCATCAGGATCAGCGCTTGGGCGGGCACGTTGGAAATGTTCCGCCGTCCCATCGTGTTGAAGGGAATCGGGGTGTCGAATGCGAGCATCATGGGCGGCAGGAAGTTGCGCCGCACGATGGTGTAAATGCTGCGGCGCCCGTCTCCGTCGAGAGGGCCCTTCTCCGTCGGTGCACCCCGGCCTTCCATGAAACTGGTCAGATGAACCGGCACACTGGGCCCGCCCACTTGGGGGTTGAACCGTTCCGAAACGACGAGCACGGCGTCCCGAATGGCCTCACCCTCCAGCCTGCGGACGTTCATGCGGTGCAGGAGCAGGTTCTCGGGGTCGGCTTGTTCCGCCGCAAGATCGTTGGGTTGGCTGGACATCCGGTAGGCTCGCGAGAGCATCAGCTCGCGAATGAGCGATTTGAGCGACCAGCGGTGTTCGCCCGCGAACCGGAGGGCCAGAAAATCGAGCAGCTCGGGATGCGAGGGTTTGATCCCCAGGACCCCGAAGTTGTCCACGGTGGGCACGATTCCCTTCCCAAAGAGGTGATGCCACACGCGGTTCACCATCACCCGGGCAAAAAGCGGGTTGCTGGCTGCGGTGATTTGCTGCGCCAATTCGAGGCGCCCGCTCCCGCTTTTGATCCTCATCGGCTCAGGCCCCGCGATGGCCTCCAGGAACCGGCGCGGGATCTGCGCTCCGGGCGATTTGGATTGGCCGCGCACGAGGAGGAACTCGTCCACGCCGCTCCCGTCAAACGCGGCTGGAGCCGTTTGTGAATGAGGGCGGATCCTCGCGGAAAGCGCTTTTTGTTTCGCGATGAATCCGGCGCCCGCGTCGGCCAACGCCCTGGATTCGGGGCTGTTCTGCGGAGCAAAGAGCGGCGCTTTGCGGAGAAGCCAATCGGCGATTTCCGCGCGATCCTCCGCTGCCGGCGCCAGCGCGATGGCCTCGGCGCTGAGTTGACCGGCCGCTTCCTGAAATGTTTTCTCCAGCGCCGCCGCGGCCGAGGCGAGCGAGGTCTGGTTCCCGAGCGCCTTGACAATGAGCGGGTTGAACGGAGGCGGCAGCGGGGGCCGTTCGTCGGCCTGCACGACCATGGCGATGCTCAGGTCGCCGTTCGGGACCGGGCTAAACTCCACGTGCAACCGATGGCCTTGATAGGTCTCAAGCGCCTGATTTTGCCAGTGCCAGCCTGGCTCCGAGGTTTTCCACTCGAAGAGGAGCTTGCTGTGCAGGGGACCTTGGATGATGAGGTGGGAGTTGACTGCCGCGTAGGCGCGTCCGCTGCCTTTGACC
Organism: Chthoniobacter flavus; assembly: GCA_945860355.1. Taxonomy (GTDB): domain Bacteria; phylum Verrucomicrobiota; class Verrucomicrobiia; order Chthoniobacterales; family Chthoniobacteraceae; genus CAIURC01. The sequence continues at coordinate 15,672 of CAMARB010000020.1, read as the reverse complement.
AGATACCAGAGCCCCTTGCCCTTCAGCGTGAAGTCCGGTGTGCGCAGGGTTTGCTCGCCGCGTTCCCATTGGCCGAGCCTGCCCTCGTCCCGCTCGGAGTCTTTGACGGCGAGATCCCTCCAAAACCCGTCGCGGACGGCGGCTCCGCGCGTGTTGATCCCGAGGAACACGCCATTGCCGGAGGCGTCAAAAAGGGGCGCCCCCGCAGGCACGGGCTGGGAACCGAAGCTCAAACCGTCCTGCAGCCAGTGGCGGGGATCGAGTTTTGCGTAATCCACCACCACGCTCTCCGCGGGAATCGCCGCCGGAGACGGGGCACCCGTGGCCGCCGCCAAAAGGGTCTTGAGGCGTGCGGAAAATTTTTCCGGTGTGTCCAAGCCTTTTTCCGAGGCGAGTTTCGCGAAGAGAGAAAGCGGGTGTTTGGGGTCCTTTTCCGCGTCACTCAGCTCGGCGAACCATTGCCGGGTTTCGGCGGGATCAGCCTGGTGCTTTTGCGCGGCTTCTTCGGGCGGGGTTCCATGCAGGGCGTCTCCGGCCGCGAGAAGGGTTTTGGACATCCGCCCGAGGCCGGGTTGCAGGGCACGGGTGGCGGCTTTGAGAAGCGCTGGACGCTGAGAGTTCCGGAGGGTCTCCAGTTCCCTGCCGAGTTGTTTGTGGGCTTCGAGGCTCTCAAACCGGGCTTGGCGGTAGCCGCTGCTGATCAGGAACCCGGACAGCGCGTAGTAATCCCGTTGGGAGATGGCGTCGAACTTGTGGTCGTGGCAACGCGCGCAGGAGATTGTGAGGCCGAGAAACGTCTTGCCCATGACATCCAGCCGGTTGTCCATGCGCTCGACTTCGTCCTGGCGGATTTCAACCGGTGAATGCACCTCTTCCCCCAACATCCAGAACCCGGTGCCGAGGATGGATTCATTCGCCCCGGACTTCGGGTCGAGTCGTGGCGGGGTGAGATCCCCCGCGAGATGTTCCATCGCAAACTGGTTGTAGGGAACGTCGGCGTTGAGGGCGCGAATCACGTAGTCGCGGTAGTGCCGGGCGTTGGGAATGGCGGGGTCAAACTCATGGCCGCGCGTTTCCGCGAAACGCACCAGGTCGAGCCAATGCCGTCCCCAGCGTTCCCCGAAGTGGGGCGAAGCCAGGAGCCGATCCACCACCCGGCTGAATGCGTCCGGGCTTTGGTCCGCGACAAACGCGTCCACCTCGGCCGGAGTGGGCGGCAGCCCGGTGATGTCAAAAGTGGCCCGCCGAATCATGGTGGGGCGATCCGCTTCGCCTGCGGGTTGAAGGCCCTGGGCTTCGAGCTTGCTGAAAATAAAGGGGTCGATCGGCGATTTTTGCCAGGGCGCCGCGCTCACTGTCGGCGGGGGAAGGGCCGCTGGCGCTGCCCAACACCAGTGCTCAGTCTTCCTCTTCTGGATGCTGAAGGTCTCTTTTTTTGCCGATTTTGCGCCCTCTTCCTTGGGCCACGGGGCGCCCGCTTTGACCCATGCCTCGAGATCAGCGAGTTGCTCGGGAGGGAGCGGTTTTTTTGGGGGCATCGCCAGGTCCTTGTCCTTCCAGCGGACCGTGGTGATGAGCAGGCTGTTCTCCACGTCCCCCGGAACGATGGCCGGGCCGGTGTCGCCGCCCTTGAGCAAGTCCTCTCGGCTGTCGAGATGAAGGCCGCCCTTGAGTTTTTCGGCTTTCTCGCTGTGGCAGCGGTAACACTGCTCGGAAAGCACCGGGCGGATCCGTTTTTCGAAGAACTCCAGGCTCTCAGGGGCGTGATCCGCTCCTGAAGCGCTCCAGAGGGAACCCGGCAGGGAGATCAATGCCAGGAGGCCGGGGGCCACGTGTTTCCTGAAGGCCGGACGATCCGCGGAGAGTTTCCGGAGGCTTGTGAGAGAGGCTTGCATGGGTTCTAAAGTCGGAGGGCCGCTACTTCATGGGGGCGCCCTCAATGGGGACGCCGTTGGTGTCGAGGACCTGGAACGCGTGGATGCCGCCCTTTTCCCCGTTGCGATGGGTCCAGACCACTTTCTTCTGCCGATCGATTTCGAGGAGTTTCACGTCGTCGTTTTTCGCCCCGTAGCTGGTGATCACCACGTTGCCGTTGGGCAGTGCCTGGGCTCCGCACGGGTCCTTGAGAGGGGCGTCCGGAAGATCGTCGTTGCTGACCTGCCACACGATGGACCCGGAGGGATCCACCTCCACGCAGCGGTTGCCGTGCGTCAGGTTGATCACGGTGTTGCCGTTGGGTAGGCGGATCGCCGTGAAGGGCCAGCAGTTGGCGGGGGCCGTCGGGGTTTGGTATTCCCAGGCCACCGTCCCTTCGGGGGTGTATTCGCGGACCACTTTGTCGAGGAGTTGAGGCACAAGATAGTTCCCATTGGGCAATTTCCGGGCCATTCGGCTCTGCATGTGGTGATTTGTGGTCTGGCACTTCAGGGGGAACTCCACCACGGTCTTTCCGCTGCGGTCCACTTCCAGAAGGCGCGGGTTCGGCCCGGCCTCCGTGAGCAGGATATTGCCGTTGGAAAGCGCCTGGGCCGTGTTGACCTCGGATTGGGTGCCTTTGTACTCAAACACCACTTGGTTCTCCCGGGTGACTTCGATAACCGCGCCGCCGGGATGGGCGCCGCTTTTGGAAAGCGTCAGCAGAAGGTTCCCGTTGGGGAGCACGAATCCGTCCCGGGTGCTTGCGGGATATTTCCAAAGAACCTGGCCGTCTCCGGAAAGAATCTGGGTTTCGCTCCCCGCCATGAAGAAGGAGTGGGAGAGAGGGGCCGGGTCGGCTGCCAGAAGCGAAACGGTGCAGCTCAAAAGGAGAAGGAGGGGAGGGACTCGCATTGGAGCAAACTCGCCGACTCCCTGGAAACTGTCATTGAACTAATGCGTTTATAAAATGAGGTTTTGAGGCGGCTTGAAACCCCCCTGTGGATCCCGCGCGAAAAGTCCGAAGTTTTTAGAGGTAAAAACGCCGGGGCCCTCAAAGAGGGGCGGACGAAAACCGGGAAAGCAATTGATGTTTTGCTCATCCCGCCGAAGAGTGCTCCTCTCATGTCCATCCGCCGGCTTTCGGGGCTTGCTCCGAGCGGTCCGGCGTGTCCTCCCGCTCAATACAACCTGTCTGCCGCGATTTTCTTTGCTCCCATGGTGAAGCCTGCTCCCTCGATAAAACGCCGCCGCCCCGGGCCCAGTCGGCCGAAGGTCGCTTTGCTCATTGAATCTTCCCGGGCTTACGGCCGCGGGCTCCTCCAGGGAATCGCCCGGTATGTCCGGGCCCATGGCCCGTGGTCGGTTTTTTTCCAGGAACGCCGCGCATCGGATCCGCCTCCCGAGTGGCTGGAGGGCTGGCGCGGCGACGGTGTGATTGCGCGGGTGGAGGATTACGAGTTGGCGGGAATGATCGCCAAACTGGGGGTGCCCGCGGTGGATTTACGCGGGTTGCTCGGGGACCTGCCGATGCCGGTCCTTGAGACCGACGACGAGGACGTGGTGGATCTCGCCGTGGATCATCTGCTCGAGCGCGGGTTCCGGCATTTTGCGTTTTGCGGCTTTGACGGGGCGAACTACTCCGACAAACGCAGCGCGTTTTTCGTGCGGCGCCTGGCGGAGGAAGATCTGCCCTGCCACGTCTACGTCCCCCCGGAGCGTCTCGAATCGACGGCCTCCTTCAAACAGGAACAGCTCGGGTTGCGTCACGAGGAGGACGTCGCCCGTTGGATTGAGGGTTTGCCCAAACCCGTGGCGGTGTTGGCGTGCAACGACATTCGCGGCCAGCAGGTTCTCAATGTGTGCCGGCAACACGGCATCGATGTGCCCGACCAGGTCGCGGTGCTGGGGGTGGATAACGACGAAGTGCTCTGCGAACTCTCCGATCCGCCGCTCTCCAGCGTGATCCCCAACACCGAACGCATCGGATACGAGGCGGCGGAATGCCTGGCAAAAATGATGGCCGGCGGTCCCCGGCCCGCTTCCACGATTTACGTGCCGCCCCTGGGCGTCGCGACGCGTCGTTCCACCGAGGTGCTCGCGATTGAGGATCGGCACATCGCGGCGGCTGTGCGTTTCATCCGGGACCATGCCAGCGAAGGCATCAACGTCTCCGATATTCTTTCCGCCGTGCCGCTTTCCAGGAGCGTGCTGGAGCGAAGGTTCGTGGCTTTCTTGGGAAGGGGACCCAAGGCGGAAATCCTCCGGGTGCAGATCGAACGCGCGAAGGAGTTGCTCAAGGTGACCGATTTCCCGCTCAACGTCCTGGCGGAGAAAAGCGGGTTCCGGCACACGGAATATCTCAGCGTCATTTTCAAGAAAAAGACGGGGATGACTCCCGGTCAATACCGGGCTCAAGCGCTCTCCAAATAGGCGCTGCGCTCCGTCTCTAGGGCGAGCCCGGTTGCGGGCCTTGTCGCCGGGGGCGGCGGCCTTCCTCGTCACCCCGGTCGCCCCGGGGCGGAAACGCGAATTCTTCACGGGTCAGTTGGCCGTCGCCGTTCTTGTCGAGTGTTCTCAGCGCCGCTGTCGCGGCCTCGATTTCCTCGGCTGAAATCGCTCCGTCGCCGTTGGCGTCCAAGGCTCGGATGATGGGCGGTTTTGGTCGCGGTTCATGGCCTGGTTGGCGGGCCGTTTCTCCCAACGACGGCTTTCCTGGATGGGCTTCCTGGCCTCCTCCGCGGGCTGGTGGCGCGCCGTCGCCCTGCCGACCGGGGCCGGGCGGCTTCCGGTGAGGGCGATCTTTTGCACCGGATTCGCGGTCCCCTCCGGGTGGGCGCGGGGGGCGCACCTCGGCTTCGCTGAGTTGGCCGTCCCCGTTTTTATCGAGGCTTTTTAACGCCTGCGGTGCATTGGCGATTTCCTCCGCGGAAATGACGCCGTCATGGTCGGCATCCAGTGCCACCAGAAGCGGCGGCGGTGGGGGAGGGTGATGATGGGGACCGCCGGGTTGCCCGGAGTCGGGGCCGCGCAGGTTGGGCGGCGGGGCCGAGGGCGGCCGGTCCGGCCCTTGAGCGAATCCTTTGAGCGCGGCGAACGACGCGGCGCAGAGGAGGGAGAGGAAAAACAAACGACGGAGTGTGGCGGGGTTCATCATATTGGAAACACGGGCTGAGGCACGACGGGTGCGCTTTTGTTGAATGACCCGGAGAATGGCGTCGCTGTGTAAAGGGACGATGCGGGCGGGCCGGGAAAGTTGTTAAGGGAATGTAAAATCGGGTCGGCGCTTCGCCGAGGCCTGATAACGTCCAAGCCCCTGCCTGTTATGAGTTCCGTCGTCTCTCCCTCTCACCGTCCCCGGTTGCTCGTCATTGATGACGACCGCAAGCTGTGCCGGCTCATTGCGGAGTATCTCGAGCCCTATGGCTACGAGGTGACCAGCGTGCACACGGGGCCGGAGGGCGCTGAGACTGCGACCGCTCAAGCCTGGCAGGCCGTGATCCTGGATTTGATGTTGCCGGGCATGGACGGAATCGAGGTGCTCAAGGTGATCCGGCGCACCAGCGACGTGCCGGTGCTCATGCTCACGGCGCGCGGCGACGAGGCCGACCGGATTGTTGGACTGGAGATGGGGGCGGACGATTACCTACCCAAGACATTCTCCATCCGCGAATTGCTGGCGCGTTTGCGCGCCGTCATGCGCCGATCGTCGCGCGCTCCCAGCCAGGGCCCGGCCTCCGACGCGGGCTTGGAATGGGTGGTGGGGCCTTTGCGCGTCCATGCCGGGTCCCGCGTGGCGGTGCTCGATCACCGGCCGCTGGCTTTGACGCCCGTGGAGTTCGATCTTCTGCTCTCGCTGGTGCGCGCCAAAGGCCGCGTGAAATCCAGGGACCAGCTGCTTGAGGAAATCCGGGAGCGGAATTACGAGGTTTTTGACCGCTCCATCGACGTCCACATCTCCGCCCTGCGCAAAAAGCTGGGCGATGACTCCAAAACCCCCCGTTTTATCCGGACGGTGCGCGCCGCCGGTTATCTCCTGATTGATCCCGATGCCGACCTCCCCTGATTCCGCCCGTTCCGTGCCCATCGCTCCGCTCTCCCCGACGCCCGTGAAGTTTTCGCTGACGGCCAAAATCGTGGTCTGGGGCGCGGTCAACCTCCTCCTGGTGGCGCTGGGTTTTACGCTGCTGATTCGGTTCCAGCTGGGGGTGGACTCGTTGCTGGGGGGACCCTCGGGAGACCGGTTGCAGGCGTTGGGGGAAGTGGTTGCCGCAGAGTTTGAGGAGCGGCCCCGAAGCCAGTGGGGGAATGTGCTCGCGCGGTTTGCCTCCGCTTACCAGGTCCAAATCGCCGCTTTTAGGGGCAACGGCGACAAACTCACCGGCGAAATCGCCGAGCCGCCTTCGGAGGTTCTTGAGCGGCTTCGGGAATTTCGCGGGCGTCGTCCCGGAGATGCGCCCCCTCCATTTCCGCCCGGAGAAGGACCGCCCCGGGGCGAGGACTTGCACGGGGGACACCGGCGGCCTCGGCCCCCGGGGGATTGGGAACCAGGGGAGCGGCCCCCGGGTGGCCGGCCCGGTGGGCCGCCGCATTCCCCGGGTGAGCGGCCCGGTCCAACCCATCCCATGGAGGATGCCGGTCGCGTCGCCCCGCCCCAGCCGACGAAAACACGTCCGATTCCCCCTCCGGGCGTGAGAATGCAGGGTCCCCAGTTCCAGAAGTTCATCCTGCATACGGGAGCGCCCCCCCGGTATTGGGTGGGAATGCATCTCCCTCTGCGGACGTCGGTGGACGGTCCGCTGATGCCGGTGAATCTCGTGATCGCATCGAGTTCTCTGAGGTCGGGCGGGTTGTTGATGGATCTGCGGCCCTGGGTTGTGGTCGGGGGCGCGATTCTGCTCGGCTCCGCCTTGCTCTGGCTGCCCCTCATCCGCGGTATCACCGGTTCATTGAGGCAGATGACCCGGGCGGCGGGTTTCATGGCGCAGGGGCGTTTTGAGACCGAGGTGGATACGGAGCGTTCCGATGAATTGGGCCAGCTGGGCGCGTCGCTCAATCACATGGCGGGCCGTTTGCAGGAGTTTGTGACCGGGCAGAAGCGGTTTTTGGGGGATATCGCCCATGAGCTTTGCTCGCCCCTGGCGAGGATGGAACTCGCCCTGGGAGTGCTCGAGCAGCGAGCCGATGAGAAACAGCACGCCTATGTGGAGGACGTGCGGGAGGAGGTGCGTCACATGTCGCGTCTCCTCGATGAGTTGCTCTCGTTCACGAAGGCAGGATTGCGGGCTGAAATTCAGCTCCAGCCGGTGAATGTTGAAAGCGTGGTGCGGCGCGCGATGGCTCGCGAGCAGGCCGAGGGCGCCGAGTTTCGGGTCGCGCTGGAGCCCGGAGCCGAGGTCGTCGCGGAGCCCGAGTTGTTCACCCGCGCCGTTGCAAACGTGCTCAGGAACGCGGTGCGCTACGCCGGTGGCGCCGGGCCGATTTGGATCCGCGGGGCGGCTTTGGAGGGGGCCTTCGAACTCTCAATCCAGGACAGCGGGCCGGGGGTGCCGTCCGAGGCGTTGCACCGGTTGTTTGATCCGTTCTTCAGGCCGGAGGCCGCTCGGACCCGGGAGACCGGAGGCGCGGGGCTGGGGCTTGCGATCGTCAAGAGTTGCTTGGACGCCTGCGGAGGCTCCGTCACCGTTCGAAACGTTTCGCCCACCGGGTTGGAAGTGCGGCTCAAACTGCCCCGGCCCGACGCGCCTGCATTAGGCGCCGCTCAACCGCAGGCCCCTAAATCGAGTTGAGGAAATCCAGGAGCTGTTGGCGCTGCTGCGTGGTGAGTTGGTTGTAGCGGTTCCTGGGACCACTGCCTTCGCCTTCGTGGGCGCGGATGGCTTGGTCCACCGTGCCGGCCCGGCCGTCGTGCAGATAGGGTGCGCTGAGGCGCAGCCCCCACAGCGGAGCGGTTTTCATCTCCCTTGTTCCAGCCGCCCCCTGGGCGATCCCGTCCCCCAGCGTGCCCATGTCATGCAAGAGCAGGTCCGAGTAGAGGAAAACCTGTTTCTGGCTGAGGGCGGCGATGGCGTTGGGCCCGGTGGTCATCGAGGGCACGTGACATTGGGCGCAGCCGATCCCTCTGAAAATTGCGCTCCCAGCAACCGAGGAGGCGCTTGGCGCGATCGTGGGCGGCGGAGCGAGGAGGCGCATGAAATCCGCGGCGCGGTCCACTTCGCTCTTGCCGGTGACGGGATCCACAGCGGCTTCCGGGTCGGCCACTTTGTCAAATTGGGCGAGGACAGCCGCCTTGCCGTTCGGGGCGTTTTCCTTGGGAAACAGGCGGTTGGTGATCCCCATTTCGTTGAGGAATGCGTCTCCCGAAAACGCGAGAAGGGTGGCCTGCTGGGCTTTCCATCCGAACCTGCCAATGGCGTTCTGGCCGCTTGCAATATCCACAATCCGGGCGGCTTTCCCCCGGATCCCGTCGACGCTCGGTCGGGCTTCATTTTGCAGCAGGGTGGCTTCTGGAATGGCTTCAATGAGGCCGGCCCCGAAAATCGGCGTGGATTGGCGGCGGGCGATCACGTTGGCCTGCCTTGGGATCACCTCGGCGGCCGCGGCGCTGATGGCCGAGTTTTGGAGCAGGGAGCCTCCCAGCGTGGAGAGCGGATCAAACACCCCGTTGGTGTTTCTGCCGAAGTGGGTCACGTTGCGCGGGCTGGCGCCTCCTGGGCCGCCTGCGGAGTGGCAAACGATGCAGGAGACGTTGTTAAAAATCGGGCCGAGGCCTGTCGCGGCCGTTTTCTGCACCCGGAACACTTGGAGGCCGTCCCGGAATGCGCGGGATTGCTCCGCGGTGAGCCCTGCCAGTTCGGCTCCGGGTTGAGGAGGGGGAGGTGGCGGTGTGGCGCTGAAAAGGCGGGGTGCGAACGGAGTCACGAGGGTGAGTCCGACGGCGATCAGTGGATGCAGTTTTTTCATGGCGGGGGGGAGTGGGGGGCCTGTGTTCAGAACGGCGGTTCAAAGGTCCGAAGGTGGACAGGGGCGAAGTTTCTGGAGCCGGCGGGGCACCTGTCCTTTGGGGAAGGTTGCTTGGCTGGCATAGGGCGATTGAACCGTCGCCGGGTTAAGCATTTGTGTCGGCCCTCAACGTGAATGGTTAAGGAATTGTAAATGAGGGCCCCGGAGAGGGGGTGCGGTCCGGTCGCTCGGCGCCCTTCGCCGGGTCGTTTCTCTGCCAGACGAGTCGCATAAGGATGGGGGTTTGGAGCCTGTCCTGAATGGCGCTAAGATCAGCTCATTTTGGGAGGTTTGCGGTGTTTCGGTGGGGGAAAAGTGGCACAGGCTTCCAGCCTGTGATCTGTGACAGTCACAGCCAGGATGGCTGTGCCACTTTGGGCTCCACCGGCGGCGTGAGCCTTTGCCAAGCCTCCATACTCGGAGATTTGCAGAGGACCGTATCGTCCCAAATGGTCCTTAAGTTAGCGACATTCGAGCCTGTCCTGCCGGGCAGCGGGTTTTAGCCGGGGGCGCCCTGAGGAAAAAGGATGGGCGGATCTGCCCGGCCAATTTGCTCTGGCCTCCCTCCCCGGAGGGCTCCTATAACCCTGCCCCCATGTCCAAGACTTCCCTCGCCTTCCAGGTCTCCGAACGGCTCCAAGTTGCTCGCAACCGGCTTTCCCGATCGAAAGTGGTCGTCGGGCTCGACGGTTTTGTCGACACGATCCTGCACGTGGTCGCCCAGAGGGAGTCCGCCACCAAGTACCTGCGCATGAACCAGATGGGGGATTTCGCCTCCAAGATCGCGGCCGCCGCCGGGCACAGCGCGAACGCGGAGTTGGTCACGCAGATGGTCAAACTCGGTGGCAACGGGCCGATTATGGCCAACGCCCTCGGGAGTTACGGCACCGGGGTGACCTACATCGGAAATCTCGGCGCGCCCAATGTGCATCCGGTTTTCGCCGAATTCGCCAAACGCGCCACGGTGCATTCGATCGCCGAGCCCGGATACACGGACGCCATCGAGTTCGACGACGGGAAGCTCATGTTCGGCAAGCACGAAAGCCTCAAGGAGGTGAACTGGGCCAATCTCACCAAACACCTTCCCGAGGCTGAGTTGGTGGAGCTTTTTTCAGGGGCCTCTCTCATCGCGCTGGTCAACTGGACGATGCTCACCCACATGACCGGGATCTGGCAGAAGATCCAGACCCGGATCGCGCCGCAGCTCGACGGGGACCGGCGTTGGCTCTTTATCGATCTCGCGGACCCGGCCAAGCGTTCCCGCGAGGACATCGCCGACGCGCTCAAATCCGTCTCGAAGTTCGAGAAGCATTTCAGGGTGATTCTCGGCTTGAATTTCGCCGAGTGCCGCCAAGTGGGCGAGGTGCTCGGAATCACGCCGCCCGAGGAAACCTATGGCACGGTGACCCACCACGCTTCGCTCATCCGCGATGCGCTCAAAATCGACACGGTGGTGATTCATCCCACCCAGTTCGCCGCCGCCTCGGACGCCACGGGATCCACGTCGGTTGTGGGGCCTTTTACGTTGAAACCCAAAATCACCACGGGCGCCGGCGATCATTTCAACGCCGGGTTCTGTATTGGCCGACTGCTCGGACTCGACCTCGCCGCAAGTTTGCAGATCGGCGTCGCCACTTCGGGGTTCTACGTGCGTCACGCCAAAAGCCCGCGTTTGGACGATCTGCGCAAGTTTCTGCAGACGCTTTAATCCGCGATGCCCCGGGAGGTCGATGGACTTCCCGGGGCGGCTGCGGGCGGACGCCGCGTTTGAGATCTACTTCCGGCCAATCAACCAGGTCACCTGACCGTGGTCGGGGCGGATTTTTCCGGCCGGATGCCCGTTGCGTCCGGCCAAGATGTCGTCAATGACGGGTTGTTTGGCGGGATCGTTGACGAGGAAGAAAACCCGGCGCGCCGCGTTGATCAGCGGAAAGGTCATGGTGATCCGCTGTGGCGGCGGTTTCGGGCCGATTGTGGGAATGACGTTGCGCTCGACCTCATCCAGCGCCGGGGAGCCGGGGAAGAGGGACGCGGTGTGGCCGTCGGGCCCTAGGCCCAGAAGCACCAGGTCGTGCACGTAGCGGGCCTCGTTCAGACGGCTGGCGAACGCGGCCAGCTTGCCTTCGTATTCCAAGGCGGCTTCCTCCGGAGGCAGCTCGCCGCGGACCCGGAACACGTTGCCCTCCGCGATGCCCGCGCGATGAAAGAGCGATTGCTTGGCCATGCGGAAATTGCTCTGGGCATCGGAGGGCGCCACGCAGCGTTCATCGCCGAAGGTGAATTGCACGCGTTGCCACGGCAGGTCGGCTGCGAACTCCGCCATCTTGGCGTAGATGCCCGCGGGGGTTTCTCCGCCCGCCAGGGCAATCCGGAAGGTGCCGCGCTCGGCAATCGCCGCGCGGGCTTGTTCGAGGATGAGTCGGGCTGCGTCGGATGCGAAATCCGAGAGGATGCGAGTGTCTGAAGCGGACGGTGCGATCATAACTGCGTTTGGCTTAGAGTGAAGGGTTCGGAGGGGGCGGCGGCGCCATCAGGCGGCAGGGGAGGGAAAACTCCAGGCGCGCTCCGCCCACCCGCAGCCTCTTGACGGAGAGGCGGGTGAGAGACGCTTTTTTCACCGAGACATGCTCCGGAGAGGGCAACCCGAGGAGCTCGGCGATGAGCATGCTGAAGTCGGGTTCATGGCCGACGATCAACACGTTCTCGAACTCTTTGTAGGCTTTGAGTTCCGTCAGCGCCATGTGCGGGGACATCCCGCTCGCCAGGAACGAGGCCACTTCCGCCGGGGGAACCCCGAGGGTTTGGGTGAAATGTTCCGCGGTTTGTCGGGCCCGGAGGAGGGGACTGGTGAGGACGATCTCGGGAATCAGTCCGTGTTCCCGGCAGAACCAGCCGACGGTGCGGGCTTGGTTGACGCCCAGGGGGGAGAGCGCCCGGTCAAAGTCGGTCGCGGCCGGGGTGTCGGCGTTGGCGTGACGGAGGAGGTAAAGCTGCATGGGGGACCGCTAGGAGCGGGCTGGAGGCGCCCCGAGCGCCCGGAAAAGTCCGGCGCGGGGCGGCTCTGCGCGGCGCTCCTGGCCGGGTTACATGACCATACCGCCATCCACCACCAGGCATTGTCCGGTGATGTATTTAGCCTCGGCGCTGGCGAGAAAAGCGACGGCCGAGGCAATGTCCTCGGGCTGCCCAAAGGTGCCCATGGGGATCTGACCGGTGACCCCGGTTTTCACCTGCTCGGGGAGCACGTCGGTCATGTCTGTTTGAATGAAGCCCGGCGCCACCGCGTTGGCGGTGATGTTGCGGCTGGCCAACTCGCGGGCGATGGATTTGGTTAGTCCCAGAAGCCCGGCTTTGGACGCGGCGTAGTTCGCCTGCCCGGCGTTGCCCATGATCCCCGCCACGCTGGCGATGTTGATGATCCGTCCGCTGCGCTGCTTTATCATGGGTCTTTCGACCGCCTGGATGAAATTGAAGGCGCCCTTGAGGTTGGTGTCCACCACCACGTCCCAGTCTGATTCGCTCATCCGCATGGAGAGCCCGTCGCGGGTGAGGCCCGCGTTGTTGACGAGGATATCGACCCTGGAGAAATCCGCTAAAATTTGCTCCGCCAAACTTTTCACCGCCGAATGGCTGGCGACATCCACGGCGTAGGCTTTGGCCAGGCCCGCGTATTTGGAGTTGATCTCGTCCGCGGTGCGGTTGGCGTTGGGTTCAGTGCGGCTGACGACCGCAACGCGCGCGCCCTCGCTGGCCAGGCGCATGGCGATGGCTTGTCCGATACCGCGTCCGGCGCCGGTGACAATGGCGACTTGATTGGCAAATCTCATAGGGCCGCGGAGTTTTAAGGGGCGCCGCCGGGGAGTCCAGAGCTTATTGGGAGGGAGGTGCTCGCGAGTACAATAAAAAGGGCGCGGAACAGGTCCGCGCCCTTTTAAAAGACGACTGCGAGGGTTTTGAACGCTTCTCCGGGAGAGGTCAGGCCTCCAGGCGCGTCCAAGCGGCGTTGCTGCGGCTGGATTGAACGACGGCCTCGATAAACGCCATGCCGCGGATGCCGTCCTCGATCTTCGGGTAATCAAGCACGAGCGCATCGGGTTGCTGCTTCTGCAGGTGCGCCCGGATGTGTGCGGCGAAGTTGCGGTAGATGTTGGCGAACGCCTCCAGGTAGCCCTCGGGATGGGCCGGGGGCGTGCGCCCCGCTGCGGCCGCCGCGGCGCTCAGGTAGCCGTTGGCCGTGCGATAGACCTGCATGGGTTGGTCGAGCCACTTCACCAGAAGGGTGTTGGGCTCTTTCTGATGCCACTCCAGGCCGCCGGTTTCACCGTAGACCCGGATGTTGAGATTGTTTTCCTCGCCCACGGAGATCTGGGAGGAGTGGAGCACACCTTTGGCCCCCCCCTCAAAGCGCAGGAGGACATTGCCGTCGTCGTCGAGTTGGCGGCCTTCCACAAACGTGGTGAGGTCAGCCGCGAGCTCGCTGATTTTGAGGCCGGTGATGTATTCGGCGAGGTTCTCCGCGTGGGTGCCGATGTCTCCGATGCAGCCGGCCGCGCCTGAACGCGAGGGGTCTGTTCTCCAGCCCGCTTGTTTCTGGCCTGAGGCTTCCAAGCGCGTCGCCAGCCAGCCCTGAGGGTATTCCACAACAACTTTGCGGATTTTGCCCAGTTTGCCTGAGTGAACCAAGTGGCGGGCCTCTTTTACCAGGGGATAGCCGGTGTAATTGTGGGTGAGGCCGTAGAGGAGCCCGCTTTTTTGGACGATTTGTTGGAGTTCCTTTGCTTCGGAGAGATCGAAAGTGGCCGGTTTGTCCGAGAGAACATGGAACCCACTTTCAAGCGCCATTTTCGCCGGCGGAAAATGCATGTGGTTGGGCGTGACGATGGAGACAAAGTCCATGCGTTTGTCGGCCGGAAGGGCATTTTCCTTGTCCAGCATTTCCTGGAACGTGCCGTAGCAGCGGTCGGCCGGGAGATAGAAGTCCGCGCCCGATTCGCGGGAGCGTTGAGGGTCGCTGCTGAATGCGCCGCAGACCAGTTCGATTTGGCCGTCGATGTTTGCTGCGATGCGGTGCACGCCGCCAATAAAGGCGCCGCGGCCACCGCCGATCATGCCCATGCGAATTTTTCGGCTCATGAGAGAGGAGAGGTTGTTGGGTTGGGGTTGGGAAGGGCCGCGATACTAAGAGCTCGGTTTCGACCCGCAAGGGGATTTCGGAGGGAGAAACGAGTGCGCACAGAAGGGGATGCCGTTGACCCGGGGCATCTTCCCGGGACCCGCCATTGGGCCGGATGTTCCGGCCCGGCGCGTTTGCCGAGAAACAGTCGGGTTTTTCAAGGCAGTTTGGCTGGAGCCGCCGGGCGGGTGAATGTCCCCGGCGGGAATCGAACCCACATCGGGCGTTTAGGAAACGCCAGTTCTATCCGTTGAACTACGGGGACAGCTGAAGGCCCCAAAAACCTAAAGGCCCGAAAAACCTGGAAAGAAAGAGCGGTGAGGGAGGGATTTGAACCCTCGATACCCTTTCGAGTATGCCGCTTTAGCAAAGCGGTGCTTTCGACCACTCAGCCACCTCACCGGAGCGCGCACCATAAGCGCAGCTGTTTGTCGGCGTCAAAAGAAAAACCCGAGGAGAAAGCGCCGCCTTCCGATACGGGACATCACTTGCGCAAATCCAGCCCCGGGCTATAAACCCGCCATGCCGATCGCCGAACTTGTGGAGCCTGTAGGATTGAAGAAGGCCAAACGCCTCGATGAACTCGAGCACAAGGAGATTTCAGAGGAGGATTACAAGCCCAAGCTCAAAACCCTTCAGCTTGAACTCCTCAGGTTGCAGCGCGAACTCAGTGACATGAAGAGCACGCTCATCGTCGTTTTCGAGGGGCCCGACGCCGCCGGGAAAGGCGGGGCAATCAAACGAATGACGGAGCGGCTGGATCCTCGCCTTCTCCGGGTGCATTCCATCGTTAAGCCGACTGCCGAGGAGTATCAGCACCATTACCTTTGGCGTTTTTGGAACAAGCTGCCTCCGTACGGCCAAAGCGTGGTTTTTGACAGGTCTTGGTACGGCCGTCTGCTCGTGGAACGCGTCGAGGGATTCGCGACCGAGAAAGAGTGGAAGCGGGCGTATCAGGAGATCAACGATTTTGAGCGGCAGCTCAGCGACGATGGAGCGCTGATCGTGAAGTGTTACTTACACATCACCAAAGACGAACAACTCCTGCGTTTTAAAAGGCGCGAGGCCGACCCCTATAAACACTGGAAAATCAACGATGAGGATTGGCGGAATCGGCGCAAATGGGACGAGCACAATGCGGCGGCCGAGGAGGTGTTCCAAAAAACATCCACGCGATACGCGCCGTGGAACGTGATCCCGGCGAACTTTAAGTGGTGCGCCCGGGTCAAGGTCGCCAAGACGGTGGTGGACGCGCTGACGGCGAGGGTGAAGGAGCTCAAATGAGGATGAGGTGCCTGGCCGGGGTGCTGATGGCCGCGCTGGCTTTGAGCGGATGCGATCGGATTGTCGACAACGACCGGCAGTCGCGGGTGGCTGAGGCCGACAAGAAATCAGCGGCAAGCGATTTTCGCGGGGCGATCCGGCTTTACGAGGCGGCTTTGGATGGCACTGCCAAGACGGCGGATCTGCATCAGAAGCTCGCGGTCATTTATGACGAGAAATTGAAGAGTCCCATGGATGCGATGCATCATTTTGATCGCTATCTGGATCTCGCTCCGAACGGGCGGTTCTCCAAAGAGGCC